>CAZDDH010000544.1:0-1523 GCA_964504165.1 uncultured Rickettsiales bacterium | reverse complement strand
AACCCTGGCCTTCGAGACCACCCGGGGCCAGGGCACCACATTCATCATCACCATCCCCGATGGGAGTGGTGGTGGCCACTCCGAGGGCGCGGAATGACAAAAAAAAACATCTTGTTCGTGGATGACGAACCCCAGATCCTCGAGGGGTTGAGGCATCGCCTGCGGCGGCAGCGGCGTAAGTGGAAGATGGGCTTCGTGGGGGGCGGCCATGAGGCGCTGGAGCGGCTCCGCGAAGAGCCGATCGATGTGATCGTGACGGACATGCGTATGCCCCAGATGGACGGGGCGGAGCTGTTGAAGCGAGTCCAGGAGGAGTTCCCAGGGATCGTGCGGCTGGTGCTCTCCGGTCATGCCGAGCTCGAGACCGCGATGCGGGCCGTTCCCGTCGCCCACCAGTTCCTCAACAAGCCCTGCGATGCGGGATTGCTGGAAAACGTGGTCGAGCGCGCCTGTAGCCTGCACGCGCTGGTCAACGACGAGATCGTCAGGGACACCATCGGCAAGATCGAGACGCTGCCTTCGATGCCGGCCGTGTACAACCGGCTGATGGCGGCGCTGGCGGCCGAGAAGACTTCCCTGCAGGACGTGACCCAGATCCTGGAGCAGGACATGGCCCTGTGTGCCAAGCTGCTGCAGATCGCCAACTCGGCGTTCTTCCGCCTGCCCAGGACGATCACCCGGATCGAGGAGGCGGTCTCCTACCTGGGCTTCAACACCATCAAGCAGGTCGTGCTGGCCGCCGAGGTTTTCGGCGAGGACGAATCGACGACCGTGGGCGGACTATCCCTCGAAGCGTTGCAGAAACACTCGTTGCTCGTGGCATCGATCGCATCGTCCATGTTCGACGATATGCAGCTGCGGGAGGATGCGTTCGTGGCTGCCCTGCTGCATGACATTGGCGTGCTGTTGCTGATCCATGAACTCCCGGATCACCTCACCGGGGTCCTGGACGATGTACGGGCCACAGGGGAGCCGATGTTCGCCGTGGAAGAAAAGATGGCCGGTGTGACCCACGCCGAGGTAGGGGCCTATCTGCTCGGTCTGTGGGGGCTGCCGTACCCCGTCATCGAGGCTGTCGCCAACCACCACGCGCCGGGCCGTGTCGACCAGCAGACATTCGGGGTTTTAGCTGCCGTTCATGTGGCCGATAACCTAGCCAACGAGATCCTGCCCACCGCCATGTGCGTGGCGGGCAATGCGGACAGCCAGCTCGATGAGGCCTTGCTGGCCGAGCTGGGTGTGGCGGACAAGCTCGACCAATGGCGCGAACTGGCCGAGGAGCAAGCCGCCGCGTCGGCGGATTGAAGGAGCCTGTTGACGATGAAGAAACGGTCCAAGATCAAGGTGCTGTGCGTCGATGACGAACCCCACGTTCTCGAGGGCCTCGCACTGCAACTCCGCCGCACCTGCGATGTCCATACCGCTCCTGGCGGCGCGATAGGGCTGGAAATCATGGGCCGTGAGGGCTCCTTTGCCGTCGTGCTGTCGGACATGCGTATGCCGGGGATGGACGGTGCGACCTT
>CAZDDH010000543.1:0-1543 GCA_964504165.1 uncultured Rickettsiales bacterium | reverse complement strand
GCTTGCCTTCCTGCTGGAAGCGTCGGGCGTCCTCGACGATGTCGTCGAATGAGTCGGGTGTAGCTCTCGTACTGACACGTCACCGGCTCACCGCCGCGTTTAATGGAATCACGTTATCCGGCACCTGGACTTCGTGGACGTAGGTCGATCGGAGTTGGCTCCATCCCCGGTCGAATCGGTCGCTCTGGACGAGGGCGCGGAAGGTCAGGATCGCCTGGCCACCTTGGTGTCGCCACCGCATCCCGGAGCACTTGAGACGCTGGGTCACCAGAGTCTTGCAGGCGGCCTCGATGATGCCCGAGCCAATGGGTAGCGCCTGGTCGGCGAGCCGTGCGTAGTCCATCCGGTGCCGATTGCGGCGGAAGTAGGTCAGTTCGCGGGCGAGCTTCTTGCGGCGCGGGTATTTGCGGGCCTGGTACTTGAGGGCGCGGATCACCTTGTCCACGCCCTCGTCGTCGTGGCGGAGGACGTGACGCCACTTCTCGTACCACGCCCGTCCTTGCGGATTCTTCTCTCCGTAGGCGATGCACGCCGCTCTATGCAGGTGTTCGGCCACGTGGAAGTAGTCGACGACCTCGATCCCCTCGGGGAGGATCTCGGACAGGTAGGTCCAGTTGTCGCGGGCGCCATCGGCTACCTTGACCAGCTTGAGGTCGGGGCGCTGATGGAGGACGTCAAGGACCTCGGCCAGGAGCATCTCCTTGAGCGTCTTCTTCTTGGACTCGGGCATCCGTGCGATGCGCAGCGTCGAAATCAGGCGCCCATCGATGTCGTAGAACGACAACGAGCCGCAGCTCGCTTCCGAGTACCCCGCCGGTCCCTTCGTCTGCTTGCCGGCACGTCGAGCCTTGGCACGCTTCTGCTGACGTTTGCCGTCCATCATCGGCACCATCACGCCGTCCAGCGAGACCCCCACGGCGACCGCCTCGGCTGGGACCTGTTCTTCGCGGCGCAGCGTGGTCTCGAAGTCGAGCCGCCGGGCTTCCCAGCGGCGGCTCAACTCCTTGGGCAACCGATCGAGGCTGCTCTTCGACGGGGCCATGCTGCCCATCCGCGCGAAGAGCTCTTCGCCGGCCGCCGGGGTCAAGTGCGCCACGACCCAGACGGCCAACTCCGCCGCCCAGGGGCTCCAGCGCCCCTCGACGATGCCGGCGCGAAGTTCCATCGGAGAGACGGCGCGCTCTCCATCCGCGCGAGTCGAGTACAGGGTTCGCATCGCTCGCACTGGACCGGCCGCGGCCTGGTAGGTTTGCTCGCAGCGCAGTACGCGATGGTGGACCTCGCCATGGATCAGGACCGCAGGGACGTCCACGTCGTGCCGCGACAACTCCTCGGCCAACATCTCCCGTTCCAACGCGACGATCCGTTCGTGCAGATCCTTCTCGAACTGCTCGAAGTCGAAGGAGCCGATGGTACGGGCTCGGTGCTGGTCGATGAACCGGTGCAAGTCATCCAGGACGTCGTGAGGAATGGTGTTGGTAGCGGTGGCGGGGCGCATCCTCCGAGAGGGGGCATTTCGGACCTCCCATCATGCTGCTGAGTC
>CAZDDH010000542.1:0-1561 GCA_964504165.1 uncultured Rickettsiales bacterium | reverse complement strand
CCACGATCGGGTGGCCCCAAGCCCGAGCCCTGCCGACTCCCTGCGCGAGCGTGGGGCCGAGGGTGTCCTTGGTGATCAGGATGTTGTGGTAGCCGGGGAATTCAGACACGGCCATCCGCTGTGGGAGTATCTCCCTGACACCTAGGTTCGACGTCCCGTTCTCGGCATTGAGGTAGGGCTGTCTCGCCGTCCGGTGGAAGCCGATCACCACGCGACCGGCTAGGGGCTTGGTCTCCTCGATCTCCTCGGTCTGATACCTCCATCGGTGGCGTCCAGGAGTCTCGACCCGCGACCTCCCCAGTTTTCGGAAGCACCCGGCGAACAGCCAACGGTCCTTCCCCGGGAGCTTGATGAGGGACACGATAGAGTCCCGTTCGAAATTCTTCTTGGTCTGCCAGGATTGCCATGCCTCGAACCTGTTGGCGAAGAACACGTCCAGAGGATCCGAGTCTCTACTCGGGGTCGCGATGTGGAGCTTGCACCGTTTCGGATCGAGATCGGGAAGATGCAGTCGTAGGACGTCGAACAGGAGCATGGCAGTACCTCTCGTCTTCACGGTAGACCCCACCGCAACATCGCAATCGCGTCAACCACTTCCATCGTGTACCGGGAGGATGATCCACCCTGGGTGCCCTGTCCCAACGACCTGCCCACGAGTCCCGTTCCCCAACTCATTCGGCCCCCTTCGTGCTTGCCCGCCTCCTCACAGATCGGTAGATAGGGCACGATGCCCCGCTGGACCTATACTCCTGACCCACCTCCTGTGCGACGGCGTCGTCCTCCTTCGCCGCTACCTTTCGGGGGAGAACCGCCTTCTCGACCCCTGTTTTCAGACGTTCCGACGCCCGTCACGACGGAACAGCAGCCCATTCCGAAGGCGGTGGCCGAGAGCACGCCAGAGCCCCAGAAGAAGAAGGGGTCGCCTCCCTCGACACCGCGGGCCTCTCGTCGGAAGGTTCCCTACTGGATACTCCAGGTCCGGAAGCTGGCCTTGCTGGACATCGCCGAGGTGCTCGGACATCAGGTCGAGGACGACCGGATCACCCCGTGTCCCCACTGCGGGGATGTCGCCGGGGCCGAGGTCTACCGCAACAAGCAAGGTTGGAAGCTCTGGCGGTGCGAGTCGTGTGGAACCAAGGACCGTGGCAATCTCGATCTAGCCTCCTACGCAATAGCCGGTGAGAAGGCTGGCGACCTGGAGGTTGAGAGGAAAGCCATGCTTCGGCAGTGGTTCGCGGATCAGGGGTGGTGCGACGGCGAGGGTGGAGACGCCGACTAACAGACATCATCCACCTCGGAGCATTCCATCTGGTGCTCCATACCCTCCCCACAATCGCCACCGCCCACCCCTACCCGCGACGGCGTCCTAGATGAGGTCCTCATCTGCACATATCTCGGTCGCCACTTCGACAGCGGTCAATTCCAGAACCTCGTCCTCATCCCACCTGCGAACGAGGTCGGCAATCCCGTTGGCCTCCGATTCCTTGTCGGTTTTGGCCGCGATGTACTCAGAGACGGTCATTCCCATGCACTCGGCGGAGAGACGGAGTGTTGCGTTGCA
>CAZDDH010000541.1:0-1564 GCA_964504165.1 uncultured Rickettsiales bacterium | reverse complement strand
CGGAGCACACTGGCGATCATGCTTTATGTGTGACGGTCTGCAACGTTGAGGTTGACCCTCCGGTATCGGCCCAGTATTCGTGCCCCGTCTGGAATATTTACGATTTTCGGATTTTTGTTATCTACCCGATTTAATAGCTGAAAGCGCGGTTGACATCGGGTTTTTACGAACTAATCTCAACCAGGGATTTGTCCACATGCATTGCAGCCCCTTTGAGGAGAGCCACGTGTTGCATTCTTCTGCCCTGATATCCGAGCTGACCGAAAAACGGACCCGTTCGCTGGCCTACCTACGCCATACATTTGCGGCCCTCGCGCTCCTCGTGGGGCTGGCCTATCCGTTGGGAGCTTCGGCCCAGTCCATCGACGCCATCGAGCGTGCCGCCGGTGCCTGTACGTCCTGCGCCGTGGATGGGTGGACCGTGTCCACCCAGTCCCCCGACGTGATCTCGGGGAACGGGGCGTGGCCCGGAGGCACCTGGACGGTCAGCGAGGTGGCCGGTGGCCCGGCCGAAGGCTCCAACATGCAGCTCATGCTGTCCGGGGGCAACACTCGGGAGGCAATCACCACCACCATCACGGGCCTGGTCAACGGTTCGACCTATGACGTCTCGGTGCAATACCAGGGGATGACGCTGACGTACAACTCGTCGACCTATGCGAACGGCGACTTCGAGATGGTGGTGGGGGGGACCTCGTACACCTACCCGACCTATGGCGGCGATTCGTGGACGACGGCCACGGTCCAGTTCACGGCCACGGGTACGACGGAGACCATCACGCTCACCATCAACGATCTGGGCGACGGCACCTATGGCGGCGGGGTCGTGGCTGACGCCTCGGGCATATCCATCTCCGGCCCGGTCGACGCGGACGGCGACGGCTATGCCAGCGACGTGGACTGCGACGACACCGACGCGGGGATCAATCCCGGCGCCACCGAGGTCTGCGACGGCGTGGACAACAACTGCGACGGCACGGTGGACGAGGGCGTGACCACCACGTACTAGCTGGACGGGGACGGTGAGGGCTACGGCGATCTCAACACCACCATCGATGATTGCTCGGCCCCCTCGGGCTACGTGGCGGACAGCACCGACTGCGATGACACCGACGCGGGGATCAACCCCGGCGCCACCGAGGTCTGCGACGGAGTGGACAACGACTGCGATCCCACCACCGATGAGCTGGCCGATCTGGACGGCGACGGCTTCACCCTGTGTGATGGGGACTGCGACGACGACGACATCGACATCAATCCGGACGCCGTGGAGATCTGCGACGGCATCGACAACGACTGCGATGCGTCCACCGACGAGGACATCGACGGGGACGGGGACGGCGTCACCATCTGCGACGGGGACTGTGACGACGACCACGTCGACACCTACCCGGGCGCCGCGGAGATCTGCGACGGATTCGACAACGACTGTGACGACGTGCTGCCGGCGGACGAAGAGGACCTGGACGGCGACGGCTGGATGCCCTGCGAGGGGGACTGCGACGACAACGACGCGCTGACCTACGACGGAGCTGCAGACCACGGCTAGAGCAGCTCCTACGAC
>CAZDDH010000540.1:0-1585 GCA_964504165.1 uncultured Rickettsiales bacterium | reverse complement strand
CTGGGGGTTCACGCCGATGGCGGTGGGGAACAGGCTGGCGTCGGAGACGTAGCAACCCGGCGCGTCCCAGAGCTGGCCGTCCAGGTCCACCACCGACGCGCGGGGCTTGGTGCCCATGCGGGCCGTGCCCATGAGGTGCACGGTGAACAGGTCGATGTCGTCGGGTTTGCGAACGAGAGACTCGAGGTCCTTGATGTCGTCCATGCTCCTGGCGAAGTGCCTGCGGGCGAAGGGCAACAGGATCTGGTCCGCCCCCATCTCGAAGTGCATCCTGGCCATGCGCTCGACGCCGGAGATGAAACGCTGGATGTCGTAGGGGGTGACCTGGTAGCGCGGCATGGCCATGTCCAGGGGGCCACGTGTCACCCGGCCTGTCGTGGAGTCCTCGACCAACACGCCACCGAGCACCATCTGGTTGTATCGCTTCATCACCTGCCACAGGGGCTGGGCGTGCACGGGCTGCAGGGCGGCCAGGGCCGACGGTGAGATCATGTTCTCCGCGAACAGCACTCCCTCGTCGCGGAACGCCCGGACCTGCCCCCACTGGGACACGCCCTGCCAGCCCTTGATGTCCTGGGGGTACAGGGCCAGCACCTTTGCGTTGGGGTGACAGAGGAAGTTCCGTCCGAGCTGGCCGCTCGGCCGGCCTAGGCCGTGGCGCAGCAGCAGGTGGGGGGTCTGGACGGCCCCGCAGGCGATGACGGTGGCTCTGGCCTTGATCGACACGAGCTTGTCCGGCTTGCGGGTGCGGGGATTGAACGAGCGACCCTCCACCCCCACGCAGCGTCCACCGTCGAACAGCAGCCGCTGAGCACGGAGCTCCGTCGCGCAGCGCGCGCCCGCGGCCTGTGCGCGGGGGAAGTAGCTCACCAGGGTGGACGACTTGGCGCCGGTTGGGCAGCCGGTGACACAGTTGTTGCAGCCGACGCATAGATACTGGCCACGGGTGTTCTTCTCGTGGCGCCAGCCAAGCTTGCGCGCTCCCGCCTCCATGATGCGGTTGTCATCGCCGATGGAGACCTCGAGCTGGGGAGCCATGGCCGTGTCGTGCTGCACCCGGTCGAAGTAGGGTTCCATGCCCGCGGGGCCCAGGGCCGCGGCCCCGGTCAGCTGCTGCCATTCCTGGAGGATGCGCTCGGGGGTACGCCAGGACATCCCGCCGTTGATGACGGTGCTGCCGCCGACGCAGCGACCTTCGATGTAGGGGATCAGCGGGCGGCCCTGGATCATCGTCGTGCCGCCGTCACGCATCAGCCTGGCGATGCTCTGGGTGGCGTAGGGGTTGAAGCTGGTGGTGGGGTGGTAGCCGCCCTCTTCGACGAAGAGCACGTCCAGGCCGGCCTCGGCCAGGACCGCACCCAGGGGTGCGCCGCCGGCGCCGGTGCCGACCACCACGACGTCCGCGTCCATGGTGTGCGCGGTCTCGTAGTCTCGGTGAGACAGGATCATCACAGCGCCTCCGCGTAGGGGCCGATGCGGTCCTCGGGCTGGGCCGGTTCTCCGTCCAGCAGCTTCCGGCGCAGGTCCGCGCGTAAGCACCCGCTCATCCCCAGCCGCAGGTCCAACGATAGCAAGCTAGCTATCC
>CAZDDH010000539.1:0-1586 GCA_964504165.1 uncultured Rickettsiales bacterium | reverse complement strand
GCCCCGGGGGGGGCGGGGGGGGGCGGTCGGGGCGGGGGCGCCCCCCGCCGGTTCCCCAGTCGATGCGCCGCCACCGGAAGCTGAGCAGGCCGAGACGCCCGCGGAGTCCAAGGAGCTCCGTCCCCGGGCCGCCAAGCGGTACACGCCGTCGCAGCGGGGCGAGATCCTTGAGGACGCGGGAAAGCTTGGCGTCACGGAAGCCTCGAAGAGGCACGACGTGAGCCGCTGGACGATCTACGACTGGCAGAGGAAGGTGAAGCGGGCCGCCGACGGGAATGGCCCCTCGCCGACCTCCGGGCCGGCGCCGCAGGAGATCGAGGCCCGCCGGGACCGTGAGATCCTTGGCGAGTGGCACCGTCATCCGGGCCTGGGTCCGAGCCAGATCCGCAACCAGCTGCGGCGGAAGTCGATCAAGGTGTCGGTGCACACCGTCCGGCGGGTGATGGAGGACGCCGGGTACCGGCCGCCAAAGGTCAAGCGCGACCCCCACGACGAACGGTTTGAGGCGGTGCGCCCGAACCACATCTGGCACCTCGATTTCCTACACCGTCACATCAACCGGGCGTCGACCTTCACGCTGATCGTGATCGACGACCACTCGCGCTTCGTCGTCGGACACGGCGTGGACGACGCCGAGCGGGCCGACCTGGTGATCCGTACCTTCGAGGAGGCGGTGACCCGCCACGGCAAGCCGGAGATGGTGCTGCACGACAAGGGGTCGGCGTTCTGGTCGTGGCGGGGCATCTCCCGCTTCACGGCGCTGCTGACCGAACTGGGGATCGACCAGATCCCGGCGGAGCACAAGGAGTGGAACGGGAAGCTGGAGGTCTTCAACGCCAACCTCTCCAAGGAGCTATTCGACGCCCACCGCTTCTACGACGTGGCCGAGATGAAACGGCGGCTGGCGGCCCACCTGCACTGGTACAACCACCGCCGCACGCACCACGCCCTCGGGGGTCTGCTGGTGCCGGCGGACCGGTACTACGGCCGGGCCGAGGAGGTCCTGGCCCGTATCGAGGCCGGGGCTGGCGCGGACGCCTCCCTCGACACCCTGGAGCTTCGCGACCGGGTGATGGATTTCTTCAAGGTGGTCAGCGTGGACGGGCGGCCCGAGGTCTGGCTGATGGGCCAGAAGATCCTCGAGCCACGGCCTTGAAAGGAGGTGGTGGCCCGTTTCGGGATGAGGCATAGAGGGTGTGCTGCAACCTCAATGCTCGCCCCAAAAGGACCACCGTGTCTGCTGTACCCGATCTGCTCTCCGCTGTCTCCCCCAATGTCCTCGCCGCGCTGCTGCTCATCACCAGCGCCGTGTCCCAGCGCCTCAACCTGGAAGCGCCCACCGGCGCCAAGATCCTGGCGGCCACCGGCGCCGGCCGCAGCCGGGCCTACGAGCTGCGCCGCGAGCTGCTGGCCCTGCTACCGGACCTGGACCGGCCGGTGTAGGGGCTCAGAATCTACGCTGAGCTGCCCAGCGTCAAGTTCATCTCTCCAGTGCGGATTACTGATTGTCGCTGAGCACTGAGCCCCTACAACTCCCCGGTGCCGGCATGGCGGTGACGCCGTGCGCCCTAAAACGCAGTCACGCC
>CAZDDH010000538.1:0-1631 GCA_964504165.1 uncultured Rickettsiales bacterium | reverse complement strand
GGTGTTGTTGTTGGTCGTGGTGTTGGACTAGGACTGCGAGGCGGCCGAGGACGACGACGACGTGGCCGACGATGACGACGACGACGACGACGATGCCGACGACGACGACGTCAACAGTGACATCTCCGGGGGCTGCACCTGCGGCCAGGAGGGCCGTGGTGACGCAGCGCCCTTTGGCCTGTTCGCCCTGTTGGCGTTGATGGCCGTCGTGGCGCGTAGGCGAGTGCCCCGCGGGTAGTTCCCCCCAGATGTGGTTCCACGGATCCGGCCGAGCGCGGCACTGGCCTGGGCTTTGCCCGGAGCGCCTGGTGGCTTCTGCTTCGGTATTGATGTCGCGGAGATCTAAATAACAGTAAAAAACGTAAAAAACACAATAAACGTCAGCCAGTGAGCGGGTTTTTCGGCTTTTTGTTTATTTACCGATTAATATTTACTACTCATTGCATTCAGCAGTTGACATGGAATTCACGGACCTTAGATTCAAGGGAACCGCCACTTGTATACCCCTGTTGACTGAGACTGATTCGGAGGTTCCCATGTTCTGTCTGCCCCGACCCTCAACGGTTCGATCACTGCGCCTGCCCGCTACGGTGGCCGTGGTACTTTGCATGTCCCTACCGAGCTACAACGCATCGGCCCAGGCCACCTTGGTGGATGGTTTCGGTGGTGACGTGGACATGGGGACCCCCATGGGCCAAAACGACGACGGATCCGTTGGACCCATCGACATATCCTCGGCCTTCCCGTCCGGCGCGAATTTTTACGGGACGACCTACACGGAGATCTACGTCAACAACAACGGCAACCTGACGTTCAACGCGGCGGTTAGCGGGTACACGCCTGTAGCCTTCCCGGTGGCGGCGCAGCCGATGATCGCACCCTATTGGGGTGATGTGGACACGAACGGTGGCCAGGTCAACGTGGTGGGCGACAACGAGACGTACTACTACGAGGACGCCGTGGACGGCCGCTTCATCGCCACGTGGTACGACGTGGGCTACTACTGGCAGGGCGTGGACCTGCTCAATCGTTTCCAGGTCGTGCTCACCGCCCGCGATGACGTGGCCCCCGGTGACTTCGACATCGAGTACCGCTACGCGGCCTGCGAGTGGACCACCGGCGACGCCAGCGGCGGCAGCGGTGGCCTCGGTGGCACCGAAGCCCAGATGGGCCTGGATGCCGGCGACAACATCAACTACTACTCCCATCCGGACTCCCAGACGCCCCAGATCCTCGACCTCTGCACCACGTCGAACGTGAACGACACGGGCGTGTGGCTGTTCGAGATCCGTAGCGGCAATCCGGCCATCTGCGGCGACGGCATCCTCTCAGGTAACGAGGCTTGCGACGACGGCAACATGGACGCCAACGATGGCTGCACGGCCTGCGTGGAGTACTTCGACGTGGACGGCGACCTGTACTACGGCGATGTGGACTGCGACGACAACGACGCCACCGCCAATCCGGGGGCCACCGAGGTCTGCGACGGCGTGGACAACGACTGCGACGGCACCATCGACAACGGCTTCGATGTGGACGGCGACGGCTACTCCAGCTGTGTCGACGACTGCGACGACACGGACGCCAGCATCAACCCCGCGGCCGTGGAGGTGTGTGACGGCGTGGATCAG
>CAZDDH010000537.1:0-1632 GCA_964504165.1 uncultured Rickettsiales bacterium | reverse complement strand
TACGTCAAACCTGACGCGGCTTTACCAGCGCCCCCTTTCCGCCGATGCGCCCCGGTTGACCTCAACGGAGACAAGATCGACGAAGTAGCTATCTCCGCTCCACGATACAACTACGACGAGTACGGTGGATTCCACCAGCACACAGGGGCCGTGCATATCTTCGAGCGAGACGAGTCCGAAGGGTTGCATTATTGCACGACCATCTACCATCCGTTCCCAAACTCCGAATCCATGTTCGGTTTTGCAGTCGAACCAGGATACTTCGACATTGATGATGGCGATGAAGCCACTCGCTACCTGGATCTGGCCATCGGTGCGCCGTATCAGAGCTTCCAGAATTACGAACTGGTTGGGCGCGTCTACATCATGCGGACGGATCCGGCAACTATCACCGATCCGGATTGCTCAAACTGGACGTTCCCCTACTACAAGACGCTGCGGCGACACGACAACCTCGACCAGACGTATCAGCGCTTTGGCGCTTCCTTGGCTGCTGGTTCATTCATGAACGAACCGGACTCGGACAGGGCGGGCTACTCGTCCCTCGTAGTTGGAGCGCCGGGGGCCAGCATTGTGGCAGGCCAAGGTGAGGGCGAGGTCAACATCTTCTGGGCCGACAACATCGACACGTTGGAGAACAGCACCTACCATTACGCGACCCTTGAGACCAACGGCAACCCGCAGCCCTTCCAGCAATACGGTTTCAGTGTTGATAGTGGCTATTTCAACGACGACAACTACGAAGATATCGTCATTGGCGCACCTGACTACGACGAGTCAAGCTCCGTGGACGCTGGCCGGGTCTGCGTCCTCGTTACGGATGGGCAGACCGGCGATCCTACCCTGTTCCAGCAGGAGTGCTACCAGTCGTTTGATGGTATCGACAAGTGGGCCGGCGCACAGGCCAACGAGCGTCGCGGTTTTTCTGTGCTGACCGCAAACTTCGACGTTGACATGGATGGGTTGGAAGACGTTGCCGTTGGAGCTCCTGGGGCACGAGTCTACAACGAGGACCAGGCACAGTGGTACACCGGATCCGGCAAGGCCTACATCCTCTTTTCTAAATTCATCCCCATCGACGAGGGCAATCATCCATACGCCCACTACGATTTCAGGGAGTATACTCTCAATTATCCCGACGACGACAACGCAGCCTTCGGGACCTCGCTGGCTCTCGGAGATTTCCAGGACAATGGTGTATTTGACCTGATCGTTGGCGCACCACGAACGCGAGAAGGCAACCATTTGTTGGCGGGCCGCATCCAGTTTACCAAATCTCCCGGTGGCGGCGCCGCTGATTGGTTCGGGGATTATGTGTATATTCCTGAGAACATCGATTTCCAGATCACCCAAGGCGGAGCGTCCGACCTCAACGTCGAAGTAGAAGACAACGATATGGAATTCTTGCTCGAGATCGATGCATTCCCCGGCTCATTGGACATCGAAATTGAGAATGACGCCCAACTGCTACCTGGCGGTGACTATCCATTCTCCCTGGATCCCAACAACAGCAATGTGGCTCAGATGCCATTGTGGATCTACTGCGAGAACCAGGACGAATGCTCTGATCCCGATGACTATGGAATCTTCTTCGAGGAGCCGCCTGAGTGCGCCTGCGCTGATCTCTACCCA
>CAZDDH010000536.1:0-1654 GCA_964504165.1 uncultured Rickettsiales bacterium | reverse complement strand
TCTGCGACCAGGTGGACAACGACTGCGACGGCCTCATCGACGAGGACATGGACTACGACCACGATGGCTTCAGCGGCTGCGGCGGCGATGACTGCGACGACTACAACGCCAACGTCAATCCGGGTGCTACCGAGGTCCCCTATAACGGCATCGACGAGGACTGCGATGGCGTGGACGCGGACGACCTGGACGGCGACGGTTTTGCCGGTGGCCCCAATGGCAGCGACTGCGACGACATGGATGCAGACGTGTCCCCGGACGCCGCCGAGGACTGCTTGGACGGCGTGGACACGGACTGCGACGACCTGAACGATAACCAAGACCCGGACTGCGGCGACGGTGGCGACAGCCTGGAGGAGCCGGGCGCCAGCTGCGCTTGTGATAGCGCCGGTGAATCTACGGCGTCCATCGGCTTGCTGGCGTTGCTAGCGCTGTTGGCGATTCGCCTGAAGCGTCGAGATTAGCATTGGGAGCGCGTACATTCTTCGTCCCGAGGCTTCCCGCCTGGGACGTCCCCTCCCGGACGCTCCCGCGTCCCTCCCCCTCCCTCCCCCACTCCTAAAAACAGCAGCCACCGCATCCGTCGGATACAATCCGCCCTGCCAGGAGGAATTCCATGATGTTTACAATCGCCCGTCTGATCCCCGTCAGCCTCATCATCACCGGCTGCCTCATCACCATCACGCATGCGGGATCCGCCCGCGCCCAGAACTGCCTCCCCACCGATGTCGGCGTGCTGCACACCACCACGGTGACCAACTCGTTGCAGGCCTCGCTGACCCAGATCGGGGTGCAAAACGTCACCTACCACAACACCGAGGCCTGGGCCGGCCTGACGCTGACGAACTACGAGACCATCGTCATCGGCATGGACGGCGGCTACCCCGGCGCCACGGACGTGGAGGCGGTCTACGACGAGCTGATGCTCGGCAAGGGCGTCATCATCATGGGCGGCTCGGGGCTGCAGGACTGGACCAACGCGGTGGACCAGTACCTCCTGGAGGTGAACACCGGCAGCTATTCGTGGTCCACCTCCAACCAGCCCCACGTGACGATCCAGGAACCCAACCACGAGCTGGCCTACAACGTCACCTCGCCCACCAACTTCACCAATAACAGCGCCTCGTACTACCAGCTGCGGCCCACCGATCCCAACGCCGTGTTCGTGGCCACCAACGGCAACGGGGAGGCCTGCCTGGTCTACAAGGACATCGGCGGCGGATTCGTGCTGATCAACAACAGCGCCTCCTCGGGCTACTGGAGCAACGGCGCCGATCAGGCCTACCTGGACCAGGTGCTGGAGAACGCCCTGGGCATGATCGGCCCCTGCGCCTGTGAGTTGTTCGACAACGATCTCGACGGCTTCACGGACTGTGACGGGGACTGCGACGACAACGACGCCTCCATCCACCCGGCGGCCCAGGAGATCTGCAACGACGGCATTGACCAGAACTGCGACGGCCAGCTCAACGAGGCGGACGACGCGGACGGCGACGGCTACACCAATTGCGATACCCCGTCGGACTGCAACGACTTCGAGGCGGCGGCCTACCCGGGCAACCTGGAGGTCTGCGATTTCATCGACAACGACTGCGACGGCGCCGTGGACGAGGACTTCGACGTGGACGGCGACGGCTGGTCCACCTGCGACGGG
>CAZDDH010000535.1:0-1679 GCA_964504165.1 uncultured Rickettsiales bacterium | reverse complement strand
GGCAGTTGTCTTCGCTGTCGCAGACACCGTCTCCGTCCGTGTCGTCGGGTTTGTCCAGCGGGCACGGGTCGACGTCGTCGCAGACACCGTCGCCGTCCGCGTCGGCCATACCCTCGTCGATGGACCCGTCGCAGTTGTTGTCCACGCCGTCGCAGACCTCCGTGGCCCCCGCGTTGACGTTGGCGTCCGCGTCATCGCAGTCGTCGGGACAGGTGTTGACGAAGTTGGGGTCGCCGTAGCCGTCGCCGTCCGCATCGGTGCAAGTGTCGAAGTCGTCGGGATCACCGTCGCCGTCGCTGTCCTCCATGCAAATGCTCACGTCGAGGGGATGGACCAACTCCAGCACGACTCCATTCTGGGAGGCCGCGTAGCCGCCGAAGTTGTCCGTATCGAAGGTGCCGGTCTCGTCGAACTCCAGGGATCCGTCGACCCAGATCTGCAGCCGCGTCGGCGTCAGATCGAACTCGAAGCTGTAGGCCGTGGCCTCGGTCCAGCCGGTGTAGTCCAGGTTGTTGGCGCGGGCCAGCTCGGTGACATCCCCGCTGTGGGACCAGATCTCGTCGCCATCCACGGCGCCGGTGACCGCGTTGAGGGACATGCCTTCCCAGGCCCAGCCGCCACCGGGGCCCCAGTACTGGGTATCCGCCTTCCAGTCCAGCAACAGCCAGTCCGCCGACGGGTCCGAACCCTCGTTTTCCTGGTAGCCAATGACGAAGCCGACGAAGTCGTCGTCCCCCGACCCGCTGTTCACCGTCAGGTCGATCTGCATGTTGGTGATCGGGAACGGGTTGGGCGTGGAGTAGGCCGACGGGTGGGAGTTGCCGCTTTGCTCGACGGACTGCCCGTCCCCAGCCACCGTCCAGGTGGCGTCCACATGCGGTGAGGCCATCTCCGTGATGGTCTCGTCGAAACCCCAGCGGAACCAGGCGTCCTGATCGCAGACGTAGCCCGCCTCCACCTGGCCGGAGGAATCACATCCGTCCCCGTCCACGGTGTTGCAGTCGTCGCATTGCTCACCCGCGTCGAGGACGCAGTCACCCACGATGGCGAAGGTCAGCTGTTCGGTCGGTTCCTCGGGCGGCGTCTCGCAAGCGCCCAGGGCCAGGGCCAGCAGGGCAGACAGTGCCCCGAGCCAGCGCATGGATTGGGAACGGGTAATGGGGTCGTGAAGCATGGAATCCTCCGTCCTTGGGGGAATCCGTAAGGTACCCTCCGGAGCATCAAAGTTCTTTATAAAAATTTGACATTTGTACGGGCGCGCGAGGAATCCCCCAAAACCCGATGTCTCTCTGGGGCGTTGGGGCGGGGTACCATGGGCACCGTAGCTGGCACCGGGGACCCTCGTTCGTGGGGCCAGGACCGCAGCAGCGCTAACGCATTCTCCGCTGCAAGCGAGTCGCCAAAAGCAGGGCCATCAACGCCGCGAGCAGCGCCGCACCTGCGGCCGGGCGCTCGGATAGCTGTTCATCGCAGCCGCAACCTCCACCGGCTAGCTCGCCGTCGAACTCCGAGTCATCGTCGTCGTCATCCGTGATGTCGTCATCATCATCGTCGGCCGTATCGTCGTCATCACCGGCCGTGTCGTCATCGTCGTCCCCGGTGACGTCGTCCGAGGCGTCGTTGGGATCGGTCTCGTCGGCGTCGATGGCCCCGTTGCCGTTGAGGTCCTCCTCGCCGTC
>CAZDDH010000534.1:0-1685 GCA_964504165.1 uncultured Rickettsiales bacterium | reverse complement strand
CCGACGGCGACGGCTACAGCGAGTGCGGCGGGGATTCCGATGACATCGACCCTGCGGTGAACCCCGAAGCCGAAGAGGTCTGTGACGGCATCGACAACGATTGCAACCCGGCCACGGACGAGAATGACGACGCGGACGGGGACACCTTCACCGAGTGCCAGGACGACTGCGACGACACCGATCCCAACACGTACACGGGCGCCGAGGAGACCTGTGACCAGGTGGACAACGACTGCGACGGCCAGGTGGACGAGGACATGGACTACGACCACGACGGCTACAGCGGCTGTGGGGGCGAGGACTGCGACGACTACAACGCCAACGTGAATCCCGGTGCCGTGGAGATCCCCTACAACGGCATCGACGAGGACTGCGACGGGGCCGATCTGGACGACATGGACGAGGATGGGTACGGCGGCGGCACGTACGGCGAGGACTGCGACGATACCGACGCAGACATCAACCCGGCCGCGGTCGAGGTCTGTGACGACGGCGTGGACAACAACTGCAATGACTTGGTGGACGAGTACGACGCGGACTGCGGGGACGACGACGACGACGATGACGACGATACGGCCCCCAGCTGTGCCTGTGACAGCGCCGGGGAGTCCCCCGCTCCGGTGGCGTTGCTCGCGCTGCTGGCGCTGGCCGCGTTGCGCTTGCGCCGCCGCCGGTGAGAGGGGGAGGGATGAGCTGCCGCTGGAGCCCGCTATTCGCCCTCGCCGCCTTGCTGTTGGGCTGGCTGGCCGGGCCCGTCGCGGCGTCCGCTCAGTACATTGATTTCACGCCCACCAGCGGCAGCCTCGTCGACAGCAACGACGACCCGTACTGGGCGGTGAAGGGCTACCAGTTCACCGCCTCCGCCGACATCCCGATGGCCGCCGCCGAGTGGTGGATCTCCGTGCCCAACGGTGGCTATGTCGCCGCCCGGCTGTTTGACGCCAACGAGTCCCTGTTGGCATCGGGTACGGACGTCTACGGGGACGGCACGGAGCGATGGCATGTCTCGGACCTGCTCTACCCGCTGACCGCCGGCCAGACGTATACGCTGGCGTTCTATTGTTCCGTGTCCAGCAGCGCGATCTTCGACTACATGTACGACCCTTCCCAGCCGTTCTCCATCGCCGGGTACGCGGACAACATCTACAGCATGTCGTCCAGCGATACGGCGAACGACGGCTATCCCACCTATCAGGGCAACTCCTGGGCTCCATTCATCCGGATCTACATGGTGTCGGACGAGGACGGTGACGGCTGGACCGTCAACGATGGTGACTGCGATGACACCGATCCCAACGCCTACCCTGGAGCCCCGGAGATCTGTGATGACGGCATCGACCAGAACTGCGACGGGGTGATGAACGAGTCCGTCGACAACGACGGCGACGGATTCTCCCAGTGTGACGGGGACTGCAACGACGCCAATCTCACCGTCTGCCCCGGCTGCCCCGAGCTGTGCGACGGACTGGACAACGACTGCGACCCCCTCACCGACGAGACCGACGACGCCGACAATGACGGCTTCTCCGAGTGCGACGGGGATTGTGACGACGCCGAGCCCTACGCCTTCCCCGGCGGCAACGAGGTCTGCGACGGCATCGACAACGACTGCAACGGCCTGACGGACGATGGCTGGGACTACGACCACGACGGGTACTCCAGCTGCGACGGCATCGACTGCGACG
>CAZDDH010000533.1:0-1692 GCA_964504165.1 uncultured Rickettsiales bacterium | reverse complement strand
TGGTCCTCGGCGTCGGCGAACCCGTCGCCGTCGTTGTCCGTGTCGGGGCAGCCGTCCTCGTCCTCGAAGCCATCCACATCTTCCGGGGCCTCAGGGCAGGCGTCCTTGTTGTCACGGATGCCGTCCCCGTCGCTGTCGGCGCTGGCCGAGGGTGTGTAACCGACACCGAAGATCACGCGGCCGGCCGGGGCGCTGAAGCCTGGGCCGATGCCCGTGCCGCCCGCCACCGAGAAGCCCAGCGGCTCGATGGGGTGAATGGTCACACCCGCCAACCACTCGACGGGGTTGTTACGGGCCTGGCTGTGAACGTCGCCGAACAGCTCGGCGCCGATCTCCACGGCTTGGTGAGCCTGGACTCCCACCGCCGCGCGGAACAGGAACGCGTTGCCGGCCACCAGATCGCTGAACTCCGAGGAGCCGGCGATGCGATAGCCCACGTTGCCGCCGATGCGCACCTTGCCCACGTGGCCGGTCAGCAGCAACGTCGGAGCAAAGGAGACCGTCTGCAGGCCGACGTACTTGTCCTGATTGCCCGACGGCAGGGTCAGCGGCAGGGCGAGGCCCAGGCCGAAGCCCTTCTTGTCCGGATCCATGAAGCGCACCTTCGGGATGACCCGCAGGTCGCCGGCCGCGGCGCCGCTGACGGTCGTGCCCCAGGCGGCGAGCCCGTCGCCGGCGACGACCAGATGGACCGGCATGTCCAGGGCCAGATCCACGGGGCCGAAGCCCAGCGCCGCTTGCAGATCCATGGTCAGCAGATCGCGGACGATGATGTCGTCGATCGTGTCGGTCTCCATGCGGATCAACGGCTTGTTGGCGTAGCTGAGCCACAACCCGAAGGCCGGCTGCCACAGCTCAAGGGTCTGGGCCGACTGGGTGGTGAACCAGCCGGTCCGGTCGGCCTGGGGCTGGAAGTGCTGCACGTCCATGGCCGGCGGCGCCGCCTGGGCCGGGATCATCGAGATGGACAGGGCCACTACCAAGGCGAAGATGGATAATTTGAAGCGCATGGATGATCTCCTCGGACGTTCCTGATTCAGCTCAAGATGCTGCGTCGCCAACGACGGTATCGTCGGGCCCAGCCATTCCTTGAATGTAGACGCCGGATCTTCGGTGTCAAAGGTTCCCTCAGTCCAATCAACACGGATGAACGGCAATTATCCCACAAACCACCGCCGTGGTGCCCGGATGGCGGGTCAGGAGGATGGGGCGCTGCCCAGGAAGGGCAACAGGCGGGATCTAGTCTTGCTCGAGGATCAGGAACTGCACGCGCCGGTTCTTGGCGAGGGCTTCATCCGAGCTCCCCTGCACCTCGGGCTTGCTCTCGCCGTAGCCCTTAGCCACCAGCCGGGCCTTGTCCACGCCCTGGCCCACCAGGAAGGTGACGACCGCCTCGGCGCGGGCCTGGCTCAGGGTCTGGTTGGAGGCGTCGGAACCCACCGAGTCGGTGTGCCCCTGCACCTCGACCCGCTTGATGTTGGGGTACTTGACCATCAGCGCCGCCACGTCGCGGAGCAGGGAGTGGCTCTTTTTCTTGATGGTGGACTTGTTGGTGTCGAAGTACACCTTCTCCAGGATCACGATCTCCTTGCCCTCGACCTTGACCTTGGCCTCGTCCGGGCAGCCATCCTCGTCCTCGACGTTGTTGATCACCTCGGCCTCGTTGGGGCACTTGTCCCGCACGTCCGGGAT
>CAZDDH010000532.1:0-1718 GCA_964504165.1 uncultured Rickettsiales bacterium | reverse complement strand
GGTGTCGGTGGCTGTCGAAACCCGCGCATAGATGTTGAAACCCGCGGGCAATCGCCATCGACGACGTTGACGCGATCCTTTTTCCCGTTGAGCAGGTAGCCCGCGTCAGCCGTCCCTTTCTCCGACCTCGTGGCAACGAGGTCACTCCCTTCCCGACCAGGCGCGAGCCTAGCCCCCATCCGGCCCCCAGCTGGGGGCCGGAGCTCCGAGATGCAAACAGGTTTTTGCTGGGGTAGAAACGACCTGGCAGCCAAGAACAGACGAAGGCCCAGGTTACAGTTTGGCGACTCTCCTGGACCTTCGCGGAATCCACGCGGCCGAAGCCCCGCGAACCAAGTGATTCCGAGTATTGCCGGGATGGTCTCGGCGGTCCAGCCCCTTGGTGGCCCGGCGGACCGATTCGCGAGGATTACCGGCTTTTCAACTGCGCTCGATGCGGCCATCAGGTCCGGATCTGCTCCCACTGCGACCGTGGCCAACGGTACTGCGGTCCGACGTGCTCAGAGGCCGCCCGCCGGTCTTCGATCCGAGCGGCGGGTGCTCGCTACCAGCAGACCCGTCGTGGACGCCTTGCCCATGCCCGTCGGCAGGTGCCCTACCGGGCCCGTCGAGCGGCCACCGACGCACAAAAAGTGACGCATCAGGGTACCCCAACGATGGCCGAGCAGCCGAGATTCATCCCCAGTAAACCCAAGGGATTGCTGGGATCGGTGACGGTCACCCAAGGCCCGCAGCACGACCACACCGGTGTGATCTGCGCCTTCTGTGGCGAGGTCTGCCGGCCATGGGCCCGTCGTGGCCCCCTCCGACGGCGTCGTCGCCGCCCCCGGCTTCCCGAACGCTGCCGCGAAACGCGGCATCCGGAGGTATTTCGATGATTCCAGCGGAGCTCGAATCCCAGATCTTGCGCCTGTACAACGCCGAGAAGTGGCGGGTGGGCACGATTGCGCGCCAGGTGGGTGTGCACCACAGCACGGTCCAGCGGGTCCTCGCCCGGGCGGGGATCCCCCGCGCGAAGGTGCTGCAACCGTCGATGATCGACACGTATCGTGAGGTGATTGACCACACCTTGGCGACGTATCCCAGCCTGCCCGCCAGCCGCCTGTACGAGATGGTCCGGGAGCGCGGGTATCCCGGTGGCCCCGATCACTTCCGCCACCTCATCGCCCTGATGCGCCCCCGCAAGCCCGCCGAGGCCTACCTGCGCTTGCGCACCCTGCCGGGCGAGCAGGCTCAAGTGGACTGGGGCCACTTCGGCAAGCTGACCATCGGCCAGGCCGAGCGTCCGCTGATGGCGTTTGTGATGGTGCTGAGCTGGTCACGCCGGGTGTTTTTGCGCTTTTACCTGAACCAGAAGATGGAGAACTTCCTCCGTGGTTATGAGGCCGCCTTCGCAGCGTGGTCTGGAGTCCCCCGGGTCCTGCTGTACGACAACCTCAAAAGTGCCGTCCTGGAGCGTCGTGGCCTACTTTCCGCACTTCAGCGGCGGGATATCTCGCGAATTTCCTGAGCTGCTTCAATCGAGGCAGATATCCACTCTGCGATGAGCTCATCTAACTGATGAGAGTTCGCAATAGCGCGTTCAAACGTGTCGACTTCGTCTCGTTTGAGTCGGATGGTGCGCGTCTTGCCGCCCGGCTTGGACGTCCACTGGTAGTAAGGACCATGCCGCACCGGCGGGTCACCGAGACAGCGGCATCCCTTCTTGCCACAGGTTG
>CAZDDH010000531.1:0-1721 GCA_964504165.1 uncultured Rickettsiales bacterium | reverse complement strand
ACGAAGTGTTTCCCCAGTGATCACGCGGGAGTCCATGGAACCGGTTCGAGTGGGATCCTCGCTCCACATCACGCCCGGCGATGGGACCTTGTATCGCAGCGGTTCCGTCTTGGGCGGTGGGTCGGGGCGTAGATCCGCGATCACGTCGGCGATCGTGGTGGGACTGTACGTCCCCAGACCCGTCCGCTGCGCCCAGTGTGCCAGCACCCTCGGGCCCCACTGGCCGTAGCGGTCCGTGTACTGCTTGCGCAGCTTCCAGGCCACCTCGGACGTGATCACCTTGGGTCTGCCCGTGGGCGGGCGCGGGATCTGTTCGTCAGCCCGCTGCTGGTTCGCCTGCCAGCGAGCCAGCGACCGCGGCTGCACGCCCTGGACCGCGGCCATCATTCCGAGCTCCCATCCTCGTCGTCGGCCCAGGCGTCCCAGAGCAGAGCGTAGGAGATGGGTTCTACTTCTTGCGTCGCTTGGGCTTCTTGCGCCGGCGTCTTTTTTTCCCCGCGCCCGTGGACGTCTCGTCCAGGGGCTCGCCGCGGTCGTACTTGCGCTCCAGTTCCAAGAAGGCCTCGGCCACCTCGTACTTCGTCTTCCAGTGCTCCAGTTCCTTCTGGAGGCCCGCCATCTGGCCACTGAGCTCGGAGATCGCCTGTTGGTCCTCGGTCTTGCTCTTGCGCCCGGGGCGCATCGGCTCCAGAGCCGCTGCCGACGCCTCGTCCGCCTTGTGCATGGCTCGATACAGCGTCTGGCGCGACACCTCGAAGGTCGCGCAGATCTCCTTGAGGGGCACCTCCCCCTTGCGGGCCATCTCCACGATCCGGTAGCGCTCCTCGCCGCTGAGCTTCGTCCACTTCATCGTCGGCCTCCCCTCGGTGTCCTCGTCCTTGCTCATCCAGCGTAAACGGTGCGCCCAAGCGGATCACCTCGTGGACCTCGTCACCGAGTTTGACCTCGATCTCCTCGCCCTTGCGCGTCACCCGCACGTCCGTGCCGCCGAGCTTGCCCAGAAGGTACAGCGGCGGCTCGGGCTCCTGGCCCAGCGCCAGTCGAAGGGAGTTCTCCTGGCAGCCCTGACCCACGGCCGCCTCCACGTCATCGGCGAGGCCGTAGAAACGATCCGCAGGACAGGCACCGGCGATGCCCTGGTGCGGACGTTGGTGGTTGTAGTAGGCGATCCAGTGCGCCAGACGCTGGGTGGCATCCGCAAACGACGCGAAGACCGCGTCGGACAGGAATTCCGTCCAGATCGTCTTCCAGAAGCGCTCGATCTTGCCCAGCGTCATCGGATGGTGAGGCGCGCTGCGCACATGGTCGATGCCCTGGCGCTTCAGTAGCTTCTGGAAGGCCGACTTGCCCCGCCAGGCCACGAATTGACGGCCATTGTCGCTGAGGAGTTCGCGAGGCGCGCCCCACTGGCCGATGGCGCCCTTGACCACCTCCATCACCGCCTCGGCCTTCTGCTGCCGATACAGGCCGTGACCCACGATGTAGCGGCTGTGGTCGTCGATCATCCCGATCAGATAGACGCGGTACATCCGCTTCAGCTCAAACGTGAAGATGTCGATCTGCCACATCGCGTTGGGCACGGCCCGCTCGAAACGACGGACCTGCACGGGCCGGCGACGGGCCTTGGGAGGAGGCTGGCCGAGGTCAGCCTCGTTGACCACACGACGTCAGCCCCGCCCCAATAGCTGCTGGCAAACCATGACGATTTGAGCGAGATCCGT
>CAZDDH010000530.1:0-1730 GCA_964504165.1 uncultured Rickettsiales bacterium | reverse complement strand
GACGGCCAGTCGGTGTGCGACGGCGACTGTGACGACGCCGATGCCACCGTCTATGTCGGCGCGACCGAGCTCTGCGACAACCTGGACAACGACTGCGACGGCAGCCTGGGCGCCGCCGAGCTGGACGGCGACGGCGACGGCGTCACCGAGTGTGACGGCGACTGCGAGCCGGCCGAGGCCACCGTCTACCCTGGTGCCACCGAGGTCTGTGACGGTCTCGACAACGACTGCGACGGCGCCCTGCCCGCCGACGAGGCGGACGACGACGGCGACGGTTACATGATCTGCGAGAACGACTGTGACGACGCCGACGCCGGCATCAATCCCGGCGCCACCGAGATCGCCGGGGACGGTATCGACCAGGACTGTGACGGCCAGGATCTGGTCGTGGTCGTGGGCGAGAACTGCTACGGGGACTCCAACGTGGCCACCATCCCCGACACGCTCAACTTCTCCATCTCTGCCCAGGACGACACGGACGGTCCGTCGGGCGCCGGGTTCTACTACGACGACATCGAGTTCGAGGCCACCACCGGCATGGTCCTGGGCATCGAGATGAACGATTCGGACTGGTACCTGGACCCCTACATCTACCTGCTGGACCCGAACTGCGACATCATCGACGAGGACGACAACAGCGGTGGCGACCAAGACGACTCTTACCTCGAGTTCACGGTGCCGGCGGACGGCATCTACACCGTGATCTGCACGACGGCCACCGCCGGTGAGACCGGGGACTACACCTTCGAGATCTACGAGATCGTGACCGCCCTCGGCGAATACTGCGAGTACGACTCATGGACCGCAACCTGCGGTGACTCCTCGTCCCAGTACGGTCTCAACAACCAGGACGACACCGACGGCCCGCGGGGCACGGACCATTACTATGACGACGTCGAATTCGACGGCACCGCTGGCGAGCTGGTGGAGGTACTGATGGAGTCCTCGGACTTCGACACCTACGCCTACATCCTCGACGAGAACTGCGACGTCCTCGACGAGGACGACGACAGCGGCGGCGGCACCGACTCGCTGATCTCCGTTACGCTGCCCGCCGACGGGGTCTACACGATGGTCTTCACCAGCTACTACGACCTCAACAGCGGTCAGGCGGCCACTGGCTCCTACGACTGGTCCCTGGACTGCACGCCCTGATGGGCGGCTCCCCGCTTTCCCGCTAGCTCCACACACCAACACACCCGTTTTGCCGCTTCGCGTACAATGCCATGCGAGGAGTGGTGCCATGGCCTATCTATTGCGGGTGTTCTTGTGTCTTTTTGCGTGCGGATTCCTAATGTTGGGGGGTTGCGAAGATCCAGACGATGACGATGCGGCCGACGACGACGCGGCCGACGATGACGACGACGACGCGGCCGACGATGACGACGACGACGACGACTCCGTCGACGATGCGGACGGGGACGGCTACAACGCGGACGAGGACTGCGACGACGAGGATCCGGACGTCAACCCCGGCGCCGACGAGATCCCCTACGACGGCATCGACAACGACTGCGACGGCGAGGACCTAACCGACGTGGACGGCGATGGCTACGACGGCGAGGACGCCGGCGGCGACGACTGCGACGACGAGGACGACACCGTCTACCCCGGTGCGGCCGAGCAGTGCGACGAGATCGACAACAACTGCGACGGCGACACCGACGACGACGGCGACGGGGACGGCTTCGGCGCCTGCGAAGACGACTGCGACGACGCCAACCCCGACA
>CAZDDH010000529.1:0-1772 GCA_964504165.1 uncultured Rickettsiales bacterium | reverse complement strand
GTGTCGTTGTCGTCGCAGTCCCCGTCGCAGTCGGTGAAGCCGTCGCCGTCGTCGTCGGTGTCCTCGTCGATGGTGCCGTCGCAGTCGTCGTCCACGCCGTTGCACAGCTCGGCCGCCTCGGGGTAGATGGCCGGATCGTTGTCGTCGCAGTCGCCGGCACAGGTGGTCCAGCCGTCGCCGTCCACGTCGAAATCCTCGTCTACCCATCCATCACAGTCGTTGTCGATGAAGTCGCACACCTCCAGGCCGCCGGGGTAGGCTGCCGCCTCGAAGTCATTGCAGTCCGACGGGGTGTCGCAGTTGGTGAAGCCGTCGCCGTCGTTGTCATCGGCCTCGTTGGTCTGGCCGTCGCAGTTCTGGTCGATGCCGTCGTTGCAGATCTCCTGGGCGCCTGGATGGATCGACGGATCGGTGTCGTCACAGTCCAGGTCGCAGTCGGTCCAGCCGTCGCCATCGTTGTCCACGCCTGCGCAGGGGTCGAAATCCCAGCCCCAGGCGATGGTATTGACCAGGATCAGGCCGCCGTCCTGGCCGTTGTTCCAACCCCACTCCCAGGTGTTGCCCGCGGCGATGAGCATGCCCATGCCTTCTTCGAGCACGTAGGTCACCGGCTCGCCGTTGTAGTTCTGGCTGGTGGTCAGGATCTCCGCCCCGGCCGGGATACCGGTGAAGTAGTTGTGGCTGGCGGAATTGCCGGTGATGGGATCGGTGACGCCGGCCATCAGGGGGTGGGACATGTCCACCACGTCCAGGTAGCTGTCCGCCTGATGAATGTTCGTGCCGCCGAAGGGGGGATTGGGCGTGGGCCCCTGCGTGCAGCCGGACCACACCAGCACCCCGCCGCCCTGCACGTAGGACTCCAGGGCCGCCATCTCGTTGTCCAGAGCGGTGTAATAAGACTGGTTCTGCACGCTGACGGTGATCACCATGTCGTACTGGGACAAATTGGTGTTGGCCACGTCCGACGAGGTGATCGTGGTGTAGGGCACGCCGTACGCCGCCAGCTCCGTCTGCCACGCCGAGTAGCCCCACGGATTGGACTCCAGGATCAATAACGCCTCGGACTGGGCCACGGCGCGGCCGCCCACGAGGAGGGTCAATAGCAAGGCGAACCCCGTCATGGTTCGATGGATATTCATTGTCATGATCACTCCGTTATTCCCCATGGATTGATAGGGAACACTTTAGCAGGTGATTGAGCGGAAGCTAACGGCGGCGTGCGCGGACGATCGCCAGGCCCAGCAGCAGCAACAAGCCCACCGGCATCGGCGTCTCCCCCGCGCTGTCGCAAGCGCAGCTGGGAGCCGTATCGTCATCGTCGTCGTCATCGTCCCCGGCGCCGCAGTCCGGGTCGTAGTCATCCACCAGATCGTCGCAGTCCGTGTCGATGCCGTCCGTGCAGTCCTCGGCAGCGTCCGGGTTCACGTCTGCGTCCGTGTCGTCACAGTCCTCGCCGTAGGTGCCGCCGGCAAAGCCGTCCCCGTCCAGGTCGTCGGCGTCGAACCCGTCGCAGTCCTCGTCGATGCCGTTGTAGGGGATCTCCACGGCGCCGGGATTGACGTTGGCGTTGTAGTCGTCGCAGTCCTCGCCCCCGCAACCGCTGTAGCCGTCGTGATCGTAGTCCATGTCCTCGTCGATGAGGCCGTCGCAGTCGTTGTCCGCCTGATCACAGGCCTCCTGGGCGCCCGGGTAGGAGGTGGGATCGGAGTCGTCACAATCGTCCTGGCACTCGGTGAAGGTGTCGCCATCGGCGTCGTCGTCCTCGTCCGTGG
>CAZDDH010000528.1:0-1779 GCA_964504165.1 uncultured Rickettsiales bacterium | reverse complement strand
GGGGGTGGTGGCCGGCGGCGGTGTTGTTGCCGGCGGCGTTGTTGTTGCCCGCAGCGTTGTTGTCGCCGGCCGAGGATCCCTGGTTGGATCCGTCGCCCTGGCCGCCCGCGTCCACGACGCCGTCCCCGGCGGGCTCCGACGGTGTCTTGGGTTGCACGATCAGCAGGACCAGCAATACGGCCAGGCCCACGGCCACCAGTGCCAGTACACCGACAAGGGCCCAGATCAGGCCCCGCCCTGGGCCCGCCGTCCCCGTCGCCTGGCTCATCTCGTTATGGGGCAAAGTCATGGTCGTGACCGACGGTGAACGGACCGGAGGCTCCTGGGCCTGCTCGGCCTGCTCGCCATGCGTCGGGTGGGCCATCGTCGCTGCCACCGTGTTCACGCCCGGCGGCGGTGGTGGGGGCGGCCGGTACCCGCGGTAGGGCGGGACCAGGCCCCGGTCGCTGGCCTGGATCTCCTCCACGTTGGGATCGGGGCAGCGGATGGGCCCGAAGAACGTGGTGCCGAAGGTGGCCAGCTCCTGGTGGATGGTCATCAGCGGGCGGTGGACGGAGACGCTGGCGTCCGCGGTCATCTCGTCCACCGAGTCGGAGCGCCGGATGGAGCTCTCCCAGGCCCAGCCGTTATCCGGCGACTGGGGGATGAGGCCGTGGCTGGTGGCCTCCATGAGGTACTGGCAGAACTCGGCGAGGTTGATCTTCTGCGGGTCGTTTTGCCTCATCCGCCGCAGCTCGTCGTGGGCCAGGCGTGCCGAGGAGATGCGTTCTTCGGGATCCCGCTTGAGACAGTGGGCGAGCAGGTCCCCGATCTCCGGGTCGACGGCCCGGATCGGCTGGATCCGTTCGCTGAGGTCCAGGGACATCACGCGGGCCAGGATCAGGTTGATGTCCGACGCCAGGAACAGCCGGTGCAGGGTCAGCAGCTCGTACAGCAGGGCGCCAAAGGCGAACAGGTCCGACGAGGCGGTGACCTGGTCCCCCTGGAGCTGCTCCGGCGACAGGTACAGCGGCGTGCCCTTGACCGGATCGCCCGCGGTCGTCCGGTAGAGGTTGAGGCTCGACCGGGCGACGCCGAAGTCCATGATCTTGACCTGGCCCCGCTCGTCCAGCATCACGTTGGCTGGCTTGAGATCCCGGTGGACCAGCTCGGCGCGTTTCCCGTCCGCCGAACGGAAGGTGTGGGCATACTGCAGCCCGGACGCGATCTGCATCGCGATATCGATGGCGATCTTGGGGGGCAAGGGGGTCTTGGTCCGGCGGCACTGGTGGAGCAGCTCGCCCAGGGTCTTGCCCCGCACCAGCTCCATCGCCACGAACCACTGATCATCGACGCATTCGAGCTCGTAGACCTCGACGATGTTGGGGTGGCGCATCTGCCCGCCGATGCGGGCCTCGTTGACCAGGGCGTGGATGGTGGACTCGTCCTGGACGATGGCGGACGGGATGCGCTTGATGGCCACATCCTTGGAGTAGCCCATCGGGCCCTGGAGCGTGGCGCGGTAGACCTCGGCAAATCCCCCCTTGCCGAGCGACTCGTGCAAAACATATCGGCCGAGCTGTTCGGGCATCTGCCAGCCCCCTTGAGTCAGCAGAGTCTACACTACTGGCCGTCCGTTCCGTCACAGTCGTCGTCGACGCCGTCCACGGACTGGTCCCAAGCGCCCGGATTGATGGCCGGATCCCCGTCGTCGCAATCGCCGCCCAGCTCGGTGTAGCCGTCCCCGTCGTCGTCGAAGGCTTCCGTCCCTTCGTCCACATCCCCGTCGCAGTCGTTGTC
>CAZDDH010000527.1:0-1850 GCA_964504165.1 uncultured Rickettsiales bacterium | reverse complement strand
CCCATGAGCTGCGCCGGTTCAAGGTCGTCGTGGTGACGGACCGCAAAGACCTTCAGAAGCAACTCTCCGACACCGCTGAGCTGACCGGCGACACAGTTCGCATCGCAAAGAAGATTGCCAAGGTGAAGGAACTGTTGGCGGAGAAGGGGCCGGGCCTCATCTTCGCCATGATACAAAAATATCAAGAGCGGGACGTTGACCCCGAGGTGGACGACGATGAGGCCATCCATGACAGCGCCGAGGACGTGGGCGAGTTCCCGGTCTTGAACGAGGACGATTCCATCCTCGTGATGGTGGACGAGGCACATCGGAGCCATGCCAGCGCCCTCCATGGGAACCTGCTTACGGCCCTGCCCAACTGCGCCCGCATCGGGTTCACCGGAACCCCGATAATCATGGGGAAGAAGAAGCGCACCCATGAAATCTTCGGGGAGTTCATCGACAGGTACACCATCCGCCAGTCCGAGGAGGACGGGGCCACCGTCCCCATCCTGTACGAGGGCCGGACCACCGAGGGTGCCGTGGCTGACGGACGCGGCCTCGACGACCTGTTCGAGGATATGTTCCGGGAGCGGACGCCCGAGGAGCTGGAGCGCATCAAGAAAAAGTATGCCACCAAGGGCGATGTCATGGAGGCCACGGCCCTCATCGCGGCCAAGGCCAAGGACATGCTCCGGCATTACGTCGAGAACATCCTGCCCAACAAGTTCAAGGCGCAGGTCGTTTCTGTGAGCCGCCGGGCCGCCATCAGGTATCAGGCCGCCTTCGTCGTCGCCCGCGACGACCTCGTGGCCGAGCTTGAGGGCCTCGACCCGAATGTCGCAGGGCTGGCCGATGACGAACTGGACACCTTGCCGGACCGAACCCGGTTCCTCGTCCGGGCGCACCGGCAGCTCGACGCCATCCGACAACTGGAGTTCGCGGCGGTCGTCTCCGGGAGCCACAACGACCCCCCGGAGTGGGCCGAATGGACGGACAGGGCCAAGCTGGACGCCCGCGTGGCAGCCTTCAAGAGGCCCTTCCCGACCCCGGAGAAGAACGACCCGGACAAGACCTCGTGGCTCGGGTTCATCGTGGTCAAGTCCATGCTGCTGACCGGCTTTGACGCCCCCGTCGAGGCCGTCATGTACCTCGACAGGCACATCAAGCAGGCAGAGCTGTTGCAGGCCATCGCCCGCGTAAACCGGACCTGCGGGGAGGAGAAGCAAGCCGGGCTTGTGGTGGACTACTTCGGTGTCGCCCGTCATCTCAAGGAGGCTCTGGCCGTTTACGCCGAGGAGGACATCGAGGGGGCGCTCCAATCCCTCCGCGATGAGATTCCAAAGCTCCGGGACCGGCACCACCGGGCCGTGGACATCTTCGAGGGAAGGGACATCGAACTCAGCGACATGGAGGGCTGCGTGCGCCTGCTCCGAGACGAGAAGCTGCGTGCCGAGTTCCAAGTGAAGCTCAAGGCGTTCCTCGCCACGCTGGACCTCGTTCTGCCGCGCCCAGAAGGCTTGCCCTACGTGAAGGATGCCAAGACCCTTGGGCGCATCCAGAACGCAGCCAGAAACCGCTACAGGGGCGGCGAGAGGCCCATAGGGGCAGAGGTCGGGGCCAAGGTCCGCAAGCTCATCGACGACCATCTCGTGTCGCTCGGAATCGACCCAAAGATTCCGCCCGTTTCAATTTCCGACGCGGATTTCGACGAGGCCGTTGACAAGCACCGCTCCGATGAAGCCAAGGCGTCCGAGATGGAACATGCAGCCCGCTACCACATCCGGCGACACATCGACGAGGACCCCGAACACTACGAGAAGCTCTCCGAACGGCTCAAGAGCATCCTGACCGAGCTGGAGGGTCAGTGG
>CAZDDH010000526.1:0-1862 GCA_964504165.1 uncultured Rickettsiales bacterium | reverse complement strand
GTCGTCGCAGTCCGCCAGCGGGTCGAGGCAGCCGGAGGTGTCGAAGTTGGCGTCGCAGTAGCCGTCGCCGTCGGCGTCCGTGCAGTCGTCGCAGAGGTTACCCACCCCGTCGCCGTCGAAGTCTTCCTGGTTGGGGTTGTCGGTCATCGGGCAGTTGTCATCGATCGTATCGGGGCCGTCGCCGTCGTCGTCATCGTCCTGGTCGTCGTCGTTGCGGTCGCCGTCCGAGTCGTCATTGGTGGGGTCGCCGTCGCCGTCGATGTCCTCGTCGATGCTGAGCACGCCGTCGCCGTCGTCGTCCTCGTCCAGGGCGTCGATGATGCCGTCGCCGTCCGTGTCCTCCGGGTTGGCCGGGTTGCCCACCTCTTCGAGGTCGCCGACGCCGTCGCCGTCCGTGTCCGGATCCAGGTAGTCGGTGCCGATGTTGCAGTCCTCGTCCGCGTCCACCAGCCCGTCCCCGTCCGTGTCCAGCAGGGGATCGACCACCTCGATCTGCAGGGTGCCGCTGACGTCCTCGGCGGCCCAGGTGTAGGTGTCTAGGAACGAGGTATTGCCCTTGCCGTCGCCCTGGAAGTGGCCCCAGGAGCGCGCGTTGTCGTTGGGGGAGGCGGGCACGGCCGGGTCGCCCGAGTTGAGGCCGTCAGGGCCCGAGGTGACCAGGCCCTGCTCCCCGTTGGCCATGGTCTCGGCCTTGTACTGCACGGCCGTGTCGTTCCAGTACATGTCCAGCCCGGTGCGGTCCAGGTTGCCGTCCAGCTGGAACAGCCGGAAACCCTCGTAGGAGGTCTCGATATCGTGGCCGACGTAGTGGAACTCGCCCACGGTGAGGATCACCACGCACTCGTAGATGCCCGGGGAGACGGGGTTGCCGGCGTTGTCCGTGCCGTCCCAGGCCGCCGTGTTCTGCCCGGCCACGGCGTCGCCGATGATATGCACGTCGTCGTCAGAGGTGATGTCATAGTCGCCGTCGCCGTTGAGGTCGCACACCACGTGGTAGGTACCGTCCACGTTGCTGTCGAAGTAGAAGTAGCCCTCGGCCACGCCATAGGCCACGTTGCCGCAGCCCAGGTCGCCGGCGGCGAAGGACTCCCCCGAGACGATGGGCTGCATCACGCTGTAGGTGGAGATCTCCGGGGGATTCAGATAGATGGCGAATTCGGTGTCCACGATCTCGGCGCCCGTATCGTCACAGCTCCGCCCATTCTTGCCGTCGATGCCGGCGCCGTTGGCCGCGACGAAGTAGATGTACCCGGCAAAGCCATCCGGCCGCAGCTCCACGACCGTGTCGTATCCCGCCGCGCCCCCATCGACGAGGGTGTAGAAGCTGCCGTTGAGGGCGTAGGCCTCGCTGAAACTGCTGGCATCGAAGTACCACGCATAGCTCCAGACCCTGCCGTACCCGTTCGCCGCGCCGTACACGTCGATGTCCCAGTTGCTCTCGTCGCCGGAGAGCGCGACGATGTGGGCGCCGTCGACGCCCGGCACATAGGTGTCCCCGCTGTTCAGCGTGTCTTCGTACCCCAACGAGGGGTTGTACACATCCACCGTCCCCGCGCCGGTCCAGGTGAAGCTCTCGAACGTGTAGTCGAGGATGTCCACCAGCAGCACCGTGGGCGAGCGCAACGTCTGGGTCGTCCCGGTCTCCGCCGAGCCCTCTGCGTGGGCCTGGCACGGAAGCCAGATCAATAGTCCCAGGGCGACCAGCCCCAGCGTGTGCCTGATAACAAGACCCAAACCACGGCAATTGTCGTACACGGCTCTCTCCCATCCCCGGCGCCGTTGTATGGCTGACGCACGGACAAATCCCCTTTGGGGGGTAGACGGTTAGCGCCTCCTGCCACAAGATGTAGGGGTGAGCCATC
>CAZDDH010000525.1:0-1874 GCA_964504165.1 uncultured Rickettsiales bacterium | reverse complement strand
TCTTCAGAATTTCTAGCAGCCGTCCCCAGGAAATATGGCCTCATCTTGGTCGTCACAGTCCATCCCCGGTGAGGTTGCCGGGTCGTACTCGCCGGGCAGCCACCACTCGTCGTAGCCGTCTTGGTCCAGGTCCCAGTCGTCCGCATCCGGGCCTCCGTAGGCGCCCATGTCCGAGCGGGAACCGTCGGGATCGTCGAGGGTGGTGTCGCCGCCGTCCACGAGGGGGGAGAGGTCCGACAGGTGCAGATCCCAACGCTGGGGGTCAGGATGGGCCAGATCCACGAACAGGGGGTCCAGGCTGAAGTTGCCGTCGATGCCGACGGGATCGGTCACGCCCACGAAGTCCTCGGGCATGTTGCCGTAGGTGTCGCAGTAGGTGAAGTTGGCGTTCCCGCCGGGGCTGTACACGCCGCCACCCTCGCTCGCCGTGTTGGCGTAGATGATGGCCGCACCAAAATTGAGGTTGACGGCGTTGAGGAAGATGCCCCCACCCCGGTTGGCCGCGACGTTGCCGGCAAACACCGTCTGGGCAATGGTGACGCTGTTGCTGCCCTGCCACAGGCCGCCCCCGTTGGTGGACGCCGAGTTGCCCACGACCACACCCTGGGTCAGCGTGAGGTTGCAACCGTTGGTCGCGTAGATGCCCGCCCCGTGGGTCGCGTGATTGCCGGCGACGCGCACGTTGGATAGCTCCGCCGCCCCACCCGTGCAGTAGATCCCCCCGCCGATGTTGGCGGAGTTGCCCGAAATGGTGACGTCGTGCATCTCCAGCGTGGAGTCCAGGTACAGGCCGCCGTTGTAGCCGGGGGCCTCGTTGTCGGTGATCTGGACGCCGTCGAGGAAACCGTTGCTGGACTCGAACCAGATGCCCGCGCAATCGATGGCGGAGATGTTGTCGGTGATGATCACGTCGGTGAAGGTGGCTGTCGAGTTGGATCGGAAGTAGATGTTGCCCTGCTCACCGGTCCAGTTGCCGGTCACCAGCACCCGTTCCAGGGTCACGTCGGCGCCGAAGGGGTACATGGCGCCCCCGTCGTCCCCGGCGCTGTTGTTGGCGATGACCGAGTCCACCATGGTCATCGAGGCGCCCTCGATATCGATGCCCCCGCCGTCGTCATAGGTGTCGTTATCGGTGATGACCACCCCGCTCATCCAGGGATCGGAGTTGTTGTAGATGCCCATCCCGCCGCCGTGCAGCCCGGTGTTGTTGTCGGAAATGAGCACATCCGTGATCACCGGCGAGGCGTTGTTCATGTTGATGCCGCCCCCGTTTTGGTTGGCGGAGTTGCTGGTGACGACCAGGTCGCTGAGCGTCGGCGCAGCCCCGAACAGGGACACGCCGCCGCCGTTGGTCGCGGAGCCGTTGGTCAGCGTGAAGCCCTGCAGGTGGGTGTCCGGCCCCTCGTTGTTGGCGAACCGCACCACCGAACCGCTGGCGGTTCCATCGATGACCGTCGGTTCCGGCCCGGCCACTCCGAGCAGGTGGATCTGGGCGCCGGCAAATTCCAGGTTCTCGGCGTAGGTACCTGGCTCGACGCAGACGCGGGCATCCGTCCAGGCGTTGTCGATGGCGTCCTGGATGGCCGCATAATCGCCCGGCACCCACAGGTCGCAGTCCACGCAGTCCACGTCGATGAGGCCGTCGCAGTCGTTGTCGAGGCCGTCGCTGCACAGATCGACCATGCCGGGGCTGAACAGCGCATCGCCGTCGTCGCAATCCTCGCACGACGGGTAGCCGTCCCCGTCCACGTCGGTGGTCTCGTCCGCCGGGATCAGAGCGTCACAGTCGTTGTCCAGGCCGTCGCACAGCTCGGGGGCGCCGGGGTAGGTGGCGGCGTTGTTGTCGTCCAACTCACTGAACACCCATAACAAGT
>CAZDDH010000524.1:0-1883 GCA_964504165.1 uncultured Rickettsiales bacterium | reverse complement strand
AAGAGGCGCCGCACCTTATATAAACCGCTCACTGGTTATGCAACCAGGGGGTGTAGTAAGGCCCGCCGTAGGTTGCGCTGCCACAGCCACCAACGTCACCACCACCACCACCGCCGCCGCCGTCGTCTTCCGGCGGTAGCAACAGCCCGTCGATCTCGAGGTACCCGTCGGTGAATGTGGCGCCGCCCTCGAACTCCGCATCGAATTCTAACCAGAGGTGGCTCTCTGACCAGTCCAGTACGTCGCCTTCGATGGCCAATACATACTTCATGTCAGCGTCGTGGCCATAATCGGCCCAGAGATAGATCCCCAGAGGGTTCGTTTCCTGAGCGTGATACTCCTCGTTGGACGCCCATTCCACCCACCCGGGCACCGTTTGATCGAATATCGTGGCCTCGGCGACATCGAAGGCCAGTTCCCACTCAGTATTGGGATTGGCAAAGGCGATCCTCTCGCCGTTGGGGTCACTATCGCGGCTCGAGAATTCGATGGTCTCGCCGTCCACATCCATGGTACCGGTGAGTTTGCCCCTCAGTTTGCCGTCTGGATCGTCGCAGCCCAACAAGGGCAGAAGGATCAATGCCCATATGGACATCGTGCTTAACTGTTTGAGATGAAAAGTCACGAAACCTCCGGAAGCATGTCTTGGGTTCGTTTTGGCACGACGTTCAGGGGTCGATTTCAAGACGGGAACCACAGGAATACACGGAGTTGGAGAGGCGTGCCGTCCAATCAACCCGTAGATAAATCTGGTGGTATCCGGTTGGGTCAATCGCAGTCAGTTCCGGGATTTCGAGCTCCGTTCCGTCGTCACCTTCAGTAATTTGAACCCTTGAGGTACAGGCAGAGGGAACCTGCCCGAGAGTCACGGACGGAGATACACCACCTTCGCAATCGATGTACCAGCCCGCTGTAGTGCTCCAATCATTCTGGTTGACGCTCTCCACTTGGAGATGTGTCACCGGATCGGTCCCATCAGTCCAGGTGATCTCCGGCGTCTCACCGTCTCCCATTGAGATGGAGGATTCCGCTGGTGCTCTTTCCCCACACTCCTCATCAAAAGCCTCCTCGGACATGCAGCCCGCGAGCCACAAAAACGGGATCAGCAGAAACCCAGCTGCCGAATGCAGAGCGAAAGATGAATGGTAGCTTGCGCCTAGATTGAGTGCGGACAAACCCATATGCCGTAGCTCCTGTGATGGCGAACGAAATCATCGGTGGCAGAACACTCGCTGACGCGGGATTCAGCTACAAAACGACGCAAGCCAGCACCACATCCACGACAAATGCGAGCAATTTAATGATATCAGCCTGGAAGCCAAATCAAACGACGAACGCGGCCAGAAGTTGTGTCGATCCGGACAGGGTCAGTCCACATACCCCAGCGCCCGCAACCGCTCCAGATCCGCCTCGTCCAGGTGCAGGGGAGCGTCGGGCATGGCACCGGCCCGCTCCAGGGCGCGCCAGCGGTGTAACTGCTCCGACAGGCCGTCTCGGATGGCGGGTTCGAGGGCGCCGGCGTCGTGGGACTCGCCGGGGTCCTTGGCGAGATCGTAGAGGGTTTCGACGCCAGTAGAGCGGTCCACGATCAGCTTGTAGCGCTGGTCGCGAACCGATTGGCGGGTGCCTTGTTCGCAAAACGCCAGGCCTGGTGCCTCATCCCCGCTGCCCATGATCTGGCCATCCCAGTTCCACGCGCGGGGCTGGGGCACGTCCATGGCGTCCAGCAGGGTGGGGGCCAGGTCCACCAGTTCGACGATCTCGTCCACCGTGGCCGCCGGCTGGCCCGGGACGCGGATGACCAGCGGGACGTGGGCCAGCGGCTCGTACACGGACATGCCATGCCCCAGGAAGCCGTGGTCGAAGAGGTGCTCGCCGTGGTC
>CAZDDH010000523.1:0-1892 GCA_964504165.1 uncultured Rickettsiales bacterium | reverse complement strand
GGCGACGACGTGCGGGCCCACGGCCCCGACCCGCTGGACCCGGACACGGACGACGACGGCCTCAGCGACGGCGACGAGATCGGCGACGGCACCGATCCCCTCCCCGCCGCCCCGGACGCCGACGGGCTCAGGCCCGGCCCCGCGCTGACCCACGGCACCGACCCGCGCCGCGCCGACACGGACGGCGACGGCATCCAGGACGGCACCGAGATGGGCCTCACCGAGCCGGAGGGGGACGACACGGACACGGATCACTTCGTGCCGGACGCCGACCCGGAGACCACCACCGATCCGCTGGATTCGGACACGGATGACGGGGGCGTCCCCGACGGGGACGAGGACACCAACGGCAATGGCCAGATCGATCCCGGCGAGCTGGACCCCAACGACGGCTCGGACGACATGCCCGACGACGATTGCGACGACGACGGCTGGCTGGACTGGGAGGAGGAGGAGATCGGCACCGATCCCTGCGACCCGGACAGCGACGGCGACGGCGTGCCCGATCCGGAGGACGGCGACGAGGACTCGGACGGCGACGGCATCATCGATGCCCTGGACACGGACAGTGACAACGACGGCATCCCGGACGGGGCTGAGGACGCCAACGGCAACGGCGTCGTCGATCCGGGGGAGACGGATCCGGACGTGCCCAACCGGCTGCAGGGATCCGGGTGCACCTGCCGCACCGCCGATGGCGGCCATGGCCCGTGGGCGCTGATACTGGCGCTGGTGCTGGCGGGATTCCTGCGGAGGCGGCTTCGGCAGCCGGGGCGTCTGGCCCGGGGCGCCGCTGTTCTGATCCTGCTGGGGGTGCTGGCCGTACCGGCCGGAGCCCAGGAGACGGGGCTGCTCCCGCGCCTGGACGTGCAGCGGTTTGATCCCGTGGGCCAGGCCGGCGGCTTCGTGCTGGTGCGGGAGGCGGAGCTGCTCCACTCGTGGAAGTGGTCCGTGGGGATCGTGGGCAACTACGCCTTGCGTCCCTTCGAGATCGGGGACGATTCCGGCGATCGGGCGGCGCCAGTCATCGACCACCTGGGGGGCTTCGACATCACCATGGCCCTGGGGCTGGGCAAGCACATCCAGGTGGGGGTGGCCGTGCCGTTCCTCCAGCTGCACGACGAGCTGGGCAACGGGCCGCTGGCCGATGCCATGGGCATGTCCCAGAAGATCGTCGGCATCGGCGACATGCGGGTGGCCTTCGGCGTTCAGATCCTGCGCCAAGAAAACGAGGGCATTTCCCTGGCCCTGGCCCCGCGCATCGTCATCCCCACCGGGCGGCGCAAGCAGCTGCTGGGCAGCGGGACCGTGGCCCTCGGGGGCGATCTGGCCCTGGCCCGCCGCTGGCACCACTTCCGCTTCTCCGTCAACGCGGGCTTCCAGGTCAACATGACCTCCCAGCGGCTGGTCAACATCTGGGCGGACGACGAGTTCCGCTGGGGCGTGGGCGTGGCCGCCGTGCTCGACGAGGACGAGCGCGTCGAGATCGGTGTGGAGTACGTGGGGGCCACCGTCATCGCCGAGGCGCTGGAGGAGGAGCTGGGGCTGGACGTGTTCGACCCGGTCCACACCCCCATGGAGATCCTGCTGGCCTTCCGCTTCGACCCGGAGGGTATCTTCTGCGGCGGCTTCGGCGTCGGCCGCGGCCTCACCGACGGCTGGGGCACACCGGACCTGCGGGCCTACGGCGTGGTGGCGCTGCAGTCGGAGCGGGATCGGGACAAGGACAAGGACGGCATCCAGGACCGGCAGGACCAGTGTCCCGAGGAGCCCGAGGACCTGGACAACTTCGAGGACGCCAACGGCTGCCCGGACCCGGACAACGACCGGGACGGGATCCTGGACGTGGACGACGAGTGCCCGGAACTCCCCGAGGACATGGACGGCTTCGA
>CAZDDH010000522.1:0-1910 GCA_964504165.1 uncultured Rickettsiales bacterium | reverse complement strand
TGCAGTCGCCGGCACAGGTGGACCAGCCGTCGCCGTCGTTGTCGAAGTCCTCGTCCACTTCGCCGTCACAGTCGTTGTCGACAAAATCGCAAGCTTCGGGGTTGCCAGGGAATGCCGTGGCGTCGAAGTCGTCGCAGTCCGACGGGGTATCGCAGTTGGTGTAGCCGTCGCCGTCGTTGTCATCCGACTCGTTGGCCTGGCCATCGCAGTTCTGGTCGATACCGTCGTTGCAGATCTCCTGGGCGTTGGGATAGATGGCCGGATCTGCGTCATCGCAGTCCCCGTCGCACTCGGTGACGCCGTCGTTGTCCAGGTCGTCTACGGTGCAGGTGCCGAACCAGATGGTCAGCTGGTCGGACAGGGACTGGGTGTTGTAGCTGTACTGCAGGTAGTTGCTCGTATCCCCTTGGATGCCAACCGTGGCCGACTCCCCGTAGGCATACGGGCTGCTCGGGCTGCTGACGTTCTCGTACGTCAGTTCGACGGAATTGGTCCGCTCGTCGAGGATGATCTGGTAGTCCAGCGCGCCACCTCCCGAGATGTGGGGTACGCCGCGCCAGTGGCAGATGAACACCTGGTTCGGGGAGGTCCCGCTCGTGTGATAGTAAAATGTGCCACCGCTGGGTGGATACATGTCGTCCCAGTAGATGGCGATGAACGGGTACTGAATGGAGTTGTACGGCAGCGGCTGGTTGCCGTAGGTAAGGTACTGATTGGCGAACACGGCCGTGCCGTTGGATTCGAACGCCAGGTAGTCGTACGTGTTGCCATAAAACTCGAAATCGAACCCGATGGGCACGTATTCGTGGTCATCGTCCGAGAACGTCACCGACGTGCCCACGCCCTGGAGGTCGGTGTAGTTGTACGAAGGCCCACCCGGCTCATCGCTGTCGATATAGGAATACCCGTAGTTGTCCGGTCCGCCGGTGGCGCCCCAGGCAGTGCCCGTTATTCCGAAAACAAGGAAAATCGCGAATATTGGGTTCTTCAGGAAGGTTGTGCCCATGTCATTCTCCACGAGTAAAGTTCTGGTCCGCCATGCATACAAGCACAGCTTGCAGCATGTTTCAGCCTTTATTTTTACTTCGGGTTGAAATGAAGAAACGTTACAAACGCCGTCGGCGGACGGCAAAGGTGAGCATGGCCAGCAGGATCGCGGCGACGCTCCCGGGGCCATTGGAGCCCTCCTGGCTGCACGCGCAGGTCCCGCCCGCGCCGGTTCCGTCGTTGTCATCGTCGTCGTCGTCGCCTTCGCCCCCGCAGTCGCTGTCGTACTCGTCCACCACATCGTCACAGTCGTCGTCGATGCCGTTTTCGCAATCTTCGGTGGCATCGGGGTTCACCGCGGGGTCGTTGTCGTCGCAGTCGTCGCCGTATGCACCCCCGTCGAATCCGTCCTCGTCGATGTCCGCCAGGTCCTCGCCGTCGCAGTCCTCGTCGATGCCGTTGTAGGGCACTTCGGAGGCGCCGGGATTGACGTTGGCGTTGTAGTCGTCGCAGTCCTCGTCATCGCACCCCGAGTATCCGTCGAAGTCGTAGTCGATGCCGTCGTCGATGACGCCATTGCAGTCGTTGTCGGCCCCGTCGCAGGCCTCGGTGCCGCCGGGGTTGGAGTTGGGATCCATGTCGTCGCAGTCCCCATCGCAGATCGTGTAAGTGTCCCCATCACCGTCCACGTCCTCGTCCGTGTTGACGTTGCAGTCGTTGTCCAGCCCGTCGCAGATCTCGGGGGAATCGGGTGAGACGGTGGCGTCCTCGTCGTCGCAGTCGCCGCCGCACTCGGTGTAGCCGTCGCCGTCGTTGTCCACCTCGGTCTCTTCCAGGTCCAGCCCACAATCGCTGTCGATGCCGTCGTCGCAGATCTCCACGGCGCCGGGGTAGATGCTGGGGTTGGTGTCGTCGCACTCCTC
>CAZDDH010000521.1:0-1913 GCA_964504165.1 uncultured Rickettsiales bacterium | reverse complement strand
GAACTACGATTGCTCCCACTCGAAACACGGGGGGATGGCGAAGTGTCTACAGAGGTGACGGGAGTGATACTCAACCAAGAACGGAATCGGCACTAATGCCGAACGCTGCTAGGTGGGGCGCCCCATCAACAACCGGTTCATCGGCGTGACGTCCCCCGGGATGGTCTGGGTGTGGATCTGGAAGCCTGCCTGCCGCAAGCGAGCGGCACGGGTCAGGTCCACGGCCAGCGGGCCGTCCACCCAGCCGTCGACGCCGCCCGTGTCGCAGCGTTTCAGGGCGTGGCAACACGGCAGCACGGCGACCCGGCTGCCCGAGTCGATGGCCAGGTCCAGCACCTTGTCGGTGAGGGTGCCGCAGGCGTGGACCGAGACCACCAGGGCGTCGTCGGGGAGGGCCACCTTCTCCAGGCGGTTCTGCTCGTAGCGGATGCGGCCGTCCAGGCGAGGCCAGCGCTCCACGAGCGTCTTGTTCAACTTGTCCGCGCTTTGGGGCTGGCGGCGATCCACACACAAGGCGTAGGGGGTGGTGTCGTCCAGCAGGATCAAGATGTGGGCCAGCAGGCCGTGGCCGGCTGCCAGATCCACCACCGGACCGCCGCGGAACCGGCGGCGCACGCGGCGGGCGACCTCCCAGGCCTCGTATAGCTCCTTGCGCGGCAGACACTCGGCGCGGCAGACGGCCCGCGCGATGCGGTCGAACAGCGTCTCCCCGGGGAAGCGTTCCAGGTGGAATCTGTTGAGCACGGAGCGGGAAGCGTGGTTATACGTGTGCGTCACGGCAGAACAATCGTAGGCGACCGCCCCGGCGTCAATGACGTTCGCCGTTGTTGTGAAAATCACAATAGCCGCATTGCATGACCGCCAGGGTCGTGCGAAGGTGGGTGGGTGGGTGCTCGAGGGTTCGGGGTTCCCATCAGGAGCTTCTCGATGATCGAATTACGTCTAGAAGGGTCGGATGAGCCCGATGCGCGGGCCACCGGCCAGGGCTCGCTGTCCGTCGGCCGCGCCTGGATGAATGACCTTGTCCTACACAGTTCCCCCCGCGTCTCCGGGCGGCATGGCCAGCTCGAAGAGCGGGACGATGTGTGGTGGTACCAGGACCTGGGGAGCCGCAACGGATCGGCGGTGCTGCGCAAGGACGGCACGGAGCTGGCCTGCGAGCCGGGCGGCGAGGCCGTACGCGTGGAAATCGGCGACACCTTGCTGCTGGGCGGGCAAGAGGACCCGGCGCGGATCCTGATCCGGCAGCCGGCCAAAGAAGAGGGTCCGGCGGCCCGCATGCTCACCACGCTGGCCGCCAGCCATCCGCTGACGGACGTGGCCCAACTGACCAGCGACACCGGCCGTGGGCAGTCCTTTACCCAGTTCCTCGTCGGGTTGATGGGGGAGATGGCCAGCGGGCAGGTCCAGGAACTTCTGACCGGCTTCCTGTTGGATCGCTTCCCCGGTCTGGATTTGGTGCAGATCCTCGACGCCGCGGACGCGCCCCAGTTCTCACGCCAGCGAGACGGCCGCGCTGCCCCCACGGGTGAGTTCACGGCCGTGGACCGCCAGCTGCTGAGCCAGGCCCGCCAGGAGGGCACCGCCATCCTGTTCACCGGCCAGGGGTCGGACGGCGGGGTCGGCTTCTGCGTACCACTCCAGGGATCGAGCACGTCCGGCAGCGTGCTGGTGGGCCGCGGCCACGGAGACAACGCCCCCACCACCGAGGAGGATCTCCAGCTGGCCCAGACCTTGGCCCATTACGCTGGCCGGGTCCTGGAGAGCGCCGCCCGCCGTGAGGAAGACGACCGGCGCATCGCCGACCTGGAGAACAAGAACCGCGGCCTGCGCCGTCAGCTCCAGGAGCTGGACCCCAAGCTGGACGTGCGCGGCAACGTGATCACCCAGAAGAAGGGGGGCCAGGAGGTGCC
>CAZDDH010000520.1:0-1966 GCA_964504165.1 uncultured Rickettsiales bacterium | reverse complement strand
ATCGACGCGGAATGTAAAATGTTGTGTAATAATGTCAGCTCTGGCGATCCCTTGCAGCCCGAGCTCAAGCATTTTTTACTATTGTGTCCTACATTTGTGAGTACATGTATTTTTCTTGTTTGTCTTTGAGTGTGTTTATCTCCTCTGCTAATTTTTTTTTGGGCGGCCTCCCACCTGACCGATCCGTAAAAGAATCCCTGCTCCGCGTCCTCTGCGTCCTCCCACCGCGTCCTCTGCGATTTTTTCTTCTCTTCAGAACCCCGTCTCGACATCCAAGAAAAACAGCAGCACCACCACCACGGTGATGACGAACAGCAGGACTGTCACCCAGATGCCCGGATCCCTGAACAGGGTCACGTCCGGGGCGCCGCCCTCGGCCCGGTGGTGGATCAGGTAGAAGTAGCGGAAGATGCCGTACACGACGAAGGGGATGGTGACCATCAACGCCGGGGTGGGCGCCGCCTCGAAGGTGTACATGGCGTACGAGAGGATCGCCGTGGCCGCGGCCACGGCGATGAGCTGCTCGAGCATGCGCGGCTCATATTCGGCCAGGATCTTGCGGTGCTTGGCCGCGTCCTCCTCCAGCAGGCGGAGCTCGGCCCGGCGCTTGGAGAAGCCCAGGAAGAGCGCCCCGAACATCATCGTGATGAGGAACCATGGGCTGATGGGCACGTCGATGGCCGCTGCCCCAGCCACCGCCCGCACGATGAACAGGCCGGCGATGAACATGGCGTCCAGGATCACCAGGTTCTTGACCCACAAACTGTAACTGATGGTCATCACCAGATAGCCGGTGACCGTCAGCGCAAACAGGGGCCGCAAGAACCAGGCACCGGCGATGCTGCCCACCAGCAATATCGCCATCATCGACCAAGCCGCCCACATGGGTAGAGCGCCACTGGCGATGGGCCGGTGCTTCTTGTCCGGATGCAGCCGATCGTTCTCCACGTCCCGCAGGTCGTTGAACAGGTAACCCGAGGAGCTGGCCGCGCACAACAGCGCCGCGGCGGCGACGGTCAGCAACACCTGGTTGAGGTCACGGAATTCCTGGGAGAACACCAGCGCGGCGAACACGATCCCGTTCTTGACCCACTGCCGAGGACGTAGGGCCTTGATGGCCGCAATCAGCATCTTCCCTCCGAATTCCGCGCACTATTGCACACGGTTTCGCTCTCGTCACCGTCCGTTCAGAGATACCGCAGCTGTAAAAAAGCCATCCAGTCGCGCTGGAGTGTCTCGTGTTGCACGCCATACACCTGTTGCAAGGCGGTGGCCGGCGTCTGCTCCCGGAGCGCTAGCAGGAAACGGGCCAACCCATCGGGTCCGTCCCGCTCCACCAGATAAGCCACCATCGATTCGGCGCGGGCCACGGTCTCCGGCGGGTTGCGGCCCGGCTGGGCACCCCAGAAGACCACAGGGATGTGGCTCTCCTCCCGAGCCAATGCGACATACGGCTCGGGGTCCTGGACCGCGGTGTGCCGCCCAGCGATGGCCAGCTCCCTGTGGGCCGCCAACCCCAGGGCGATCCACGGGGGCGCATCCGGCCCGGCCAGGTCGGCCACGGCCAGCCGGGCTGCCCAGTGTGCCGCAGCTACGTCCAGCGTCCGCTCGTCCAGCTGGGCCACGGGGAACACCTCTACCGGGTCTCCGAGCGTCAGCTCCCAGGCCCGGTCATCCTGCTCCGTACGGAAGGCCCGCTCGCCGTCCAGCACCAGCGCCGGGGCCCCGCTGGGCTCCCAGCGGCACGATGACTGGAGCGCCGCCACTGCCTCGCGCATCGCCTCTGCCACGCGGGCGCTCAGCGTTTCGTTCACCGCCCCTCGCAGCTCCAGCGGACGCCCGAGCAGGGTCTCCCCCTCGGGCGTCGCCTCCGCCTCGGGGCTCTCCTCCGCCGGCATCCCCGCACCCGGGGTACGGCCCGCCTCCACCGGGCGCGCGGCATCCCGCCCCGGTGCACGCGGCGGGG
>CAZDDH010000519.1:0-2042 GCA_964504165.1 uncultured Rickettsiales bacterium | reverse complement strand
CCTCTTCGTTTCAGTCTGTTTCGAAGCTGTCCGCGTCCCCGTCGCAGTCGTTGTCGATGTCGTCGTCGCAGACCTCTTCGGCGCCGGGATTGACGTCGTAGTTGTCGTCGTCACAGTCCACGTCTGACCCGTAGCCATCCCCGTCCAGGTCATGGCAGTCGCTGTCGTAGGTGTCCACGTCTCCATCGCAGTCGTTGTCGACCTCGTCGTCGCAGTCCTCGGTGGCGTCGTGGTGGATGGCGGCGTCGTCCGGCGCGCAGTCGATCTCGTCCGAGTCACCGTCGCCGTCGAAGTCGACGACCTGCTTCTGACAGCCCGGCGTTAGCAGCAGGCCGATCGCGGCCAAGGTCAGCAGGCGGGGATGGGTCATGGGCGTCCTCCTGGAATCAGCAGCCGACGCCGGGGTACGCCGCCGGATCCTGATCGTCGCAGTCCAGGTCGGGGGAAGTCAAAGGATCATAGGCGCCGGGCAGCCACCAATCGCCCCAGTCATCCTGGTCGAAGTCGAAGTCGTCGGCGTAGGGGCCGCCGTACATGCCGATGTCCGAGGTGCCGTTGTCCGGGTCGAAGATGTTGGGATCGCCGGCGTCCTTGAGCCCGGATGCGGTGCTGATGTGCAGGTCCCAGTCGGTGGGATCGGCGGCGGCGGTGTTCAGGAACAGCGGGTCCGTGGCGATGTTGTCGTTGGTGCCCGTCGGATCCGTCAAACCCCAGAACTCACCCATGCCGGCGTTGAGGTAGTGGTTGGTGTTCATGATCTGGGCGTAGCCCATGGCGGCGGTGTCGTTGCACCAGGCGGCGCCGTAGTCCAGGGACCGGTTGTGGGAGATGTTGGTGTTGCTGACCATCACCGATGAGGACACGCCGGTCATGTAGATGGCGCCACCTTGGAAGTACGCCATGTTGTACACGATGTTGCAGTTGGTCAGCATCGGTGACGAGTCGACCAGGTAGATGGCGCCGCCACTACCGGTACCCGACTCCTGGTTGGACTCGTTGTTGGCGATGTTGACGTTGTACAGCATCGGGTTGGACTCATACATGTAGATGGCGCCACCGAGGGACGACTGGTTGTTGATGAGGGAGCTGTTGGCGATGACCGGGAACGAAGGATCCATCCAGATGCCGCCGCCCTCCATGGCCCAGTTGTCCTCGATCTGGACGTTGTCCAGGGTGGGGGAGGCGTCGACCAACGCGATGCCGCCCCCTTGGTTCGCCGATCCGTTGATGACGATCAGGTCCTCCAGCACGGCGTTGGAGGACTCCAGGTAGATGTTGCCGCCGCGGGAGAAGGCCAGGTTGCCGTTGACGAACAGGTTGCGCAGCGTGGGGTGGGAGTTGGTGGCGTTGATCCCGCCGCCGTTGTTGATGTTGGCACCGGTGATGGTGAAGGCCTCCAGGATCGCCGCGTTGGTCTCGCCGCCGCCGAAGGTGACCGTGGACGCGCCGGAGGACATGCCGTCGATGGTGGTGTCGCCCGCGCCGCCGAGGCCCATCACGCGGATGTCCTTGCCCAGGAAATTGATGGCCTCCATGTAGTAGCCGGTCTCCACGCAGATCAGGTCACCGGGGACGGCCGCGTTGATGGCGTCCTGGATGGTGTTGTACTCCTGGCGCACCCGCAGCTCGGTGGTGCCGTCACAGTTGTTGTCCACGTCTCCGTCGCAGATCTCCTCGGCGCCTGGGTTGACGTAGGGGTTGCCGTCGTCGCAGTCCCCGTTGCAGGTGTCGTAGCCGTCGGTGTCGCCGTCGTCGAGGTTGAGGGCCGGGTCGATATCGTCGCAGTCGCCATCACAGGTGGAGGCACCGTCCCCGTCGGCGTCGGCCTCGTTGTCGTCGGTGACCATGTCGCAGTCGTTGTCCAGGACGCCGTCGCACAGCGGGTTGGCGCCTGGATAGGTGTTGTAGTCGCTGTCATCGCAGTCGCCGGCGCAGGAAGTGAAGCTGTCGACGTCGTCGTCGTTGATGTTGAGGAAGGGGTTACCGTCGTCGCAGTCCCCGTCGCAGGTGGTGCAGCCGTCCGTGTCGGGGTCCTGCCGGGT
>CAZDDH010000518.1:0-2097 GCA_964504165.1 uncultured Rickettsiales bacterium | reverse complement strand
GTCATCGTCGTCGTCGCTGGCGTCGTCGTCCGGGGTCTCGTCCAGCGCCAAGGTGGACGTGCAGCCGGCCATCACCAGCAAAAACGATGCCGCAGCGGCCAGCAACGCCGTGTGAACCCGCAGGAATCTCATCGCCCATATCGTCAAGCATGTCATCGCGATACACCTCGCCTCGTTGTTCTATGTATAGGATCAGGCGCAAACGGGGAGGAATCAAGGCTCGGGTTCGTCTCCGGCAACCCAGCTGAGCGAATCCCAGTACTGCTCGACTTGGGGGAGGCATGCATCGACCGTATGCTCGAGGGCACTGATGGGGATCTTGGTGCGCCCCAGGGCGGTGGGGCGAATGGTCTGCATCAATGCATACCGGCCATCCTCGTGGATAGCGACCCGTGAACGGGCGTCGGCGATGTGGATCACGTCAATGAGCGTACGGTGGTCCCCGCCGGGTGCGTCGTTGGGCTTGAGGTAACCCAAGATCACCTGCTCGTAGACCGGGGGTAGCTTCCACGCCGCCACCATCTTCTCGCCCAGCGCGGGGGACGGGATTTTTTGCAACGGTACAGGCGGCGGGGGTTGGGGCGCCAGTTCGCCTGAGTTGGCCGGTTGCTCCTCTTCGGCGATGACGAGGGGCGGATAGGCCAGCTGGGCCAGCCTGCCCATGCTGCGCAGGAGAGTGGCCGTGTAACACATCTCCACATCGTCCACGAGCTTGAACTGGGACGCCAGCAGTCGGCCGAGTTCGGCGCCGGCATAGGCGTGCAGGCAGACCACCTTGAGGTCCAGTTCCATCCTGGAGTTGACGGGTGCGGCCTGATGGTCCTTGGCCAGCTGCAGCGCCTGCTGGGCCACGTTTTCCGTGCCGTAGAGAAGCGTGATGACTCTCAACGAGTCCATGACTCTCTTGCTCGGATTCCGCTCGGGAGCGTTGTAGTGGCGCAGCAGGTTCAGCGTGATGGCGGGATCCCGCCTGATGACAGCGAGCGCCTGGTCGCGGTAGGCATCCCCGCGCCCCATCAGGTATTCGAGCAGAGCTGCGATCCCCGGAATGATCGGCACGGGATCCAGCTCGGCCAAGGTGTACTCGCCAGGAGCAGCTTTGGTTTCGTTCGTCACGACGCACCTCGTACTACCGAATCTTACCTCAATAATGGGGAGGAATGCCTGGTGCGACCAGCCTCTGAGGCTAGGAGTGCACTCCAAGGCCCGATCAGGGGACGATCCAATCCAGTACGTTGCGCGCCAGCAGGTCCGTGTCACCGGACGTCTGGGGGCAGCCGTCCCAGGCGGCGGCCGCCGCCACCAGCTGCACCACCGTGCGCGCCTGACCGGGGATGTCTTGCACCGCCAACGCCGGGGCTCCGGTGGCCCCTTGCTCGGCGATGAGCAGCGCGTCCACGCCCAATCCCGCCACGTCCATGTCCGCGTCCGCCACGAACGGCATCACGAAGCCGTAGGCGCCGTCGATGGTGGGGTGGGAGGGCTCGAGCACGTTGACGCTGTCCGGGGCGCCCGTGTCGATGTAGCCCTCCAGCCCGAGCAGGGTGACCAGCTCCGGGGTCGAGTCCAGCTGGTCCGCGGCGTCATCGCCGATGACGTACACCGGGATGCCGGCGGTCCAGGCCTGGAACAGGGCTGGCAATGTCTCGTCGAAGAACGGCGTGCCCCACGCGAGCCCGCCGTTGAGCACGACGATGGCCGCGTGTTCCTGCAGGGCGTCCAGCGGCACGCCGTCGATGTCGCTCTCCACCAACATCACCGTGCCCAGCCCCAGGTCGGCGGCAGCCAGGGTCACGGCGTCGGCCTCGGTCTCGGGATAGGAGAGGCCCGAGTCGGCACAGATGTCCGCCACCGCCGCGAAGGGGCCCGAGACCACCACGGCCACCTCTTCACAGTCCACCATGCCGCTGCCGTCCAGGTCACCGTCGTCGGCGAACCCGTCGCAGTTGGCGTCGATGCCGTCGCAGATCTCCAGCGCCAACGGGTGGATCGCCGCGTCGTCGTCGTCGCAGTCCCCGTCGCAGACGCGATAAGCATCCCCGTCGTCGTCCGCCTCGTCCGCCGGCACGTCGCCGTCGCAGTCGTTGTCGATGCCGT
>CAZDDH010000517.1:0-2109 GCA_964504165.1 uncultured Rickettsiales bacterium | reverse complement strand
CCCGCTCGCCTTGCAGGTCAAGCTGCTGCGCGTGCTCCAGGAGGGGGAGCTGTTCCGCGTGGGTAGCGCGCGCCCCATCCGCGTGGATGTGCGCGTGCTCGCGGCCACCAATCGTGATCTGGAGCAGGAATCGGCCAAGGGGGAATTCCGCGAAGACCTGTTCTACCGCCTCAACGTGTTCCCCATCCGTCTTCCACCGCTGCAAGAACGGCCTGCCGATGTGCCGCTGCTGGCCGCCCATTTCGCCACCTCGGTGGGCGCCCGCTTCGGCAAGGGCAACCTGACGCTGAGCCGGGCCGCCGTGGAACAGCTGGCGGCGGAGGACTGGCCCGGGAACGTCCGTGAACTACAGAATCGCATCGAGCGGGCGGTGATCCTCTGCGACGGCAACACCATCGAGGCCGCTCACGTGGCCTCGGCCAGCGGGCCGGCCGGCGGCGATGATGGCTTCTTACCGCTCAAGGAGGCGCGCCGCCGATTCACCCGTGAGTACGTGGAGCGGGCCCTGAAGCTCACCAGCGGCGTGCAGCGTGAGGCCAGCCGCCTGCTGGGCGTCGATCCGGGCAACCTCTCGCGCCTGCTCAAGGATCTGGGGCTACGGTGATCGGGACATGACCGAAGAGATTGGCCGCTACAAGGTCCTGCGCCGGCTGGGAGCCGGTGGCATGGCCGAGGTGTTCCTGGCCAGTTTCAGCGGCGACGAGGGATTCGAGAAGCGGGTCGCCATCAAGCGCATCCTGCCCGACTGGGCCGTGGATCCGGCCCGCGTCCAGGCCTTCGCCGACGAAGCCCGGCTGGTAGCCCAGCTGAGCCATCCCAACATCGTGCAGGTCTTCTCCTTCGAGCACGACGGTACGTCCCACTACCTGGTGATGGAGTACGTCGATGGGCTGCCCCTCTCCCGCGCGGTGCAACTGGGCCGTGGCCAGAGCCTGAGCCTGGGCTCCGCCGCCGTCGTGGATGTGGGCATCCAGGTCTGCGACGGGCTGGCCTACGCCCACGCGGCCACCACGTACGACGGCGATCCGATGCACATCGTGCACCGGGACATCAAACCCGCCAACCTGATGCTGACACCCCGCGGCCAGGTCAAGATCACCGATTTCGGCGTGGCCCGAGCCACCACCAATCTGCACCACACCATCACCGGGAGCGGCAAGGGAACCCTGGCCTACATGGCCCCCGAGCAGCTGGACGGACGGCTCGTCGGGCCGCCCGCCGACCTGTTCGCCCTCGGTACGGTGCTCTTCGAGCTGGCCACGGGGGAGTTCCTGTTCGAGCCCACGGAACTGGCGTTGTTCATGGAGCGGCGGCGGGAGGGGGTTCGGGAGCAGGACATCGAGAAGCTCTCCGCTGTGGCACCAGAGCTGGTTGAGGTGGCCCAGCGCTGCCTGGCCCTCGACCCGGCCGACCGGTACGGCGACGCCGAGGAGATGGGTCAGGCACTGCGGGAGCTGCCCGTGACGAAGGGGCGCCAACAACTCAACGAGTGGGTGAACCGCCTGACCCTCACCGAGGTCACGCTTGACGGTTCTGAACCCTCGGTTTCGGCCGGCGGCGGTCGCCAGCCCACGCTGGCCGACGCGGTCGTGCCGTTGAGTGGCGGCGGATCCGTACCACCCACAGTGACGGCGAACCGCGCGCCAGGCCTCGACGAGCACGCCCCCACCGCCGCCTACCGCCCCCCTCCGTCGGAGACCGTGGTCGATTCACACCCTGCCGTACAGGTCACCCCCCCGCCGGACACGGCGGCCCCGGCCGCAGCGCCCTCCAGGCTGTATACGGTCGCTCCGTGGGTGCTGTTGGCCGCCGTCGTGCTGGTGGCGCTGCTGGTGATCTGGAAGCCGTGGGACGGGGATCCGGAGCCGGCGGTGGACAGCACCCCGTCCCCGACCGAAACCACGCCGTCCCCGGCCGAATCTACGCCGGACGATGGCCGCGTGGACACGGAGCCGCCCCCTCTGCTCGAAGCCCCGGTCGAGAGGGAGACTCCTTCCCCGGCCGACGACGTGACGCCATCCAAGCCCCGCACCGAGCTGACAACCGTCATCGAGCCCCCCCCCCCCCCCCCCCCCCCCCCCCCCCCCCCCCCCCCCCCCGCGGCGCGCC
>CAZDDH010000516.1:0-2117 GCA_964504165.1 uncultured Rickettsiales bacterium | reverse complement strand
CGCGCCGTTCGCCACCGGCTGCCTCAGCGGCTCTGCCGCGCCGCGTCGCGCAGCAGGAACGCGGCGACGTTGATGACGAGCGAGAGCGCGACGATGATGAGTCCGAGGCCGAGCGCCAGCGCCAGGTCGCCTTTGCGGGTGGCCTTGGGTGGGTGGCCCCGCGACGACGTGATGCTGGTGACGGTCATGCCGGCGGACGGCTCCGGACGGAAGATGAGGACCACCGCGGCCAAGCTGTTCGCCGTGGATCTATCCGGGCCTTCGGCGACGTTTGCCCCGGTCACCTTCGACGACTACGATTCCGCCCCGTTTTCCATCCAGAGTTTGTCGTGTGATGTGCTCCCAGGGGTGGGGATGGACGGCGTCGGAGGCGAGGACTACCGGCTCCAGCCTCTCCGGCGGAAATGAATCACGGTTCATTTCCGCCGCGGCGGTGCTACAATCGCCGCCCAACGCGGAGGAATGATGGCTGGACGGTACGACGGCAAGGTGGTGTGGATCACGGGCGCGTCTGCGGGCATAGGGCGCGAATGCGCCCGCGAGTTTGCCCGCGAGGGCGCCAAGTTGGTGCTCTCGGCGAGGCGTCGTGAACGGCTCGACGAACTCGTCGAGGAGTTCACCGCGGCCGGGACCGAGGCCCTGGCCGCGCCCTGCGACGTGACGGACGAGGCCAGCGTTCAGGGGGCCGTGGACGCGGCTGTGGAGCGCTTCGGCCAGCTGGACGTGGCCCTGGCCAACGCGGGCTACGGGGTGGTGGGATCCTTCGACAAGGTGACGTTCGAGGACTGGCGCCGGCAGATGGACGTCAACGTCCTCGGTGTGGTCGCCACGGTCAAGGCGGCCCTGCCCGAGCTGCACAAGTCCGGCGGCCGCGTGGCCCTGGTGGCGTCGGTGGCCTCCTTCGTCTTCGCACCCAACAATGCGCCCTACAACGCCTCCAAGGCCGCGGTCCGCGCCATCGGCGAGACCCTGAGCGCCGAGCTCGTCGGTAGCGGCGTGAGCTGCACCACCATCCACCCCGGTTTCGTCGCCAGCGAGATCGCCCTGATCGACTCCAAGGGTGTCCTCCACGATGATTGGAAGGACAAGCGCCCCAGCAAGCTGATGTGGAAGACCGAAGACGCGGCGCGGGTGATGGTGCGGGCCATCCATCGCCGTAAGCGGGAGTTCGTCTTCACCCACCACGGCAAGCTCGGCGTCTTCCTGGCACGGCACACGCCGGGGGTGATGGCCTATGCGCTGGGCAAGGGGGCCGGGGGCTGATCCTTCAACTTGGCCAGGTACCCCCTGTGCTCCAAGTAGAACGCGATGATGATCACGGGATGCAGGCCGTAATAGATCCGGTACCACCAGGTCCTGTCCACGCCCAGACTCTCGACCCAGGCTGGGAAGACCAGCAGCGCCACCGAGCCGACGAAGGCCAGGCCGGTGAAGAGCCCGGGGTAGTACCTGCGGGCCGCCAGCGTCTTGGCCAGGTGGTGCCATTCGTGCAGGCCTTGGCCCGCCCAGATCAAGAAGAACAACAGGACCCACGGCGAGCCGCGCATGACCATGGCCACGAGCAGCAGCCCGATCATCATCAGCGGGATCGCCGTCAAGAAGGTCTGCTGCCGCGGGTTGGCCTTGGCCCCTTCCCCCAGGGTCCGATAGACCGGACAGGCGTCGTATTCACCCCAGAAGTAGGACTCCACCTTGTGGGCGATCAACACGAAGATCGATACGAGGAAGTAGTTGAGTAGCTGGGGCGACGCCTCGGCTTCGAAGACGGCCCGCCAGCTGGGGATACCCAATCCGATGATGCCGGCCACGATCCCAGACCCGTAGGTCAGGACCATGCCGCTGAGAATGCCATTCTTGGGGTACCGCCTCGCCATGCTGCCTCCGATCGAGGGAGGATAGTACCATGATTGGTTTAGTGGTTGGACCTATGGCGAGCGCCGCCTGAGGGTCAGGTGCGGTTAGGGGCGTCACGCCCAACACACAGGGCTTGGTGATGTGCTCCGATATGGTCGGCATGGATTTGCCGCTACACACCTACGAAGACCCCAAATGGCGTCAATTCGCGACACTCCCGTCATACGGAGGATCGGCTGAGCGACTTTCTGACCTGCGTGACG
>CAZDDH010000515.1:0-2127 GCA_964504165.1 uncultured Rickettsiales bacterium | reverse complement strand
GTTCAGAAAGAGGATGTTGAGATCTCCGATGACCACCTTGGGATAGCCCAGTGCCAGGGTGGCAGTTCGGTCATTCTGGATGGCCGAGTTGTACCGGATTGAGAACTTGTTGCCGGGTCCGGTGGTCTCCCCCTTCAGCACTTGCAGTACCTTGTAGGTCACGAGCGTGGCATTTGTCTCGTAGTCGGGGTTGTTGCATTCCTCGATCTCCACGACAGTACCGATGAAGATCAAATCGGAATGTTCGACGAGGAGTTCGAACGGCGGCTCGTATACCGTCAAGGCCCGCGCTACCCCTGAGGAGCCGAGCAACAGAGCAAGGACGAAGACCAAGTTGGAGAGAGCTTTTTTTCGAAACACAACGGACCCCCTTTCGATACCGAGTTGAGACGATCAATAGACCGAGGTGATCGGATCAGTGATGAGTAAGAAGATGGCGCTGACATCGCCAGCCTGTATCGTGGCTGGTGTGCAACCTGGAGCGTCTGCCTGGTACGGCGGCTCTTGCTCCGTCGACGCCGAGCCCCTGTCTCCTATCGATGGGATGCCGGCCTGGCTCCCGTCGGGAGAGAACCATGCCCAGACCTGATAGGAACCCTCGTCATGTTCTGGAAAGGAGAACATATTCAGTTGCGTAATGGTCACGTTGTCGATGAACTCGATGTCGACGTGGGAAACAGAGCCGTTATAAGATCCATCGCTCTCAAGCGGGCAGTCATGACCATATGCCAAGAACACGGAACCGACTATATCGTCGAGCTCGATTTCCTCCCCGAGATAGAATTGTACGCGCAAAACGCCATCGGCAAGTTCCTCGTCATCATCGTCGTCGAGCGACGTCGTGTCATCGTCGGCGATGTCATCATCAGCCTCGGTGTCGTCGTCCCCGACAAGTTCCGGTTCGTTGTCGGAGACCGTGAGGAAGGCCGGGCAGCCAATTCCGAAGGTCATCGCAAGCATCAACGGGATGCAGATGAGTGGAGTACGCGCTAACGAGTAGGAACTGGACACAGCATCACCTTTCCAAGCGGAGTAATAACTTGACTGCCAAGCTTGGCCCCCAATGCTTCCTCAGCGGCGACGGCCAGTTTCGCCGCTGGCATGGGATGGTATGGGGTACGCAGGAGGTTGTCAATTGTTCCAGATCGACGGGGATCCCCTCCCGTGGGTCAGCTGCTCCGCCTGCCACTTGAACTCGACCTCGACCGCTTCCGACTCGCCTTCCGATACCAGCTTCTAGAGATTGTCCAGATTCATCCGAGTTCACCCTCGACGAACCGCGACATCCAGCCATTCTTTGAACGGAGAGGGCTCGGCGGTGGATGTGTGTCCACAGTTTTCGCAACTACCAGAAGATCGAACGGGGTGTCTTGGACCCACGCCTGAGCACCCTTCGCCGTCTCGCCGACGCCTTCGACGTGAGCCTGTCGGAGTTCCTCGAAGGTGTCTGGGTATTTTTGTCGACCAACGGTTCGGGTCGCCCCGGGGCCTGGGAGGCGTGCGACAGCTTGTCGGCCCCGGGGTGACCACGAAACTCCGTTCATGTCCCGCCGAGCGGGATCTCGTGCTCGCTTGCGAGCAGGAAGAGCGCGATGCGATGGCCCTGGTCCTCGGGCAGGCCGTCTCGGCGGTAGATGCCGACACGCAGCTCGAAGCCCGCCTGGAGAGCCGGCGAGAGGTCGCCGATCGCGCCATCCAGGGCGGCGGCGTTCATCGTGAACGCCGCCCAGGGGCCAGGCTTTCCTTCACGCTGGAAGCGGCGGGCGTCCGCGACGATGTCCTCGAAGGAGTCGCGTTCGGGATCTTCTTTCGAGGCCAGCTGGCCCCGGCGCTCGGTGATGATCGCCAACAACTCCGGCTTGTAGGGTCGGATCTCTTCGATCCGCGCTGGGGACAGCCATCCCTTTGGGGCGTTGAGGACCAGGCGATCGCCCTTGATGGTCAGCCGGACATCGTCGGCCTCCAGCTGGACCAGCAGCTCTCTTGCGCTCATAGATCGGTCTCCTCCCGGGGCGATGTCGGCCCGGCGGCGGATGGTTCGGCCTTGTCATGGACGCTGGCGGCGCCCTGGGCATGGCCCACAGCGGTGGAGCCACCCTCGGCGGGTGAACGTGGGTGAACGTCGGG
>CAZDDH010000514.1:0-2177 GCA_964504165.1 uncultured Rickettsiales bacterium | reverse complement strand
CTGGTCGTCGTCGTCGGGGGCCGCGTCGTCGTCGGCGGCGGCGTCGTCGTCGGCGTCGTCGTCGTCGGCGGGGTCGTCGGCGCCGGCGGCGGCGGCGGCGGCGGCGGTGTCGTCGTCGTCTGCAGCGTCGTCATCGGCCACGTCGTCATCGTCCCCTGGATCTTCACAACCCAGCAGCAGCGCGAACGACAACAACACCAGCAACAGGTGGCGTGTGAGCATGGATTCCTCCCTCGTAGGGTCGAGTTCTATCACCGGCCAGGCGGATCCCAATGGATTTGTATGCCTTGAACCTCACGGATGTGGGTCTTGCGCAGGAAGAACAGGCACAACCTCGACTGGCCAATCCCACCCCCGACGGTCAGGGGGAGCTCCCCGGCCAGCAGGCGGCGGTGGAACATCAACTCCGCCCGATCTTCCGCGCCCCGCAAGGCGAGCTGACGGCGCAGCACCCCCGCATCGACCCGGATGCCCATCGAGGATAGCTCCACGGCCCGTCCTATCCTGGGGTGCCACACCAGGATATCGCCGTTGAGGCCAGGGCCTCCCGGGGCCGGCGTGGACCAGTCGTCGTAGTCGGGGGCCCGGCCATCGTGGGGTTCGCCATCGGGGAGCGGGGCGCCGATGCCCCGCAGGAAGACCGCCCCGTGCTCCTCGCAGATCCGATCCTCCCGCTGCTGTGGTGACAGGTCCGGGAAGCGCCGGTACAGCTCCTCGGTATGGAACAGGGGGAGCGTCTCGGGCAGCACCGGCTGGATGGCCGGGTGGATCTCACCGACATATTGTTCTGCACGCTGGATGGTCCTGTAGACCCGCTGGGCCATGGCGTGGAGGAAATCCACGGTCCGCTCCGGTGACGTGATCACCCGCTCCCAGTCCCACTGATCCACATAGATCGAGTGCAGGGCGTCCAGTTCCTCGTCCGGCCGGATGGCGTTCATGTCCGTGTACAGGCCCTCGCCGGGCTGGAAGGCGTGCTGGGCGAGCTTGAGGCGTTTCCATTTGGCCAGGGATTGGACGATCTCGGCCTGCTGGCCACCCAGGGCGGCGATGGGGAAGGTCACCGGGCGCTCCACGCCGTTGAGATCGTCGTTGATCCCCGTCCCGGAGGCCACGAACAGGGGGGCGGTGACCCTCAGCAGGTTCAGCTCGGCGGCCAGGAGATCCTGGAAGAAGACCTTGATGCGGCGGATGGCCGTCTCGGTCTCCCGGAAGTCGAGGGTGGGCAAGGGGTGGGTGAGTGGTTGGTGTCGTGCAATCATCGTCTGTCCTCCACATTCGGTGGCGCCGACCGACGATCCATTGCCCCAAACGCAACGACGCCGGTCGGGGCCGGCGTCGTTGGCATTCCTGCTGTGCAGTTACACCCCTAGCCGCCCCCTGTCCGGGGATTGAGGCCGTTGGTGTGATTGCGGTGCAGGATCATGGATCCATGCTGGGACGAACGGCCGGATCCTGTCAAGGGCTCTCGTGGGCGGCCACGGTGCCCGCCAGCAACTCGAGGGCGGCCTCCAGGATCTCGTCCCGGCCGGCGATGATCCCTTCGATGGTCGGCTCCACGAGGAGGTGGGGGTGGAAATGTTTCACCACACCCCACAGCCTGCCCAGGCTAGCCAGCCGTTCGATGCGTTCTTCGTCGGTCGGAGGTCCGGCGGAAGCCGTGCCTGGCAGCACGACCAACAGGAGGATCAGCAAGGTCCGCATACAGCACCCACTCTGTCTGGCGGCTCAGATCATCTGTGCGTTGCCCTCGATGCCTCAACGGACCGGCACGCAAAAGGGTCACCCGGGAGATGGAACTCTCCGGCAGGGAGGTGGGCGTCACCGTCTGCGGGGATTGTTGTTGCGTGGGTCGACTTCATCGGTTATGAATGCGATTCAGGAGAGGAGAGCGAGGCGGACGACACGTCCATTTATTGACCACGAATACACGTATCTAAAGAAAGCGGGGCATCCATGAAAGGGATTTTGAGCAATGAGAGTTTGGTTATGGATGATTCCGTTGATGATCTTTTTTTTCGGCCTATCTGCCTGTGATACTCCAGCCGACGACGACGACGATATCCACAGCGACGATGACGACGCGCAAAGTGACGATGACGATGCGCAAACCGACGACGAGGACGACACGCAGCCGGACGACGACGTCGACACCCACCCCGACTCAGACGACCACC
>CAZDDH010000513.1:0-2204 GCA_964504165.1 uncultured Rickettsiales bacterium | reverse complement strand
TGGTCGTCAGGTCAGGCGTGAGGGACGGAATTCCGCTCTATGACGGGAGTGTCTTCTCTTGCTCCGAATTTGCGTCTGACCCCGCTGGGGCGAGGGCCTCGACCAGTTGATGGATAGGCCCGACGGATCTGGCAGCGATCCCCTCTAGCTGCACGTCCGAGAGGCACAGCCGTTCGACCATGCCCATATCAATCGACCGGGACATCTCGCCCACATCGGCCCCGAAACCCAGGTTGTGGGCCAGCCCGTCCGCCAAGTGTAACAGCTCCGCGAGTTGGCGAGGCTCCCCCGGTGCTGCCTTGCCCGGCCTGTGGTGGAACCGGATGGGATCGGCAAACGACTCGGGTAACTTCCAGACCTGGAGCAACATCGCTCCCGCCGCGGCGTGGTCGAAACCGAGCACATCCTGTTCCGCGGTCATCAGGTCGTCGCCCGCTGACAACCGGGCTTGGATGCCCACCAACTCCCGTTCCAACACCGAGGCAATAGCTAGCTTACCCAGGTCATGAAGCAGCCCCAGCGTGAACGTCGTATCGGGCACCACGCCCTCGATATCGTGGGCCAGCTGTTCGCTCAGCACCGCCACGGCCACGGCATGCGCCCAGAATTCGCGCGTGTTCATTCCGTACCCGGGCACGATTTTGGGAAGGAGGCTGTGGAAGGCTGCCCCCATCGCGATGTCGAACAGCTTCTTCCTACCCAGCAACGACACCGCCTGCCGTACCGACGTCACTTTACGAGGCAGCCCGAAATGTGCCGAGTTGGCTGCGCGCAACAGGTTGGCCGTCAGCGTCACGTCCGGCCGGATGACCACCTCGAATTCAGCAATGCTGGTCTGTTCATCTCCAAGCATCTCGGACAACCTGACCGCCGAGCCGGACAAGACGGGGAAGGAGTGAACACAGGCCAACAGGGTCGCATCCGCGTTCATAATCCGATCTCCTTCCCCTGGGATTTGATGAGCACCTTGCCCTCTGCCAGCGAGAACTTGACCGACCGTGAACGATTCCCACCGACGTCCAGGGCCGCGGCCGTCACGCCGCATTTTTCGAGCGCGGCGTTCAAAGCGGCGATGTTGCGCGCGCCAAAATCGAAAGGACCACAGACACCTGGCACAGCCCCACCACCCGCCCCCTTGACCACGAGCGTCTTCGCCTCACAGCCCAACTCCTCCATGGCCTCGAACAGCAGGGGGATCCCGGTGTCGGCGAACATCAACGGTTTGGCGTCGGCGCGATCGGGTGAGGCGGACGAATCTGGCAAGGCGTAGTGGATCATTCCACCGGCCTTTCGCAGGGGGTCATAGACGATCACGGCGATGCAGGAACCAAGGGCGTAGGTGAGCAGAATTGTGTCCGGATCTGCGCTCACCTCCATCCCTGCAATTTCTACGAGTACGGGCCGCATCGAGTCCCTCACCTCTCGGCGTAGATTTTATCAAAATCTTGGGTTCTACGCACCACGGTCCCGGCCGTCCCTTCCAAACGGGTTCTTCGAATTCACGGGGGAAACTGGGGTGGTACGCGATGGACGAGCAAGGCCGCTCATCGGTTCATCAGGGGTTATCATCACCGCCATCTGCGTTGCCGATACACTCCTGGATCAGGTCGTGGAGTTGTTGTGGCACGCACGGTTTTTCAAGAAATCCAGAGCAACCCGAGGCGACGGAATCAAACAGCTCGTCGTTGCCATCCATTCCCGTGAGCATGATGACGGGGAGCTTTGGATTTCTCCGCAGGATCTGTCGTAGCAGAGCGATTCCGTTCAAGCCAGGCATGCAGATATCGAGTAAAATGGCATCAAATGACTGCTGTTCAAGGACATCCAGTGCCTCGTCTCCTGAATTCACGCTGGTTACGGCATATCCCTGTCGGTGGAGGTTAACTTTCATCGACTCCAACGTACTCTGATCGTCATCGACGTGAAGAATACGTTGGGCTTTTTTTTCCGTCATCCGAATACCCCTCTCCTTGCTAGCTAAAGTGTCAATCCACTCGACTATCCCACCTTCTCAAGTATCCCATGGGGGAGACCTTCATACAAGCTTGCCCCACGTCGGCAGGTGGTTTGGGGTATCGGGGATTGCCCCCCTCGATTTGGTTTCCCGTGTTTGGTAGGCTCAACTTATCGTACAATGTGTAGTTACGTTGATGAGGGGAACACCGGATGAGAGATTTTTTGTCCATTCTGGTCGTCGACACGGA
>CAZDDH010000512.1:0-2230 GCA_964504165.1 uncultured Rickettsiales bacterium | reverse complement strand
GAATGGGGAGATGTAGTTGTCGGTGATGCGGATTACTGATTGTCGCTGAGCAAGAGCCGGGGCAAGAAGGCCCCGGCCATCACTGGTGAGCTGATGACGCTCAAGCTGCGCTACAAAAAACCATGCGGGGAGCGCAGCAAGAAGCTCCAGTTCCGCATCAGAGACCACGGCACCGACTACGAGCAGGCGTCCACCGACCTCAAGTTCGCCGCGGCCGTGGCCGGCTTCGGCATGTTGCTACGGGACTCTCCCCACAAGGGCGTCACCACCTACGAATCGGTGCTGGAGCTGGCCCGCCAGGGATTGGGTGCGGACCGCCGGGGCTATCGCGCCGAGTTCGTGGAGCTGGTACGCCTGGCTCAGCAGCTGTCCTGAAAGGTGATCTCTCCCCTCATATCCCCGATCCCGAGGCTCGATTTTTGAATAAATCTTGACCGTCGAGGCAGGAAGCCCGAGGTAGGAGACGGCGGGGGCCGACTTCCAGACCACCGCGCGGGCGCGGGAACAGAAAGCCAAATATCACCTTCAGATCCGAGGGATTGTCATGCTCCGCTCCAATTTCTTGTCCAACCTGGCCCTCTTTTTCGTTGCTTTGCTGATGCTCGTGGGCGGCGTGGGTTGCCCCGAGCCCTAAGACGATGACGACGACACCGCCGCGGATGACGACGACGACGACATCACCGACGACGACGACGATGACTCGGCGGACGCCGACGCCGACGGCGTGATGGAGTGCGCCGGGGACTGTGACGACACGGACGCCACCGTCTATCCCGGCGCCCCGAAGCTATGTGGGATGGGCATCGACGAGGACTGTGACGGCAGCGTGGACGAGGGCTGCAGCTGCCCGCTGTACGTCGATCCCAACGCCGTGGGCAGCAACGAGACCGGGACGTACGACGATCCGTACCTCGATATCACCGACGCCTTCGACGACCTGGTCTCGGGATGCGAAGAGCTCAACATGATGCCGGGTACCTACACTGATCGTTTCGACGAGGACATCAGCAACGCTCCCGACGAATCGCTGGTCCTGCGGTCCGTGGATGGCCCGGCGACCACGATTTACGACCTGGGCGGAACCCGGGAGTGCATCAAGGTCGAGAAGGGCCACTTCATCCTCGACGGATTCACGCTGCGTAACGGACAGGGCGGCAAGGGCGCCGGCCTGAAGATGGACCAGATGGATTCGGCCGAAGTGACCAACTGCGTCATCGAGCTCAATAACTGCAACAACGATGGTCTAGGTGCCGGCACCTACATCAAGAACAGCACGTCAGTTTGGATCCACGGCAACACCTACCAGGACAACGACTGCGACTACGGCGGGGACGACGGCAAATCGGACGGCGGCGGCATCTATGCCGAGGACTCGGACCTGCTCATCGAGGATAACGAGTTCCTGTCCAACCTGGCCGGCGACGGCGCCGGGCTCTACCTCCTCGACTGCACCGGTATCCTCCATCACAACCTGATCTTCGCCAACCTGGCCGGCGACACCCAGCCAGGGAATGGCGACGTCCACGGTGGTGGCGGGCTGGCCATCTTCGGCGGCTCCATGACCTTCAACAACAACCTGGTGCTGGAGAACGTCAGCGACGACCAGGGCGGCGGGTACTACTTCGTCAACACCAACGGTGCGCCGTCGGTGATCAACGACACCATCGCCGGCAATACCTCCGCCACCGGCGGCGCCGGCATCCACCTGGGCGCCAACGGCGATTTCATCCTGCACAACACCATCATCGCCTTCAACGACGGCGACGCCGGCATCGACTCGGACGGCGACGACCCGGTGCAGGTCCATGTCACCGCGGGCGCAGTAGAGGTCCTCGTACAGCGACCGGGCGTCGATCCGCTCGGGCTCGAGCGAGGTGACGACGAAACGTGGATTGGCCTTGCCCGGCAGCTGATCGGCCTTACCGACGAGACGACGTGAGCACGACCAGCTATCGCGCGTGCGGTACGTAAAATCACGAAAACGACGAGCCGGCTTGCCCGTCGCCTCGTGTTCGTCGCGGACCTCCTCGAGTTCCTCGGCGATGTGGGCGACAAGCCGGTTGTTTCTGGACATGCCCATCACATAGTGCAGATGGTGGTCCTCGCACCAGGTCATGATGTAGTCGCGGCAGAAGCCCGAGTCCCCGCGGATGATGATCTCGGTGTAGGGCCACCGCTCGCGGATCTGTCGGACGATGCGGTCGAGCTCGTCCACCGCGAAGAGCGCGGG
>CAZDDH010000511.1:0-2248 GCA_964504165.1 uncultured Rickettsiales bacterium | reverse complement strand
CAGTCGTTGTCGATGCCGTCGCAGATCTCCACGTTGCCGGGGAAGACCGCCGCATCAGCGTCGTCGCAGTCGCCGTCACAGGTGCTGAAGCCATCGGCGTCGTCGTCCGTGCAGCACAGGCCGCTGGGGTTGTCGGCGGCGGGGGTGCCGTAGTCGCCGGGGCCACCGCCGTAATCGTAGGCGTTGTCCTCGGGGGTGGTGCACCACACATCCACGCTGTCGTTGGACGTCACGTCGTAGTAGCCCGGATCCACGTAGGCCGACTCGCCCCATGAGAATGGCCAGCCGGTATCGTACTCCACGGTGTCCATCATCACGCCGTCCATGGTCAGCATGATGCTGTCAGCCGAGGACCAGCTCAGGTCGAAGTTGTCGTAGTCGAAGTCCACCTGGGGCAAGTTGCCGTTGTTTCCAGGATCCGAATCAGCGGCAAACACCGCAAAGGTACCGGCCGTCACGATGACGTCGATGCCGATGGTGTCCAGCTGACTCCCGTCGGACGTGCTGAGCTCCCAGCCGACGAGGTTGATGTCGTTTGCCGAGGCGTTGTAAATCTCGAACCACTCACCCAGATAGGCGGAATACGGGTCGTTGTGGAACTCGGTGATGACGATGTCCCCGACGACGATGAAGTCCTCGTCGGCCACGCCGTCGCAGTCGTTGTCCGCCAGGTCCTGCACCTCGGCGATGCCCGGGTTGACGGCCGCGTCCGCGTCGTCGCAGTCCCCCGCGCAGGTGGTGTAACCGTCGGCGTCGTCGTCGAGGCAACACAGGCCCACGGGGTTGTCCGCGCCCGGGGTACCGTAGTCACCGGGGGAGCCGCCGTAGTCATAGGCCGGGTCCACCGGCGTGGAGCACCAGGCGGCGGGATCGTCGTTGTAGGTCACGTCATACACCGACGGATCCAGATACGTGGACTGCCCCGTGGCCAGGGGCCAGGTGCCGTCGTCGTCGTACTCGAACCAGTCCATCTCCGTCGCGCCCATCAACAGGCTCACCGAGGTGCCGTAGAGAGACAGATCGAAGTACCCGCTGATCACCCAGTCGACCCACGGCAGGTTGCCGTTGTAGGCGGGGTCGCTGTCGAGGGCGATGATGATGTAATCGCCGGCCGGCACGACCAGCGACGAGTCAAAGACCTCGGCGTCGTAGTCGTCCTCGATGGACCAGTTGACCAGGTCGATATCGTTGGCCGAGGCGTTGTAGATCTCGAGGAACTGCCCGTACCAATAATCGACGGCGTCCGTGTCCGCGTGGAATTCGGTGATCACCAGATCGCCATAGGCGATGATGTCCTCGTCGATGAAGCCGTCGCAGTCGTTGTCCAGCTGATCCTGGCCGTCGACGGCGCCTGGATTGACGGCCGCGTCCGCGTCGTCACAGTCGCCGTGACAGGTGCTGTAGCCATCGGCGTCCGCGTCGGCACAGTAGCGGTAGAACCTCACCGCCAGGCCGTCGTACAGCACCGTGTCGATGTTGCACGAGTACTCCAGGCCGTCCGTGTCGTCCGGCTGCACGCCCACGGTGGCACCGAGGCCGTTGGTGTAGTTGCCACCGGTATCGACCGTGTCGTACTGGAAGACGATCTCGCTGTCTTGCTCGTAGAGGATCGCCTGGAAGGTGAAGTACTCGGCGCTGCCGTAACGAGGGACGTACGACCACTGGATGACCAGGGTCTGGTTGGGGGCCGTTCCCAGAACCTCGTAGTACACGCCGTCCGCGCCGGCATCCGACGGATTCAGGTCGTCCCACAGCGGCATGATCAGGGTTTCGCTACCGCTGCCATTGGAGGCCGGAATGCAGTAGTTGGTGTAGGAGAGCCCCTCGTTGCCCCCCGCCACGATGGCGCCATTGCCACCGATGGTGATCTCGGACTGGACGTTGCCGTAGAACTCGAAGGTGAACGGCATCGTCAGGGTGTATTCCCCGTCATCGGAGAGGCCCATGTCCGTGCCGGTACCCGAGATATCGGTCCAGCTGTACACCGGCCCGTTGGGCTCATCCGAGTCGATGTAGTAGTAGCCGCCGTTGTCGGGGCCTCCGGTGAGGGACCAGGCCTCGTGGGGGGTTAGCAAGACGAATAGCACGAGCAGGCTCGCCCAACCTGCGTGCGCACGAATCGCGGTGATTCCAGACATGTGTGTAGCCTCCAAAGAAAAGAACAGGGAACGCATAGCGCGTTCCCCTCAGTCATCCTCAACGTTGCAGACCGTCACACATAAAGCATGATCGCCAGTGTGCTCCGGGC
>CAZDDH010000510.1:0-2253 GCA_964504165.1 uncultured Rickettsiales bacterium | reverse complement strand
TCTTGGAGGCGACCTCCTTGACCATCTGGGCGCCCATGTTCTCGAACTTGTCTTCCAGCTCGATCTCCTTGGCCACGGTCACACCGTCCTTGGTGACGGTGGGGGAGCCCCAGCTCTTGTCGAGCACGGCGTTGCGGCCCTTGGGGCCCATGGTGACCTTGACGGCGTCGGCGAGCATGTTGACGCCCTGCAGAATCTCGCGGCGAGCCTGCTCGTGGAAGTGGATGTCTTTAGCAGCCATGTTCTTATCTCCTAGGACCGATATTTAGTGTTCGATGATGGCGAGGACTTCAGAGGACCGGACGATGAGATGATCCACGTCGTCCAGCTTGACCTCGTCGCCGGCGTACTTGGCGAACAGCACGTGATCGCCCGCTTTGACCGGCGGAGCGAGGCGCTCGCCGTTTTCCAGTAGGCGGCCGGTACCCACGGCCACGACCTCGGCCTCCTGGGGCTTCTCTTTGGCCGTCTCGGGGATGATGATCCCGCCCGCGGATGTGGTCTCACTCTCGACACGCTTGACCAAGATTCGGTCTCCGATGGGTGTTAGTTTCATTGCGATCTCCTTGACCAGGTTGTCGTTCACCGCAGGCCGGTTGTGGCCGCGTCATGTGTTTGCAATGGGTGGAGATAATCACCGGGTAGGGGGTGTCAAGTGGCGACCGGTTGGCGGGCGAAGTTTTCGCCCCGGCCGGGGTGGGTGCCTTGACAGGGGGGGGCGGGTGATTATTTTGAGCCCGTTAGACACAAGGCGAACAACCGCAAGTAGCTATAATTACGCTGTTTTTTGCGGCATTCGACAGGACTGGAGACATCACGATGGGTAAGATCATCGGAATCGACCTGGGTACGACCAACTCCGTGGTAGCCGTCATGGAGGGCAACGAACCCAAGATCATCACTAATGAAGAGGGCGGGCGTACGACACCTTCCGTGGTCGCCTTCGCCGACGACAACGAACGGCTGGTGGGCCAGGTAGCCCGGCGCCAGGCGGTCACCAACCCGACTCGCACGATCTTCTCGATCAAGCGCTTCATGGGCCAGCAACTCAACGACATCCCCGGCGAGGTCGAGCGCGTGCCCTACGAGATCAGCAGGGCCAAGGGCGGGGACATCGCCGTGGACATCGACGGCAAGAAGTTCTCGCCGCCGGAGATCTCGGCCATGGTGCTGCAGAAGCTCAAGCGGGCCGCCGAGGCCTACCTGGGCCAGTCCGTGGACGCGGCCGTCATCACCGTGCCGGCGTACTTCAACGACGCCCAGCGCCAGGCCACCAAGGACGCCGGCAAGATCGCTGGGCTGGACGTGCGCCGCATCATCAACGAGCCCACGGCCGCTGCGCTGGCCTACGGCGCCGACAAGAAAGAGAGCGAGATCATCGCCGTGTACGACTTCGGCGGCGGTACCTTCGACATCTCGATCCTCGAGGTCGGCGACAACGTCGTCGAGGTGATCTCCACCGCCGGCGACACCCACCTGGGTGGCGACGACATCGACCAGACGGTCATCGAGTGGCTGATCGCCGAGTTCAAGAAGGACTCGGGCATCGACGTCAGCAAGGACCAGATGGTCATGCAGCGCCTCAAGGAGTCCGCCGAGAAGGCCAAGATCGAGCTGAGCACGGCCCAGGAGACCGAGATCAACCTGCCGTTCCTCACCGCCGACGCCTCCGGGCCCAAGCACCTGCAGGTCAAGCTCTCACGGTCCAAGTTCGAGCAGATGATCGAGGGCATCGTGCAGAAGACCATCGGCCCGTGCCGTCAGGCCCTCAAGGACGCCTCCAAGAAGGCCTCGGACATCAACGAGGTCCTGCTGGTGGGCGGCTCGACCCGCATTCCCAACGTCGGCGACGTGGTCAAGGAATTCTTCGGCCGCGAGCCCAACCGCTCCGTCAACCCCGACGAGGTGGTGGCGCTCGGCGCGGCGATCCAAGGTGGCGTGCTCGCCGGTGACGTGCGGGACGTGCTGCTGCTGGACGTGACCCCGCTGAGCCTGGGTATCGAGACCCTCGGCGGCGTGATGACCTCCCTGGTGGAGCGCAACACGACCATCCCGGTGGAAAAATCCGAGACCTTCAGCACCGCCAGCGACAGCCAGACGGCGGTGGACATCCACGTGCTGCAGGGCGAACGCCCGATGGCCAAGGACAACAACACCCTGGGCCGCTTCCAGCTGGTGGGCATCCCGGCGGCGCCCCGCGGCCTGCCCCAGATCGAGGTCAAGTTCGAGATAGACGCCAACGGCATCGTCAAC
>CAZDDH010000509.1:0-2253 GCA_964504165.1 uncultured Rickettsiales bacterium | reverse complement strand
CCCTCCTCGGTGCGCACCGGGATGTTCTGCAGGTTGGGATCGCTGCTGGACAGGCGGCCGGTGGCGGCTACGGTCTGGTTGTAGGAGGTGTGGATCCGCCCGGTGTTCGGGTTGACCAGCTTGGGCAGCACGTCCAGGTAGGTGGATTTGAGCTTCTTGCGCTCCCGGTAGTCCAGGATCTCGGCGGGCAGCGGGTCCCCGGTGCGGGCGATGAGTTTGGTGAGCACCCGGGCATCGGTGGAGGGCCCCGATTTGGTCTTGGAGATGACCGGCAGGCCCTTCTCCTCGAACAGGATCTCCGCCAGCTGCTTGGGGCTGTTGATGTTGAACTCCCGGCCGGCCAGGCCGTGGATCCGCTCGGTGGAGGCGTCGATGGCCTCCCCCAGCTCGGCGCTCATCGCCTCGAGGAACGCCACGTCGATGGCGACGCCCACGTCCTCCATGCCGGCCAGCACGCGCACCAGCGGCACCTCGACGTCGTGGTACAGCTGCTGCAGGCCAGCCTTCTCCAGCTGGGACTCGAACTTGCGGTGCAGGAGGTAGGTGACGTGGGCGTCCTCGGCGGCGTAGTCCCGTGCTTGCTCCAGCGGGACGTCGGCGAAGGTCTGCTTCTTGGGGTCCGGCACCACATCCTTGAAGGCGATCATGCGGTGCTGCAGATGGGTCATGGCCAGGTCGTCGAGCTTGTGGCTGCGGCGGCCGGGGCGCAGCAGGTAGTCGGCCACCATGGTGTCGCCGGCCAGCCCCTGCACCTCCAGGCCGGCGTGGCGCAGGACGATGAGGTCGTACTTGGCGTTCTGGCCCACCTTGGGGATGGACTCGTCCCCCATCGTCGGCCGCAGGGCGTCCAGCACCGCGTCCACCGGCAGCTGGGCGCCGTCGTCGTGGTGGGCGACGGGGATGTAGAACGCTTCGTCATCGTCCACGCACAGGCTGATACCCACCAGCTGCGCCTGGGTGGGGCTCAGGCTGGTGGTCTCGGTGTCGAAGGCGATGAGATCGGCGGCGGCCAGCTTGCCGCACAGCTCCTCCAGCTCCCCGGCGGTGGTGACCATCCGGTAGCCGTCCCGGGAGACCCCCTCCATCCGTTTCCCCATCTGCTCCAGCAAGCGCTGGAAATCCAGGTCGTTGAACAGCTCCTCCAGCGCCTCCCGCTCCACCGGCGGGAACTCCAGCGCCAGGGCGTCGGCCGAGACCTCCATCGGCACTTGCCGCTCGATGGTGGCCAGCTGCCGGCTCAGCTCCGCCTGCTCGCGGAAATCGATGAGGTTCTGGCGCAGCTTGGGGCCCCGCACCTCGTCGATGTGCTCGTACACCCCCTCGATGGTGCCGTAGGACTCGATGAGCCCCTTGGCCTTCTTGGGGCCTACCCCGGGCACGCCGGGGATGTTGTCGCTGCTGTCCCCCATCAGGCCCAGCACCTCGGGCACCCGCTCGGGGGGGCAACCGAACCGCTCCCGGACGGCCTCCTTGCCGATCTCCAGGTCGGCCTTGGGGTCGAAGACCCGCACCCGTTCGGTGACCAGCTGCTGCATGTCCTTGTCGCCGGTGACGACCCAGACGTCCATCTGGCCGCCGAATCGCTCGGCCAGGGTGCCGATGACATCGTCCGCCTCGTAATCGGCGACGTTGAAATAGGGGATGCCCATGGCCGCCATCAACGGCTCGAACTGGGGGAACTGGGTACGCAGGGCCGGGTCCATGTCCGGCCGGTGGCCCTTGTAGTCGGGGAAGATGCGGTTGCGGAACGATCCCCCCGGCGGGTCGAAGACCATGGCGATGTGAGTGGGCTCCCGCTCCCGGATCAGCTTGAGCAGCATGTGCACCACGCCGTACAGGGCGTTGGTGGGCTCCCCGCGGCTGTTGGTCAGGCCGGGGATGGCGAAGAAGGCGCGGAAGGCCAGGTTGCTGCCGTCCAGCAGGTACAGCGTGTCAGTCATTCGTTCTCATCCGCCTCGACGTCCGGGATATCGCGCGTGAACAGCACGAAGGCCATGGCCGGACGCCGGGAGTTGTCGCGCATGGCGAAGTGGAAACCATCGAACTGCCACCCGTCCGAGACCCACTCGTTGAGGATCCCTTCGAGGGTCATGTCATCGACCTGGGAGGTTTCGACGACCTTGTAATGGAGCGACATCGGAGGGGTCCCTTCTGTCTTCGGCTCACACCCGTGCGTGGCCGCGCGTAGAGTAGCACCATTTGACCCCCCCCAACCCCCCTACTACACTCCATTCCAATGCGGCACCCTTGCCT
>CAZDDH010000508.1:0-2294 GCA_964504165.1 uncultured Rickettsiales bacterium | reverse complement strand
GAATTGGGGAGATGTAATTGTCGCCACTGGAGAGATGAACTTGACGCTGGGCAGTGACGACGGCCAACTCGACCTGGTCAACTTCCACCAGGTCTTGCAGTCCACTCGGCACCGTTCGATTCTCGTTGGGGACACTGGGTCGTCCGGCAGCGGTGAATGTGGGTGAATACCCGTCTCCGGACATTCACCCACAGCAAACCCTTGTCCCGCGGGCGTTTTCGAGGGGTCGTGTGAATATGGGTGTATGTTCTGGCATCCCTTACGTACACGTACGTGATCCCGATCTGAAGAAGACCCCTCTCGTGCATTCAAGATGTTGTGAGAACATTCACCATATTCACATGAGAGCGATTCAGTTCTTCGGAAAGTCCCGTCATTGCTGGGTTTCCGGGGAGGTGAATGTTTGGGTGAATGTTCTGTGGATAACTTGGTGACATTCACCTTCTTGCGGTTTGCCTGGGCTACATCTACGAGTCGCCACATCTTCACGCGCCTCTTCACGCCGGTGTTGACGACCTGGAAGTCGCCGAAGACGCGATCGTGCTGTTTGCCGAGCTTTTTACCGAAGGTGATGCGCTGCGACCGCTCGCTGCCGCGCTGGGAAACGAGGCCATCGATCTCCTCGGCGATCTCGAATAGGTCCGTGGAGGTGACGTCTTGGTCGTGGTGGCGGTCCCACCACGCTGCGACGAAGGTCCGCCATAACGCCCCCTCATGATCGGCTGCTTCGTACAGCTCGTTGGTGTTGGCGAGGAAACCGGGGATCTGGGCGTGATCGAGGATGCCACCGACGACACCCGACCAGCGTTCGTAGCCACCCAGCGGTTTGCTGGTGGCCTTCGGTGAGCCGGCAGAGAGCCAGCCTTGCGCGAGCACCAGCGCTGCCCAGACGAGCTCGGCACGGTGGCGGTGGACCCAGGTCCTCAAAGGGTTGTGGCGGAAGCCTTCGCGCTGGAACGGACGATCCATTCGCGGGTCGATGCGGATCCGGATGAAGCGCCGGGCCAGTTCGGTGCTGAGGGTGACGTTGTTACCCGTGGCGACCCATACGCACCGTACGGGGACTCGGATCGTTTCGTTCTTGCCTAGGATCCGGTCCTCCCACATCGCGGTGGTGAGGGCGGACGCCAGCGCTCCAGAGTCCAGGGGGCGCACGAGGTTGTCCAGCACGATGACAGCCCGGCGCTCCTTGAGTTGGGCGGTGAGGCGCTTGCGCCACTCGTCGTCGTCCTTGGCTTCGGTGACCGTGGCGACGGCGCGGCCGGCGAACGGATAGGTCGCCACATCGGCGAGCAGGCTTTTTCCCGAGCCCGGGGTGGGGGCCTCGATGAGGTGGCCAGGGGTCGGGTCGGTGCCGATGAGGTCGCGGACGTAGGGCAGCACGAACAGCGCCAAGGCGTGGGCCTTGTCCGCTTCGGACACGAACGGGAAATCGACCAGGAGTTCAGTGACCCACGCCTTGGCCCGTTCGATCTCGTGGGGGCCGGGACTCACCGGCACGCCGGGCAGCCTGAAGCCCGCGCGAGGGGCGTAGAAGGTCCGGCCTGCGGGGTGATAGCCGGGCTGTGTCTGTAGCGTGCCGTCCGGCGCGAACACCGGCACCTCGACGATGCGACGCAACCGCGGAACGGGTGGCGTCTGGACAGCCAGCACGTCGTCGACGAGCGGCCGCGGCGGCAGCACCTCCATCGCCCGGTCGTTGACGTGGATGAAGAAGTGAGCGGCGCGAGCGAGTTCGTGGCGCATCCGCGCGGGGGTGAGATCCTCGAGCCGCGGTGTGTCGTCGTCATCCGCGGCCAGGCGAACCGGTGTTCCTCCGCACAGGAACAACCGAGGCGGGTCGTTGCCCTCCTTCACGGCATTCCATGCCTTGGGGGTGATCACGGTCAGATCGCCCTCCTGGGCATTAATCCACGGGCGGTGATCGCGGTCTCGGCTTCCTGGGGCCGAATTACGTCGAGGTATGACGACCGACCGGACAGCCGCCACGGCGTCACGCTTGAGACCTGCATCGGCCAGGTGGAGCAAAAGCATGTCCCAGCCGTCGCGACCGACGCGCTGTAGGGCTTGCTCGACGTGCTGATCTTGGAGCAGGTCTGTGAGGGTGGCATCTTTAGCCGTCAGGGCGCAGGCGATTCCACGGATGCTCGGCCTGGGCCACCGGACCTTCTCTTGTGCCCAACTCCTCGTGGACGTGAGCATGTGCTGGATTTCAGTTTCCCGTTCCTCTTCTTCCCAAGGAGGCTGCATCCGTTGGGTGGCGAGAAGGTCCAGGGTTGCTTCGATCGTGTTGT
>CAZDDH010000507.1:0-2311 GCA_964504165.1 uncultured Rickettsiales bacterium | reverse complement strand
TACGAGTGGTGACCACAACATGTAGGGGGTGGAGGCGCTAACCGTCTACCCCCCATCGAGGAAATGCGAGCCTGGCGGGCCGCTCATCCCGGCAGCGAGGAACCGTTCCTCGACGGCGAAGTCACGGACGAAGACGCGGAACTGGCGGAGGCCGCCAACCTGGGGGAAGCGGGCAGCTACGATTTTGCCACCCCGGCCCGCGTCGCCGCGGACCTGGCCGAGTTCATCTTTTGCGGCCGGCCGGATTACTACGGCGACCTCAACTTCGAGATGACCCCGACCCTCGCCTCCCTGGGCCCGGCCTACGTCGACGTCGGATTCCAGCACCTGGACCTGGCGCTGGCCGAGGTGGAGTTGCTACCCGAAGAGGACCGCCCCGACGCCGGCGTCCGCACCCTCCACATCTACGCCTTGGCCCACAAGCGGCTGGGCCGCCCCGCCGAGGCCGCTGCGCGGTGGCAGACGCTGTTGGATCGGTATCCTACCCACGAGGATTACGGAGAATACGAGGCGTTGCTCAAGGACGTTCTTGGGATCAAGTAGGTTTTGATGCCGGTCCGGGCTCCGGAACGTCAACGGGCCAGCGCAACAGCACGCGGCACCCTCCCGATGCTGACTGTTCGATGCGGGTCGTACCCCCGTGCCAAGTGAGCACACGTTGGACGATGGCCAGCCCCATCCCGTGGTGACTGTTTTCGTCGAGACGGGTGAAAGGAAGCAGCGCTCGCTCCCGATGCTCGACGGCGATCCCCGGTCCGTCGTCGTCGACCGTCAAAAACACCTGTTCATCCTCGACCCATGCATCCACGATAATGACCGACCGTGAATATCTCATGGCGTTCGCGACGACGTTCCGTAGCGCCCGCTGGAGGAGATGAGGAACCCCGACCACCGGCGGCAACTCCCAGATCCTTGTTTCCATCCGCAATTCGATCTGCTCCGCCATTGGTCTAAAATCTTCCAGGACGGTATCTACCAAGGAGGCCAGCCTCAGGGAGTCTGTCGGCCTCGCCTCCGGATCCCAACCGAGCCGTGCATGGGTGAGGACTTCATCCACGAGATCGTCCAGTTCCACGAGGTCATTTTCCAATTCGTCGAGGCGGCCGTCCTGTTCTGCCTGGTCCCCCACCAGGCCAAAGATGCCCATACGCAATCTTGCGATGGGTGTTCGCAGTTCGTGAGACGCGACTTGTAGGATCTCCGTCTGATTGCGGACCAGCATGTCGATGCGCCGTGCCATATCGTTGAAAGCCGTGGCCATTGCGGGGGCGGCGGTCATGTCCTTACTCTGTATCCGGGCAGAAAGGTCACCTCCACCGAGACGTGTTGCCGCATCGACAACTGCACGCTGGCTCCTGTGCAGGGGCCGCAGGGTCCACCAGAAGGCGACCCCATAGATGAGCGCGACGATCGCGATCACGGCGATCTTGCGCGTGTTTGGCAAACTCGGGTAGGAATTGAAGGGCCCCAGCCGCAATGCCACGCCGTCAACGTGTGTCTTCACGAATTCAAACTCTCCGGCGTCGGTCTCCTCCCAAGCGCTGAAACTGTGAACAAACTGATTGGCAACGTGCTCCGGTAGCTCTTCGACCGGGATCAATATCGCGCCGACACCGTAACGTTCCTCCAACTCTGCCAAGGCGTCTGGGGAGTTATCCCTTTGTTCCAGAGCTTCAAGCGCATAGCGGTACCCCCCCAACCTGAATTGCTGGTAGTACGCAGTCTCTTCGTGTGTCGGGAATTCTATCCACAGGAATTCTGCGGCTCCAAGGAGGATGAAGAACAGTGCCAGCGCCACGAACCACGTGCGGAGGAATACGCGTTTCATCGTGCACGCGCGAGTTGGTAACCGACGCCGTACACGGTCAGGATCCAGGATGGATCGGTTGGATCGTCGTCCAGGTGGCGCCTCAATCGGGAGATTCTCACGTCCACTGTCCGGTCCACCCCGTTGTATCCCAGGCCACGGAGTTCCCTGTAAATCTCTTCACGCGTGACAACCTCTCCCATCCGTCTGCCCAGCAGACAGAGCAGATCGAACTCGGAGGTTGTCAGCTGTATCACCACACCATCGAGTTCGACTCTACGCCTTTGCGGGTCGATGACGAGCGCACCGTTTCTTATCAATCCACGAGGAGCGGACAATGGTGGCCGGCGCATCAGTGCCTTCAGTCGTGATAGCAGCAGCCGAGGCGATAGCGGTTTTGCAAGGTAATCATCTGCGCCGAGTTCGAGGCCGAGCACCTCATCTACCTCGTCCCCGACCCAAAATCGCGTCTTTCACCGTCCGTATTGCCTATCCCGGTGCTGC
>CAZDDH010000506.1:0-2384 GCA_964504165.1 uncultured Rickettsiales bacterium | reverse complement strand
GTGGCGCTGCCCGCGGAGCTCTTCGGATGGACCTTGTGCGACGGCGAGTGCGACGCCTCCGACGCCAACTCCTACCCCGGCGCGGCCGAGCTATGCGACGGGCTGGACAACGACTGCGACGGCATCGCCAACGACCTCATCGACAACGACGGCGACGGCTACACCGTCTGCGACGGGGACTGTGACGACAACCAGCCCACCGTCTATCCGGGCGGGATCGAGGTCTGTGACACGCTGGACAACGACTGCAACGGCACCGCCGATGACGGGATGGACGACGACGGCGACGGCTGGTCTGTCTGCGACGGCGACTGCGACGAAGCCGACGCCTCCATCTACCCGGGGGCCAACGATCCCTGTGACGGCGTGGACCAGGACTGCGGGTACGACCTGGCCGAAGAGCTCGACGACGACGGGGACGGGCTCGCCGAGTGTGAAGGGGACTGTGACGATACCTCGGCCGCCGTATATCCCGGCGCCGAGGAGATCTGCGACGGCCTGGACAATGACTGCGATCCCGCCACCGACGAGATGATGGACATGGATCTGGACGGCCAGTCCATCTGCGGCGGGGATTGCGACGACGACAACGACCAGATATTCGAGGGCAACACGGAGATCTGCGACGGACTCGACAACGACTGTAACGACGAAGTGGATGAGGGCTTCGACCAAGACGGCGACGGCTACACTTCCTGTGATGACGGCGTCAACGCAGAGGACTGTGACGACACGGACCCGGACATCCACCCCGGGGCCGAAGAGATCAGCTACGACGGCATCGATCAGGACTGCGACGGCGAGGACCTGAATGACCTGGACGGCGACGGCTCCGCCGGTGGCCCGGATGGGGACGACTGCGACGACACCAACGACCAGATCTACCCGGGCAACGACGAGTTCTGCTTCGACATGTGGGACAACGACTGTGATGGCTTCGTCGACGAAGAGGACCCGGACTGCGACGGCGGGGACGACGACGACTCGGCCGGGGATGACGATGCGGCCGACGACGACGGGGATCCCGCACTCGGCGCCTGCAACTGTGTGGTATCGAGCCAGGCCCGCCCAGGATCGATGGGAGCGCTAGCGTTGCTGGCGTTGTTCGCCCTGCGCCGGAACCGCAGGTAGCCCTCAGCGGGCGTGGTGTAGGGCCTGTTCCAGGTCGGCGATGGTGTCGTCCGGGTGCTCGGCGCCCACGTTCAAGCGCACCATGTTGGGCGGGATGTTGGCCAGCTCGCGGCCCGCTTCGCCCTGCTGCTGGTGGGTCGAGATGGCCGGGATGGTCGCCACGCTCTTGATGCGGCCCAGGTCGGTGGCCCGCCAGATGCGCTCCAGCTTGTCGAAGAACTTCCGCGTCTTCTCCGGCCCGCCCTTGACGCAAAATGACATCAGGTGCCCGTAACGGTTGACCCGGCTGCCGCCGTAACGGTCGTCGAACTCCGAGTCCACCAGCCACATGTACTTGCTGGCCAGGTCGTGGAGCGGGTGATCATCCAGGCCCAGGTACTGCACGCTCTCCACCTGCGGTTGTGTCTGCAAGAACTTGGCGACCTTCATGGTGTTGCGGCTCATCAGGTCCATCTTGGAGCGCAGGGTCCGCATGTCGTTGAGCGTCATCACCGCCTGCATGGGGTGCAGGTTGGGGCCGTAGTCGCGGTTGGGCAGGTACTTGATGTACAGCGAGAAGTCCTGCTTGAGCATGTCGTCATTGATATTGGTGGTCAGGCCCTTGCGGGCGATGACGGCGCCGCACACACCAAAGCCGCTGGAGGTCAGGGTCTTGGTGGCGGACTGCACCACGATGTCCGCCCCCAGGCTGATGGGCCGCAGCAACGCCGGCGTGGCCACGGTGGAGTCGACGATCAACGGCAGATCGTGGCTATGGGCCAGGTCCGCCACCTGGGGGATGTCGAAGAATCCCTGCTGGGGATTGCTGGGCAGTTCGCCGTACAGGAAGCGGGTGTTCTCGTCGATCTTGGAGGCCCACTCCTCGATGTTGGTGGGGTCCTGCACCCAGCGGCATTCGATGTTGCGTTCTTGCATCAGGCGCACGTTGAACTGCTGGAACGTGCCGCCGTAACACTGGGCCGTGGCCACGAAGTTGCGCGGCTCGAAGACGTTGGGCCGCTCGAAGACCAAAAACGGCTGGACCGCGGTCATGATCGCCGCCATCCCCGATGACGTGGAGCAGGCCGAGGTCTCGCCGTCGAAGCCGTAGCCTTCGAGCAGAGCCAGGGTCCACTCGTAGTAGTACGTGGACGGGTTGGCGATGCGGGAGTAGCACCAGGTGGGGATCTTGTAGGCCAGCGCCGCCGCCATCTCGTCCGAGTCGCGGTAGGCCTGGGACGAGCTCATGAAGATGGGCTCGATGATGGCGCCCT
>CAZDDH010000505.1:0-2451 GCA_964504165.1 uncultured Rickettsiales bacterium | reverse complement strand
AGAGGCGCCGCACCTTATATAAACCGCTCACTGGTTATGCAACCAGGGGGTACACCTCGGAAGAGGCCGGCATCAACACCTGGAACAGCAACCGCGACATGTGGATGCGGGCCGATATCCTCGAAGGCACGCTGCTGGGCAAGGCGGACTGGGAAGACTACTACGGCCGCAACGCTGCCCTGGATGGCGAGCGTCACTACAACTCCGGGTATGCCTTTGCCATATATCTCGAAGAGCAGTACGGAGAGGGCGTCTATCAGTCCTTTGCCAAGACCAAGCGGGAGAACGGCTGGACGGCCAACTTCGACAAGGTCGTCGAGGACACCCTCAACGTCAGCATCGACGAGCTCCGCCAGGGCTGGATCGACTGGGCCACGGCCAAGTACACGCGGGTCCAAGATGACGTGATGGCCGAGCCGGCCATCGGCGCCCAGCTGCGCTACACGCCGCCTGCGTGGGAGCGGCCCATTGGCGACGAAAAGCGCAAGGAGTGGGATGCGAAGCGCCACGTGGAGCAGGTGCGGGGGAGGGACGCCGACGGCTGGATGCGCATGTTCCCGCGGTACAGCCCGGACGGCCGATACTATTCGGACTTCGACCTGCGCGGCGACGCCCTCACCGTCCGGGAGATCGACGAGGAGACCTGGATGCCCATCCGGGGAGCCTATCTGGACGACGAGGAAGACGAGGAGCTGATCCAGGAGCTGGGCAAGGCCAAGGTGAAGACCGGCCGGCAACAGGGGACCGTCGCCTCGGCCTCCGGCTCCGGCCAGTTCGACTGGTCTCCGGACGGCACCCGCTTCGTGGCCCAGTGCCGCGAACACCAGATCTCCAACGCTGCGTTCAAGGCCAAGGCCTTCACCTACCCGCGGGGGTACATCTGGTACGACCTGTGCGTCACCGAAGTCGTCGAGAACGACGACGGTGAACTCAATTTGGAGCTGTCACATCATATTCCCGGTGCCCTGCGTTCTCAGGATCCGGCGTGGTCTCCGGACGGTGATTGGATCGCCTATATCGCCTTCGCTGACGGCAACCAGATCCTCTACAAAATCAAGGTCGACGACACGACCCCGACCGGCGAGAGCCGGATCCAGCTCACCCCCTGGGACGACCAGACCGAGCTGGAGATGGTGGACTGGTCCCCCGACGGCAGCCAGCTGGTGTTCGGCGCCTTCCGTCACAACATGTCCGACCTGTGGATCATGAACGCCGACGGGACCGACCTGCGCCCCATCACCCATGACCGCTACGAGGACCGGGATCCCTACTGGGCCGACGACGGGATGATCTACTTCTCCAGCGACCGGGTGGGCGGCATCTTCAACATCTTCCGCTACAACCTCGACGCGGAGATCAGCCTGCTGGCGGAGGGCGAAGATCTTCCCGCGGAAGCCGAGGAGGCCGCCGAGGACAAGGTGGGTTGCTGCGGCAACACCGAGTGTGACACCCGCCTGGCCGGCGCCCCCGAGGCCCTGCTGGTCGTCCGGGATCACACCCCGGAGATCTGCGAGGCCAAGGCAACCGAGGAGGAGATGGAACAGGCGGCGCTGGTCCAGATCACCAATGTGGTCTACGGCGCCTTCACCCCCTCCATCACCCCCAAGGGCAACCTGCTGTACAGCTACTACACGGCCTACGGCTGGAAGCCGTACGGGCTGAACAAGGACGACTTCCACAACCACGTGGTGGACGACACCGCGCTGGCCATCAACCTCGACGACGTCAACCTCGGCGTGCAGGAGGAGTTCCCGTCCTACGCTGACAGCACCACCTTGGTCCCCACCGGAGGCAAGTACATCCGGCCGCCGATGGCCATCCCGATGGTCATGGTCCAGAACGTGTCCCGCTCCCATGTCGGTGTCAGCGGCGGAGTCCAGCTGTGGGGTTCGGACTTCCTGTCCAATGTCGATGGTTTCATGATCGGCATCTTCGGCGAGGACACGCTGCTCTACGGCTCCTTGACCTTCAACAAGTTCGCCCCGGACATCACGATCGGCGGGTATGTCCGGCAGATCAAGGTGGACTACGCCTACCTGTACGACCTCGACGAGGACGTGGCCACCACGGACGACGCTTTCCTCGGTGAGTTCAAGGGGGCGCAGAACGTGTTCGCCGGATGGGGCGGCTTCCAGATCCCCATCAACTACAACATGGAGCTGGGATTCAGCCATTTCCAGTACGGGCTCACCTGGACCAGCTCGGATTCGGGGAAGGGGTCCGATCCGGTCAGCTACCACCAGATGAACACACTCAGCTGGGCGGTGGCCTCGTTCTCGGAGACCGCCTTCCGCAATCCCCACTTCGCCATCAACCCACGGGGCGGTGCCCGCGTGTCGGTGGACGCGGGGGTCAACTACTCCGACGGCCTGTACGACTACAGCAACGGCGTGTCGGCGGACGACGGGCAGCTGTTCGACCGCTACGCCTACCCCGAGTTCCAGTTCAACG
>CAZDDH010000504.1:0-2463 GCA_964504165.1 uncultured Rickettsiales bacterium | reverse complement strand
CCGACGCCGGGGTTAACCGGGCGACGCTCTTACACCACTGCTTGGGACGCTACCGGCAAGACGCACACCGTTGTTGACCACAATGCCAAGGCATCCGAGCTGTACGGATATTCCGGCGCGGATCTGGTGACGAGGCGGCTCGATGAGCTGACCACCCAACCGACACGGGTGCTTCAGTCCGTCCAACGGACTGTTTCCGAACGCCGGGCAATGGACGGGTCACATCTGATCGTCGAGCGTGGGATCCACGGAATCCACCGCAAAAAGGACGGCACCGAGTTCCCCGTTCATATGTCCATCGGCACCCTTGTTCTGGGGCCACACCACACGATTGTCGGCATCGTCCACGATCTATCCGAACTCCGAGGAATGGAGATAGCGCTGGCCATCAGCCGCTCCGAGCTCAAGACCATCACCTCCACCCTGGAACAGAAGAAGGCAGCGCTCAACGAGCTGTTGGATCGAGTTCGATCGGATAGAGACGCTATCGAAGATCGAGTCCAGCAGAACGTGGAACGATTGATCGAGCCCGCGCTGTCGAAGCTACGTGCCCGGCTCGAGGGCCGTGACCGCCGTCTCGTCGACCTCATTGTCAATGACCTGACGAGGCTGACGTCTCCATCCAGTGCTCATGTCGCGAGGAAGGGATGGGATCTGACGTTGAGGGAGATCGAGATCTGCAATGCCATCCGCGGTGGGCTATCTTCCAAGGAGATTGGAGCCATGCTGGGCATCTCCTCACGGAGTGTGGACGTGCACAGGCAGAATATTCGCAACAAGTTGGGGATCGTCGGTAAAAAAGGTCAATCTCGCCGCGTACCTCTCCGCGATCGACATCCGCAGACGATGAGAGACAGAAAAATGGTGGCCCGCGCACCTGACCTTGCCGAGTAGGCGGGGGGGGCGCACTCGACAAGGGGGTCGCCAGGACGCGGGCCCCAGGAATACTCGGTTCAGATTTGACGACTACCCACCCGACACACTGAATACTTAAAAAGATGATGACGCGATGTGCGTTTCCTCGTCAAGAGCGTCTCGTCCAATGGAAGGACGATTATGCCATGCAATACTCCCGGATACGAGATCGTCGGAATCCACAAAGGCATACGGATTGACGGAGACTACAACTCCACGACAGTGGGGATGGATTGGATGGAAAGGCTACGCAAAAACTACGTAATAATTACGCATATGAGAATACCCGGATCGCTGCCAAACTTGTCTTTGTGCCGTGCGTACAACGGGATCCCCAAACTGCACCTGAGGGTGGTTCATGAAAAGGAACGTCCGTGTCGACGAGACCGTCGTATCAAAGACAATCGCGATCGTGACGAGCAAGGCAAAGATCTGGATGGGAAGCGACGGAATCCTCCGAGTGGTCATGCATCCAGGCAGCCAGGTCGGGCCTGGAGATATCTCAGAGATGCAGATTGCGGCCCAACAGATCTGCGGGAATCGTTTCTGGGCGATCCCCCAGCTCGTGGACATCAGCAACGTGAAGTACGGCGTTATGAAATCTGCCGACGAACGTCGGGTCAATGATCGTTCCCCCGCGGCAGTCGGCGTGGTCGTGGGAGGGGCAGACACCCTGTTGATAAGCAATTATTACCTGGGACTCTATCGGCAGGATTGCGCCAAGAAGGTGTTCAAGGATGAAGCCAGCGCGCTGAGTTGGTTACGCAGTTTTCTCGAGTGACAGGGACCGTGTGAGGGCACGGTTGAGGAGGACCCATGTCATATGCGCTCAAGTTTGAGATTTGCCAGGAAGGCAACGAAATCCGACGTATCGTCACGGACGAACAGCACGTGACCATCGGCCGGAACATCGATTCGACCTTGCATGTGGAAGACGGCGATCTCGACGATCTCCACACCGTTGTGATGCAGCGCGACGACGGGATGATCATCCTGCTGAACTACAGCAAAGGTTGCGGCACTTTGCTCAACGGCGAGCCAGCTGACAGCGCGATTGTCCGAGAAGGAGACGTGTTCCGGTGTGGAAAAACCACGTTTCGCCTCCTCGAACGCATGGATCGGGGCCATCACCGTCGCCCGCATCTTTCCCAACTCCCCAGAGCGTTCCGAAATCGGATCGTGGACGCCCTGCGTCACGGCCTGGGCAACGATTCCCGACTGCGGGCTGCGTACGCCGTGTTGCGAGGACGAGGATCGGAGCGGAGATGATCGGTTCAGCGTAACAGGTCGGTGATTGCCCCACGTTGCTCCGGGAGCGATGCTGGACGTGAAGAAGAACGCTCAGGGGATTACTGGACGCTGGATTGCGGATGACGCGGGTTCTTTGCACCGAACGAACTTCGACGCCGTTGATTAGCACAAAGGCCTACGTAAGCACGATCGGACGCGTGCATGCGTGCCGAACTGGCGTAGTGACCCTGGAAGCGATAATATGAAAAGGGGGGTAGACGGTTAGCGCCTCCTGCCACAAGATGTAGGGGTGAGCCA
>CAZDDH010000503.1:0-2464 GCA_964504165.1 uncultured Rickettsiales bacterium | reverse complement strand
CCTCCTTGCCGTACCGATCCAGGATCGCGTCTACCTGTGCTTCTTCCATGCTCACACCCCGGCTTTCTCGCGGGCCAGTAGATAGTCCCACTCGTCGTGCAGACGGCCCTCGATATCGGTGAGGTCGTCGTCGGTCAGATGACGGAAGCGGCCCTGCAGGCTGGTGTAGTCCTTCAGCGGTCGCAGCTCATCCGGCTTGATGTTGACGGTCAGCTTCTTGCCGTACTCGATCTCGTAAATCGGGAAGGCCGTCGTCTGCACGGCCAGCCGGCCCACTTCGATGGCCTTGTCAGAGGCCATACGCCAGCCGGTGGGGCAGCAGGAGTACACCTGCAGGAAGGATGGGCCACGCACGGCGGCCGCCTTCTTGACCTTCTCCATCAGATCGAAGGGGTACGACGGGCTGGCCGTGGCGGCGTACGGGATCCGGTGGGCCGCCATGATCTCCATGAGCGGCTTCTTCCAGGTGTCCTGCCCCTTGGAGACCTTGCCCGCGGGGCTGGTGGTCGTGGAGGCCCCGAAGGGGGTCGAGCTGGAGCGCTGGATCCCCGTATTCATGTACGCCTCGTTGTCGTAGCAGACGTAGATCATGTCGTGGCCGCGCTCCATGGCGCCGGACACGAACTGCAGGCCGATGTCCGCGGTGGCGCCGTCGCCACCCATGCCCACGAAGTTGATGTGACGGTCAGGCATCTTGCCCTTGCGGACGAGAGCCTTGTAACCGGCCTCGACGCCGGAGCACACCGTTGCGGAGTTCTCGAAGGCCACATGCAGCCAGGGGATGTCCCAGGCGCTGTCCGGATAGGACGAGGAGATGATCTCCATGCAGCCGGTGGCGGAGCACACGATGGTGTTGCGCCCCAGCGCTTTGTGCACCAGCCGCACGGCCAGCGCTTCGGCGCAGCCCTGGCACGCACGGTGTCCGGGGCAGAAGGTGTCCTTCTCGGGGAGAAGGCGCGCGGAGTATACGTTTTGATGTTCGATGGTCATGATGCGTCCTCCTGCTCGCGAATCTGGAGGACCGTCGGGGGTGGAATCTCCGCTCCACCCAGCACCTCGACAGCCTTGTCGTACATGGTCTGGAAGTCCTCGGGGAACACGTCCCGGCCGCCGAGCCCGACGACATACTCGAGCACCTTGGGCCGGACCGGCTCGTTGAACATCACCGATTTGACTTCGTGGGCGACGGGGTTGCCCGACGCACCCAGGGCCAGTGCGCGGTCGCACACGATCAACGCCTTGGCGCCCTTGACGGCGTTCATGAAATCTTCGGACGGGAAGGGCCGCCACAGGCGGGGCCGCACGATGCCCACCGATGCTCCGTCTGCTCGGGCGGCATCGACCCAGGTCATGCAGGTCTCGGAGATGCCACCCATGGTCAGGAACAGCACGTCGGCGTCGTCGGCCTTGTACGTCTCGATGGGCTTGTAGGAGCGGCCGAAGGCCTTCTCCAGGTCGTTGAATCCGTCGACGATGGCGTCGTAGGAGTTACGCAGCGCCACCTCGGAGGTGTAACGCGCTTCGGTGTAGATGTCCGGCACGCCCACGCCGCCGATCATCATCGGGTTGTCCACGTCCAGTCGCTGCCGCGGCTCGAAGCCGGGCAAGAAGGCCTTCACCTCATCACGATCCGGGACGATGATCGGCTCGATCACGTGGCTGATGATGAACCCGTCCAGGTTCACGATGATCGGCAACGAGACCCGCTTGTCCTCGGCGACCTTGAACGCATGCAGCGTCAGATCCACCACCTCCTGACCGTTCTCGGCGAAGGTCTGGATCCAGCCGATATCCCGCTGGGTCATGATGTCCGAGTGGTCGTTCCAGATGCTGATAGGCGCGGAGATGGAGCGGTTGACCACCGTCATCACGATGGGCATGCGCAGCGGAGCCGGCATGTACAGGATCTCGCTCATCAACAGCAGGCCCTGGGAGCTGGTCGCCGTGTAGGTGCGGGCTCCGGCCGCCGACGAACCGCAGCAGGCGCTCATGGCAGCGTGCTCCGACTCCACGGGGATGAACTCGGCGTCCACCTCACCGTCGGCCACCAGCTCGGAGAGGTGCTCGACGATGTGGGTCTGGGGGGTGATCGGATAGGCCGCGATCACGTCGGGATCGCACATCCCGACCACGTCGGCCAATGCGATGGAAACTTCGATACCTTTGCGTGTACCCATCAGCCTTCCTCCGCCACCATGGAGATGCAACCGGTCCAGCATTCGTTGGCGCAAATGCCGCAACCCTTGCAGTAGTCCATGTCTGCCATCGGAACCAGGGAGCCCAGCTCCAGGTGCTCGGGCTTGAAGAACTCGAGCTGCTTGAGGCCACGTTCGGTCTGCTCGATGGGGACCATCTTGAGGCAGCCCTCAGGGCAATAGATGGTGCACACGCCGCAGGCGATGCAGCCCTTGTCCTTGCCCGCGTAGACCCACACCGGGCGGCTGGAGCGCCAGTCGCCGGTGAG
>CAZDDH010000502.1:0-2502 GCA_964504165.1 uncultured Rickettsiales bacterium | reverse complement strand
TCACGCAGGTCAGAAAGTCGCTCAGCCGATCCTCCGTATGACGGGAGTGTCGCCTCCATCCGTGTTTTTTGTGCCGCGAAAGGTTGACGCCCAGGGGGCGGTGATTATTGGTGAACTTGAAACATGAAACATCCACGGTGACAAAAACAGACGTGGATACGTCAGGAAGGAGTGCGTCTAATGCTCAGATTTAACAGAGGATTTGGCGATTCGGTATTCAACGACATGTGGCGCGTACAGCGGGAAGTGGACAGCCTGTATCAGCGGGCAATCGGCCATCGATCTAGTGTGTTTCCGCCCATCAACATCTACGACGGCGAGGACGGGTATCACATCCACGCCGAGCTCCCTGGCATCGATCCCGCGACGCTGGATATCACGGTGTCTCGCAACGAGGTGGTCGTGAAGGGTGAACGGGTGGAGGAACCGCAGGCCGAGGGCCAGCGCTACCACCGCCGGGAACGCAACCGGGGCAGCTTCAGCCGCGCCTTTGCGCTGCCGGACACTCTCGATGCGGAGAAGGTGACCGCGTCCTACAGCGACGGCGTGCTCGAGATCATCATTCCCCAGCTCGCCGACAGCGGCCCCCGCAAGGTCGCCGTGCAGACCCATTGAGGAGGACAGAGCCATGACAACCCAAGAACGCAATGAGATCGAGGTCAAGGACAAGCAGGCCGTCGTCGAGAGCGACGGGGAGCCTACCTTTGCCGGACGGTTCTACCAGCCGCAGGTGGACATCTATTCGACGGACGAGGAGATCACGCTGGTGGCGGACGTGCCGGGCGTCCAGCGTGAGGGTCTGGACATCGACCTGCGGGACGGTGTGCTGACGCTGGTGGGCAAAGTGCCCGAGGTTTCCGAAGAACTGCGGCTCGTCCAGCGTGAGTACGAGATCGGCGGCTACATGCGCCGGTTCAACATCCACGAGGACATCGACAGCGAGGCCATCGAAGCCAGGCTGAGTGATGGGGTATTGACCGTATCTCTGCCGCTAGCCGAGGCGGCCAGACCGCGCAAGATCGAGGTCCAACTGCACTGAATCACCCCGAGCGGGGTCACTCCACGGCTTGGAAAACGTGGGTCAGCCAGGGGTCCGCCCCTGGCTCCTGCTCGGTGATTGTCAGCTCGGTGTCCTGCCAGCTGTATTCGATAGTCCACGACTCGGTCGAGATCCCATACAGTTCCATGATATCCGACGGTTCATGAGGATCTTCGTTGTAGGCCTCGTTGGGGCAGTCGGTGGTCTCCAAGGTGGCTTCGACGGGGGACAGGAGAAGCTCGGCTTCTGACGTCAGCCAGGTGCCGGAGTGGTACTCGTGGAAGTTGCAGCCGGCGGTCTCCTCCATGAAGGCGCCGGTATCCAAAAACGTGATGTGCCAGTTATAGGAACAGTCCTCCCGCAGGTCCATGCGGACGTCGTATTCCTCTTCCCAGAAGTTGGTATTGGTCTCTGACTGCCACTCGGCGATGAAATCGTAGGCCGAGGAATCCACGCAGATATCGTCATCGCCGGTGTCATCATCGCCGGTATCATCGTCACCGGTGTCATCGTCCACGGCATCGTCGTCGTCGGCCTCATCTCCGTTGTCGGTATCGCAACCGAACATCCACGGACCGAGGGCCAGAGAACCAAGGAACACCAGCAGCTGGATTTTGGTCATGTTTCATTGTGTTGGGTCCCCGGCAGGGCGTCAATCGAACCATGCGAGCTACAGGGGGAGCTACAGGGAGGCGGCCACCCGGGCGATGGCTCCGTCGATTTCCTTCATCAGCGGCTCCATCCCCGGAACGTCGACGAGCTTGAAGAGTTCGGCGGGCCGGGCCAGAGAGACGGTCGTGGAGCCGTCGTGCTCGGCATAGACGATGACGTTGCACGGCATCAACAGCCCCACGGCGGCCTCCGCGGACAGGGCCGTGTGTGCAAAGCGGGGATTGCAGGCTCCGAGGATGTGATACGGCCTGAACTCCTCGTCTAGCTTGGCCTTCATCGTGGCTTTCACGTCGATGGTCGTGATGACCCCGAACCCTTCGTCCGCCAGCGCGGCCGTGGTGCGTGCGAGGACCTCGTCGAAACCGGCGTCCTTGATGTTCACGGAATGCCCCAGATTGTTTAGCGCCATGATTGTTCTCCATTCGTTGAGAGTCGGTGTAGTTGCTGGATTAGAGACACCTTCCCTCCCGTTCGGTGCAGGCTTGACACGTCTTCCAGGTCGATCCTCGCCCAACTCCTGGAGGGAAAGATGTTCGAGGAGGCGCTGGCACTATCGGGAGGGCTCAAGGCTGGCTGGCTGGCTGGCCGTCGATGCATCCCGGTTTGGGGGATCTGATGGCCCTGGTCGGAGTGCGTAAGTTCCCGGTCCGCATCAAGTGCGTGGCCGTGCCCTGGAATATTGGGAAGCAGGCGATCGAGAAAGCAGCTCGAAAGGAATGAAGCGGGGGTGCTGCTGGCGTCCGGAATCCGGACACCCAGACCGGATTCCGGTCCGCTGGACTCGTGAACGG
>CAZDDH010000501.1:0-2515 GCA_964504165.1 uncultured Rickettsiales bacterium | reverse complement strand
TCGCCAAATTCGCGGACGACGCCGGCAAGAAGGGAGGGGAGTTCTACACGCCCAAGCAGGTCGTGAAGCTGATGGTGGAGATCCTTCGGCCCGAGGAGGGCATGACCGTCTACGATCCCACGGCGGGTAGCGGCGGCATGTTGCTGGAGGCCACCCACTACATGGAGCGCAACGGGCTCAACGCTCAGTCGCTTACCCTGTTCGGCCAAGAGAAGAACCTCAACACCTGGGCGATCTGCAAGATGGCCTTGTTCCTGCACGACATTGACGACCTGTTCATCGAGCGTGGAGACACCCTGCTCGACCCCAAGCATCTGTCCAGCGAGAAGGTCATCAAGCGGTTTGACCTGGTGCTGGCGAACCCTCCGTTCAGCTTGAAGAACTGGGGGCATCCGGTCTGGTCGAAGGGTGACCCCTTCGGACGGGACGCCTACGGGTGTCCGCCCAAGAGCTACGGGGATCTGGCCTTTGTCCAACACATGGTCGCCTCGGTGAAATCCACGGGCCGCATGGCGGTAGTCTGCCCCCACGGGGTCCTGTTCCGGGGTGGGGCTGAAGGGAAGATCAGGAAGGGGTTCTTGGAGGACGACCTGATCGAGGCCGTGGTCGGGCTGGGGCAAAATCTGTTCTACGGGACGGGTATTCCGGCGGTGGTGCTGGTTATCAACCGGAAGAAGCCCGCTGCCCGCAAGGACAAGGTGCTGATCGTCAACGGGGACAAGGACATCGTGGAAGGGAAGAACCAGAACACCCTGTCCGACGACAACGTGGCGAGGTTGGCCGAGGCGGTCCACGGGTACGAGGACCAAGAGCTGTTCTGCCGGGTCGTTGGTCTGGACGAGATCAGGGAGAATGACCACAACCTCAACCTCACCCGGTACGTGCAGACCGATCCGCCGCCGCCGCCCATCGACGTGAAGGCTGAGGTGGCGAAGCTCCAGGGGCTGGTGGAGAAGCGGGACAAGGCTGAGGCCAGGATGGTCGGTTTCCTGAAGGAGCTTGGCTATGCGGACTGATGTGCCGGAGGGGTGGAGACTACGCCGAATTCGAGACTTCCTCCAGCTGGACCGCACGATGATCCAGATCGCACCGGAAGCCACCTACACTAGCGTCGGGGTACGGTCCTTCGGGAAGGGGCTCTTTCACTATCCCCCCAAGCGAGGAACGGATCTCGGGAAGCTGAGATTCTTCCGGGTCAAACCAAGATGCCTGTTCATCAGCAACATCAAGGCGTGGGAAGGAGCCGTCGCGGTGGTGTCGGACGCCGACCACGGGTGTGTCGCGTCGAACCGTTTCCTGCCCTACTTCGGGAACCCTGGAGAGGTGGACATCACCTTTCTTCAGTACTTTTTTACAGTTGGACCTGGACTCAATCTGCTCCAGATAGCTTCTCCGGGATCGGCTGACCGGAACCGAACGCTCAGCATTTCCCAATTCGAGTCGCTGGCACTTCACCTCCCACCCCTCCCCGAGCAAAAGAAAATCGCCGCCATCCTCTCCTCGGTGGACGAGGCCATCCAAGCGACCCAGGGGGTCATCGACCAGACCCGGCGGGTGAAGGAAGGGCTGCTCCACGTTTTGTTCAACGGGGAAGACCAGGCTAGCCCTGGGGAGTCGATGTTGGATGTCTGTGAATGGATCGGTGTCGGAATCGCCAGCTCCACGACCCATGCCTATCGAGATAAGGGGGTGCCGTTGTTGCGGAGTTTCAATATCCGAGAAGGCCATTGGGATCTGTCTGAAATCCTGTACATCTCGGAGGAATTCGATGAAGCGAACGCATCGAAGCGACTGAGGGCCGGCGACGTACTCGTCACGCGGACAGGAGCCAATATCGGGATGGCTGCAATAGTGCCGAATCGTTTCGAAAGAGCCCAGTGTTTCACAACACTCATTCTTCGACCCGACACCGGGAAGATCGACTCGAAGTACCTCTGCTACTGGATGAATTCGCCGCAGGGTAAGCGACGGGTCGAGGACTTGAAAGCTGGGGGAGCCCAGCCGAACCTCAACGTCGGGTGGATCAAACACTTCGAAATCCCGGTGCCCCCGCTTCATGAACAGGTTGAGGCTGTGTCACGGCTCGACGCGGTAGACGAATCCGATGGCCGAAGCGTTGATCAACTCCACCAATTGGAGAAAGTGAAGGCCGGTCTCCTCCAAGACCTCCTCACTGGCGAGGTCAGGGTGACGCCGTGACATCCCCGGCCACCCCCAACGAGTACACCTTGGTCGAGAAGCCCATCCTCGACGCACTCACCTCGGAGTACGGCTACCGGCACATCCACCCCCACGAGCACCCCAGCCTCCGTGCCCGCGAGAACGAGGTGCTGTTCCAGCCCCTGCTGATAGATGCCCTCGTCCGCATCAACGACATCCCCACCTCGACCGCCGAGGCCGTGTTCAACGACCTGGCCGGGATCACCGACAACCAGAAGTGGGTCGAGGTACTCCGGGGCAACTACTCCCGCAAGGTGCCCGGCGAGGAGACCCACCGCACCATCCGGGTCATCGA
>CAZDDH010000500.1:0-2520 GCA_964504165.1 uncultured Rickettsiales bacterium | reverse complement strand
ACGGCTGGGTGGAGTGCGCGGACTGCGACGACGGCAGCGCGCTGATCAGCCCCGACGCGGTGGAAATCTGCGACGGCATCGACAACAACTGCGACGGGGATGTCGACGAAGGGCTAGATGACGACCTGGACGGCTACTCCGTCTGCGAGGGGGACTGCGACGACGCCGATCCCAACACCTACCCGGGCGCGGCCGAGCTATGCGACGGGCTGGACAACGACTGCGATTCCTTCCCCGCCAACTACGAATACGACATGGACGGCGACGGTCAGATCGCTTGCGCGGAGTGCGACGATACCAACCCCGAGATCTATGTCGGCGCCGTGGAGATCTGCGACGACGGCATCGACTCGGACTGCGGGGACGACCTGGAAGAGACGGAGGTCGACAACGACGGCGATGGCTACTCGGAGTGTGGCGGCGACTGCAACGATGCAGAAGCCTCGGCCAGCCCGGAAGGCACCGAGGTCTGCGACGGACTGGACAACGACTGCAACGCGGCCACGGACGAGGACGACGACGCGGACGGGGATGGGTTCAGCCCTTGCCAGGACGACTGCGACGACGGGGACGCTTCGAGCTATCCCGGCGCCGAAGAAGTCTGCGACGGCTCGGACAATGACTGCGACGGCACCATCGACGAGGAGATGGACTACGACCTGGACGGTTACTCCGGCTGCGGCGGCGAGGACTGCGATGATTTCAACGCCAACGTCAACCCCGGCGCCGTGGAGGTCCCCTACGACGGCATCGACCAGGATTGCGACGGTTCGGACCTCGATGACATGGATGGCGACGGCCACAAGGGCGGCAATTACGGCCAGGACTGCGACGACCAAGACGCGGACATCAACCCGGACACCGCCGAGGACTGCGAGGACGGCCGGGACAACGACTGCGACAACTACATCGACGAGTACGACACCGACTGCGGTGGCGATGGCGACGACGACGACGACTGCTCGTGCGACGCGGACGGCGCCTCTCGCCCGCCGGCCGCAACGGCGCTGCTAGCCCTACTGGGGCTCGTGGGCCTGACCCGTCGCCTCCGGCGCTGATTCCCCTCCCCTTCGGTTCATCGACCACGGCCTGCGGTGCTTCACCGGGGTGCAATACGAACCCGAATTCTCCCGCATCCTCGGCGCACTAGGCCGATCGTTGGCGACAAAACTTTCCGCACGGGAACTTTACTGGCAAACCACGCCATGCCTTGGTGACCAACCTATTCAGGTGTCGCGGGGCTGATGGAGATTCCAGTGCATTTTTCGATGAAACGATTTACGAGTCTAGCTGCTGCCATGTCGATCACGATCCTCGCGACAAGACCCGCAGGCGCCGTCGACGTAGCCATCATGGCCGCGGATTCGGTCGCAACCTACGATCTCGAGGACCATTTGAACAACTCGGGCATGTTCGCCACTGTGGACGTCTACCAGACGGCCTACCTAACTCCTTCACTGGCGGACATGCAAGCCTACGACGCCATCTTCACCTACTCCTTTGAGTTGTTTTTGAACGATGCGGTCTTCGGCGACAACCTGGCAGACTATGTCGACGGCGGCGGCGGCGTCGTCGTGGCGGCCTTCTCCGCGGACCAGTCATGGGCGGGTATTGGTATTGGCGGCAGATTCCTCAGCGATGGCTATTTGCCCTATCAAAACGGCAGCTTCTCGGGGGCTATGAACCTGACCCTCGTACCGGACGAGCCCAACCATGTAATTCTGGACAACGTCGGCACCTTCGACGGCGGCTTTTCCAGCTGGCATCAGGGGCCCAACTGCACTGTCGCGGCCGGCGCAAATCTCGTCGCATCGTGGAGCAACGGCGAACCACTGGTCGTCACGCATCAGCCTTCGTCAAGCATGATCGTCGGCCTCAACATGTTGCCCGTCTCCGATCAGGTCCTGATAGATGGCTGGCTGACCAGCACCGACGGCGACATCTTGCTCACCAACGCATTGATGTACGCCGCTGGTGGTAACGACTTCGATCTGGACGGTTGGACCCGCCTGGACGGGGATTGCGACGACGACGACGCCACCGTCTATCCGGGTGCTGCGGAGATCTGCAACGACGGCATCGACCAGAATTGCGATGAGGTGGTGGATGAGACCACCGACAATGACGGAGACGGCATCACCCAGTGTGACGGCGACTGCGACGACACAGATGTCACGCGTTACCCCGGAGCCACCGAGATCTGCGACCATTTTGACACGGACTGCGACGGCGACGTCGACGAGGACTTCGACGCGGATGGGGATCTGGCCCGCGACGGGAACGAGTTGGATTGCCAGGCCGCCTACGACGCCGACGAGTTGGACTGTGACGACGCCGATCCGGCCATCTATCCCGGCGCGGTCGAGGCCTGTAATGGTATCGACGACGATTGCGACGGCCTCGTCGATGAGCAGACCGACGACGACAGCGATGGCTACACGATTTGCGCCGGAGACTGCGACGACAACAATGCCGATACCTACCCCAACGCCACAGAGGTCTGCGACCAGGAGGACAACG
>CAZDDH010000499.1:0-2534 GCA_964504165.1 uncultured Rickettsiales bacterium | reverse complement strand
GTCGATGCCGTTGCAGGTCTCGGTCGCGCCCGGGTTGATGTTGGCGTCGTTGTCGTCGCAGTCGCCGTTGCAGGTCCCGTACCCATCGCCGTCGACGTCGGCGCAGGAGGTGATGCGGATCGCGTAGTGTGGGCTGCCAGAGGTCTGGTTGTCCTCGACGTCCGCCGTATCGACCGAGATGTTGAGGCCGTCGATGGGGTCGCCGATGCCGACCGTCGCGCTGGCGCCGTAGTCGAGCGCTGCGTCATCAAAGGTGGTGTCTTCGTAATGGAACTCGATGGAACCGTCGGCCTCGTAGAGGTGTGCCTGCACGGTGACACCCCCGGTGCTGGTCGGGTAGTGGGTCAGATCCTCCCACTCCGCCGTGAAGACCTGGTTGGGGGAGGAGCCGGTGGTACGGTAGCAGACCCGGCCACCGTCCGGTGGATAGAGGTCATCCCAGAACGGGGCGATGATGTCGTAAGAACTATAGGGCAGCGAGTAGTTGGTCCACGAGATGTACGTGGAGCCGTTGAAGTGGAGCATCCCGTTGGATGTGATCGTGACGTCGGTGTAGTCGACGCCATAGAAGTTGAACGTGAAGCCGAGGCTGACTATCAGATAGTCGTCGTCGGTCATGCTGTTCGTGCATGTGTTGGCGTTGTTGAGCTGGTACACCGGCCCACCAGCTTCGTAGGAGTCCACCCAGTAGTACCCGTACCCGTCGGGCCCCCCGCTGGCGGCCCTCGCGCCGCTGGCGGATACGCAACAGGCCAGGTATGTGGACAGGGTGATACAGACGCGAACCATCTTGCTGGTAGACATGGAACTCTCCCGTTGTCCCGATCCCCAGAGCGACTCGCCATGGACCCCGTCAATTCGGCGTCCTATTACGGCTCGAACGGCTCATCATATTGACATTTCCATAACATTTCCATGACATCTGTCGATTTTTCTGACCCGGCACGGCCACCAGGTGAGTCTGATTCAGTCGATCTGGAGCCGTCTGTCCACATCGGGGCAGTCGGAGAGGCAGATCCTGCGCCGGGCTCGTACGAAGGCCGAGGCAAGCCGAACTCCCGCCGTACGGGGCACGCTACGCCGTTCTCTTGGCTGAAAAAGGTGAACCGTGACGCAGATCGAAGAGTGCCCCCCCCCAACCCGCTATCTGTGTCGCGGATAGCGACGCGATTGCCCCGGTGACCCTCCCCAAAAAAAGTGTCGCATCCCATATCCGCTACCGGCCAAAGATCAACACGGCACGAGCCATCGGTCCTGATCCATCACCGCTCAATCGTGCGCGTGGGATGGTCAGGGTGGAAGGGCTCTTTGGGATCCCAACCGGCACCAAATGAAAAGCCAGGGCCGGAGAGCGAGGCTGTCCGACAAGGAGGAATCGCGATGTCGATCTCCGGCAAACCCGCCGTGGCCAAGGCTTCATACACCGGCCTGGATGCCTTTTTTTTAAAAGAGTACAAGTGATGACCAGTCTGCCCACCAGAATTGTCGCCTTCGTCGTCAGCAGCCGTTCCCCGGATATACGCTGCCGTCGCGGTCGTCGCAGTCCATGCCCGTAGAGGTCGCCGCATCATACACGCCGGGTAGCCAGTACTCGTCGAACCCGTCCCAGTCCAGGTCCCACAGGTCCGCTTCGCCCCCCCCGTAAGCGCCGATATCCGACGTGGACCCGTCGGGATTGAGTTGCACCGGGTCGCCCGCTCCGATCAGCAGCGACGTGTCAGTCAGGTGAAGGTTCCAGGCCCTCCCAGCAGCAGGATACCATCTGTGACCAGCGTCTACAGTCATAGGTGAGATTCCGCAATGTCTCTGCCCCCGTCCTGGCTACCCCTCCCGACCAAGCATCATGCGACCCGCAGGTAATCGTGATGAAGGCCACCCAACACCGGCGAAGGTGGGCACCGTCGATCATGCCGTGTCTCACTGGGCTTCATTATCAATAAAGTACTATCGAGGCTCGCCGCTGGATTGACGCCACCATAATACATTCAGTATGTAGACTATTCGGAGATCGTCGAACGATCGAGACTCAACGAACTCGCATATTCGCTAAAGAACAAGTCTGCCCAGTCCACCGCTACGGGTTGCCCGGCGTTCCAGGACGTAAGGGTGACCCCATCGGCGAAAATTTCCCGCGGCTCACTCAACAGGGCGTTGGATGCGGTTTCTTAACGCAATTTTGGCGGGATGGGAACAGAAAGGACTCGATCAATCGCAGGCAGCAAGGTCAGCGCACGAAGCCCAACCCGTGGAGTCGTAAACACCCAAATCCTCGTCGCAGGACCCCTCGTCTGTCAAACAATTGAAGTAGTCCGACACGTCGCAAGGGTAGGTATCTGCTGAGTAAATCTCACAGTCGACAAGGGTGCTGAAATCCTGTGTGCCGCACTCGACCGAGTCGATCCAGGCTTCGCAGGCAGCTACGTTGTCAACGGATTCACAGGCCGGCAGCGCCAGACTGCAGACGGTTAGAACAAAGAAAATTGCCAGAATTCTACGCATGGTTTCCTCCAGTTACAGAAGTTTTCGTACCGTCC
>CAZDDH010000498.1:0-2558 GCA_964504165.1 uncultured Rickettsiales bacterium | reverse complement strand
TGACGAGCCCCTTGCGCTTGCCACGGGAGACCACCGTGCGTTTGGAGCCGATCACGGCAACGCGGTAGTCGGGAAGCACCCGCAGGATGTCGGCCTCCCATTTCCAGATGATGGAGTTGGGGACCAGCACGACGGGGCGCCGGACCCAGCCCTCTTGACGGGCCCGGGCGGCCAGCAGGATGGCGGCGTAGGTCTTGCCCACGCCCACGTCGAAGGCGATCAGCCCGCCGCGGTTGGCCAGGACCCTTCGGGCGCCGGCGACCTGGTGGGGGTGGGGCGTCGGACCATCCTTGGCCCAACGCCCCACGGAGAGGGGCTCGGTGGGATAGCGGGGAGGCACAAACCCCAGGAAGGTGCGGTTGTAGGTCTCCTCGACGCGTGCGCGGCGCTCCTCGTCGGCGCCGATCCAGGCACGGAAGGACGACTCCCACTCGCGGGCCTTCTTCAGCCGGATCTCGTCGAGGTTTTGATCCCGTCGTCGCTTGGGATGGAACTCGGTCTTGTCGTGGTTGATCCAGCCGATGCACCAGCGGGCTTCGGCTGCCAACAGGCCCGAGTCGCGCAGGCCCGTGTAGTCGGTGCCGGTGGGCGCCACCAGCCCGTGCATGCGCGTCAACGTGACCGTGCCGTAGTAACCGTTGAGGGTTTCGGACAGCCACTGGGACACGAGTTCGAGCGGGAGCCAGCCCTGGCGGGGCGAGACCCCGTCGATGTCCTCGAACACCTGGGGCTTGATGGCGGCGAGCAGTTTCTTGGACTGAGCGGACGCCTGCGCGTCACCAGCCTTCGCGCGCTCGACGGCGCGGTCGTACCGCGGCCACAGGTGGCCGGTGTAGTAGTGCTCGGCGGGCACGAGCTGGTCCCACGAGTCGCCGTCCACTGCCCAACCGGCCCTGAGCAGCAGCGCCTGGATGCGGGCCGGCTTGGTCCGGCCGCCGACCTTGCGATGGAACTCGGCGAGCTGGTCCAGGGTCAGCTTGCGGTGTTGCCGGTACAGCATCTCGGCCTGGGCCACGACGTCGCTGGGCTTGCCGGTGTACCGCGGGCGGTAGACCGGGCGTTGTGAGAGACCAGTAATCAGCCGGCCGGTTCGCTCGAATGCCGACAGGAATCGTTCGGCGCCCAGATCGTCTCGCTTGGCCAGCTTCTGTAGCTCTACGTGGGCCCAGGGGTTGCCGTGGGCCTCGGCCCAGGCCGTGAGCGCGTTGTGCAGCTCCTTCCACAATAGCGACGGGATCTCGGAGTCCTCGGCGGAGAGCGCGGCCAGGTAGCCGTCCACGCGGTGGCCGATCGCGACGGCCGCGGCGAGGGGAGGGGAGAGCTTGGCGGTGCCCTTTGTTTTGCTCCGGACGATCCCCTGGCGCCTGGCGGCGGGCGTGATGGGCTGGACGACGGCCCGCAGCTCGCAGGTGGTGCACAGGGGGCGCTCCACTACAGCGGGCAGCTTGCTGAACTCCCCCTCGATTTGGTAGCCCCAACGGGGCTTGGCGGTCTGGTCGGTCTCGTTGCCGGCCTTGCCCACCTCTCGGCCGAGGATGTGGCCTGGGAACAGCTCGAAGTAGCGCCCATCGAGGATCGGCTGGTCGTCCTCGACGATCTCGGTCAGTTCCCCGCCTCGCGCGCGAGTGAACAACAAATCAGTGACCAGTTCCGCGCCGGGGAACAACCTCGACGGCAGCCGGAACGCCGCAGCCAGGTGGTGGCGCTTGAGCACCTTGGTGCGCAGCGCGCGGTTGCGGGCGCCCTGACCGGTGAGGAATCCGTAGGGGACCAGGAACACCCCGACGCCGTTAGGCGCGAGCAGATCCAAGGCGCGGCGTATGAAGTATGCGTAGGCCTGTTTCTCCCGGTAGGAGCGATCCGGATCCTCGGCGATGGCCGCGCCGCGGGCGCCGTAGGGTGGGTTGGCGAGCACCAGCTGGAGCCGCCCACGGTACTCATCACCGTACTCCCGTATCCACCGCTCGAATGGCCCGAGATAGAGGGTCAGGTCAGGGCGGATCGCGCTGAGCATCCGGCCAGACAGCTCGGAATACTCCACAGCCAGCCATTTCACGCGGGACCAGCCCTTGCCGGACGCGGCGCGGATCATACGGCCGATGCCGGCTGCCGGCTCCAGGGCGAGAAGCGACCCGTTGTCGCCCAGTCCCTCGAGCATCGGACGGACTACGCGGGTGATCTCGGCGCAGACCTTGGAGGGGGTGTAGTACTCGTGGATCAGTCCGCGTGCCTCGGGCACGGGGAACCCGGCCGGAAAGCGGTCCTTGGCCGTATCGATGGAGAGCCCACCCCAGCCGCTATATCCGGCCAGTACTCGCTTGTCCTTTGCGGTCATCTTCTCGGGCCGTTTTGCGGCGGCGACCTCCATGGCAGCGAGGTTGGCCTGGGTGCGGCGAGCAGCCGTCCACTCCTCGGGGGGGACCTTGGACTCGTCGAGCATGCCGGGGAGATCCACGAGGTGCCGCTCGACGATGTGGAGCAACGCTGGGCGGTTGCGGCGCAAGAACCCGTCCATGTACTCGGGGGTGACTCCCGGGGGCAGGTGTCCCCGAACCGCC
>CAZDDH010000497.1:0-2593 GCA_964504165.1 uncultured Rickettsiales bacterium | reverse complement strand
CGCCCGGCACGATGGGGAAAGCCGGGTCAGCAACTACGGGAACTTCAGCCTAGGGTGTAGTCCAGGTTGCCGGCGGACCGAGGGTGACCGACCGAGGATGGACCACGGAGGGCGCGTCCACCTGTGAAGACGGCCGGGAAAACGGGCAGCGCTGGTTGGTCCTCGGACGCGCAGGCTGACGAAATCCGGACTCAACTCTCCAACGGATCACACAGCAGCGCCTTCAACTGCGGCAGCTCGTCACCGCCGAAAGTGCCCACCTCTTCTGTCCCCGCGGCGTTGATCCACAGCTCGAACCCACAGCTGTCGTAGAAGGTGATCGCGGTCCAGTGCTCGCGCTCCTCGTGGTACTGGGCGAGCACGCCGCCGTCGGGGCAGCGGCAGCTGTCGGGGGCGCCGACGCCGTGGTCGAGGGTGCCCTCCGGGACGATGATCCAAACTGAGTTCCCGTCACGGGTGATGACCGCCACGCCGTAGCTACCGACGTTGTCACCATCCCCGGAGGCGGTCGGGCCCACGGACGGGACCTGGAGGCCTCCGATGGGGCCATCGTGGGGGCCCAGGATCTGGGAGCCGGGGTACGGCGTGGAGCTGTCGAGGGCATGGACCAGGCTGAAGGACGAGACGTCCAGCGGCCCCGAGCCGATGAACGACAGACCGGCGCGGTCCCCCACGGAGAGCACAGCGCTGCCGGTGAACGCCACGTGGGCGTTGCGCACGTAGCCCTGGAACTCCACCTCGACGCCGATGCCCTCGTCGGCCCGCGAGAGCACCAGCTGCCCCTCGATCTGCTGGCCGCGGAAGTTGGTGCAGCCCTCGCCGTAGTCCAGCACGATGCCCTCGCCAAGGGAAAACGAGGCCTCGGGGCAGTCACCATCGGGCAGGGCCAGGCCACCCGGTTCCAGGCCACCGTCGAGGCCCGTAAGCACGCCGTTGATCCCGGTGTGGCCGACCATGTCGGCCAGCAGGGCGTACTGCTCCACCGCGATGAGGGCCGCGTACGACGACGCCTCCAGGTCGTCCACCTCGCCTGCGGTGAAGCCCGCCGCAGACGTGTCGTCGTCCCCCTGGTCGTCGTCGTCGGATACGTCGTCGTCGTCACCTGGGCAGCCCAGCAGGAGGCTGGACAGCACGAAGCAACAAAGCCATCGGAAGTTCGGTCGGTCGCTCATCGGTACCCCTCCATGACTCGATGGTACACCGACGGAGCGATCGGGGTGATCATCGATGGCTGCCTATGGGGGCTGAGAGTCCGACCGCTCTGCGGTACACTGGCCCTTCCAACGAGGGGAACTGACGATGATCGATAGCTCACGATGGTTGTGGTTGGTTGTGTTGACGCCGTTGCTGCTGTTGGGATGCACCCAGGATGGAGGGGACGACGATGACACCGGCGGCCAGCCCGATGACGACGATACCGGCGATGACGACACCGGCGATGACGACACGGGTGATGACGACACGGGCGACGACGACACGGGCGACGACGACACCGGCGACGACGACACGGGCGACGACGACACCGGCGACGACGACACGGGTGACGACGACACCGAGATTCCGGAACGGGCCGACGGGTACGTATCGCTGAGCGCGTACCACATGCCTGATGGCATGGGTGGGATCCTGAATTACGCCTACTTCATGGCGACGTTTTCCGTTGAGATCCAGCCTTATGTCGCTGCTGTCGTGCCCAACATGCCGGCCGGTACCGACGATTGTGCGGTGACGGTGTACACGGCGGCGGATCTGGAAGGCGGCAGTCCCGGCGAATACGAGCGTCAGTCGGCTGGGCCCATCGGCGTGACCGGCCCTGGCGCCAGCTATACCGTGCCCCCTTTGACGGACGGTGACACGGTGTATTACCAGCAGGCCCTGCAGCTGGGCTCCGAATTGCAGTTTGATTCCAGCTATGACGTCTCGGCCCCCGGGGGCGATTTTCCCGGCTTCGACGAAACCATCGTGATTCACCCCGATATCACGCTCGTGTCACCCGCGATCACCGACAGCTTCACGGTGGGAAATTCGCTGTCCGTGCAATGGACGGGAGGTAGCGCCGGCGACCTGACCCTCTATCTGGGCATCACCGGCAACGACGAGTACGGCACGGTGTACTGCCAGCCCGCCAACGACGGCGAGTTCACCATCCCGGCCAACGCCATCCAGCAGCTGCCCCCGGGCATGGCCGTTCTGAGCGTCTCGCAGTATTCCGAAGATTTCGTCGACCTGGGGGGACGCTGGCTGATGCTGACGGGAGCCACGGGCGAATACGCCAACGGTACGCTGCCCTAGCACCTGTTTCACAGAGCAAGGGGTCGCTATGACGCAAGACGCGATTTGACCCCTTGTGTTCGAGCCCGATTTCCTCAAGCCCACCGCCGGGGGCAACCTCGTCGACGCCGGTGCCGACGTGGGCCTCTCCTACGAGGGCAGCGCGCCGGACATCGGTCCGTTCGAATACAGCCCTTAGGTGAAGGGGTCAAGTCGCGTCTTGCGTCTTACAGTCCCCGGAAATCTGAGTTCTACCAATCCCCGCGAGGCCCGCCGTATGGCTCATGGCCGCAATACGAAGTGCATCTAGCCAACCCTGTGG
>CAZDDH010000496.1:0-2595 GCA_964504165.1 uncultured Rickettsiales bacterium | reverse complement strand
GGTCCCTGTCACGTCGATTCCGGCACCTGCTTTCCGTCCCCGAGGCCCCCTTAGTGAACACCTCTCCGAGTCAGGTGATCTACGATCCATATGGCACCCCTGTAAAGGGGAAGGCTGGAGGACAGGCTCATGCCAAGGATGTGGATGTTGTGGATGCTGGTCATTTCCCTCGTGATGACGGCGGGTTGCGACGACGGCGACGATGACGATACGTCACCGGCGGATGACGACGACAGCGGAGACGACGACGACGATGACGACGACAGCGGGGACGACGACGTGGAGTGGGATCCGGCGGATTTCGACCACGTCTACGAGGTGGGAGAAGGGCTGGAGTACGAGGATCCGTGCCAGGTGCCCTGGGAGTCGCTGGCGCCGGATTCGCTGGTGTTGATCCACTACCGGGCCGAGCCCTACGCCTGCAAGTGGGTGATCAACACCGAGGCCAGCGAGGCATCACCGGTGGTTGTGCTCGGGGTGCCGGACGGGGACCAGCTCCCGGTCCTCACCGGCGACGGGGCCACGGCCCGCCAGGAGCTGGACTACTGGAACGAGGACCGCTCGGTGATCAAGGTCGGGGGCTCGTCCATCCCCAACGAGGAGGTCGTGCCATCCTACATCTACATCGAACGCCTCTCCGTACAGAGTGCCCGGCCGCCCTACACCTTCACCGACGAGGGGGGCAGCCAGGACACCTACACCGACAGCGCCTCGGCGATCCACGTGGAGGTGGGCGCCCACATCACCATCCGGGACTGTGAGCTCACCGACTCGGCCAACGGGTTCTTTGCCGGCCACTCGGCGTCCGACCTGTTGCTGCACGGCAACTACATCCACAGCAATGGGCTGGAAGACAGCATCTACCAGCACAACAACTACACCGAGGCCTTTGGCATCACCTTCGAATACAACCGCTTCGGTCCCCTGCGGCCCAACTGCGACGGCAACAACCTCAAGGACCGCAGCGCCGGCACGGTGGTGCGCTACAACTGGCTGGAGGGGGGCAACCGACAGCTGGATCTGGTGGAGAGCGACTTCACGGAGTTCACCACCGATCCGTCGTACCGGGAGACCTTCGTCTACGGGAACGTCCTCATCGAGCCGGACGAGGCGGGGAACAGCCAGATCATGCACTACGGTGGCGATGGCGGGGACGAATCCATGTACCGCAAGGGCACGCTGTACTTCCACCACAACACCATCATCTCCACCCGGGACGGCAACGTCACGCTGGTGCGCATGTCCACCAATGACGAGTCCGCCGACATCCGCAACAACGTGCTCTACGCCACCGCCGGGGGTGACCACTGGGCCATCAGCGCTGGCGACGGCCACGCCACCGTGGGCAACAACTGGCTGCCCCTGGGCTGGCGGGATACCCACGAGGCGGTCCTGGACGGCACGGTCACCGACCAGGGCAACACGGAAGGCCACGAACCGGGATTCGTCGGCCTGAACATCCAGGAATTCGCCCTGACCGATGTCGCCGACGCCCGGGACAGGGGAGGGGACCTGGCCACCGAAGCCCTCCCCGATCACGCCGCCACTCGTCAGTACGTCAAGCACCAGGACTCGGATCCCCGCCCCGATGACGGGTCCCCCGACGCCGGCGCCTTCGAGTTCGAGTAATCCACCCAGTATCCCCCCCGAAGCGAGCGTAGCGATGCTGACCTGGCCGTGGATATGAGCTGTCTATGGACAACCGAGACGCTTGCCCACATATCCACCGCCTCTACTATTTGAAATTCTTCTGGATTGGGATTGGGATTGGGAGGAGAGACCAGATCTCCTTCTCCTTCTCCTTCTCCTTCTCCTTCTCCCTTTTTTGTCCACACCTAGCGGCAGCCCCCAAGATGTTGCGCAACTCCAGAGGTAAGCCGTTACCCCCCGAGTTACGCAACAAAATGAAGTGACATCAGGAGGAGAAGAGGAGCATCAGCGCCGGAGGCGGCGGGTCAGGCCCACCAGTCCCAGCAGGGCCAGCAGGACCGTGGCGGCTGGCGGACGGGTGGGCCCGTCGGCGTCGCACGAGCAGTCGTCGTCGTCATCGCCCTCGGCGCCGCAGTCGGTGTCGTTGCCGTCGGCGAAGCCGTCGCAATCGTTGTCCCGGCCGTCCTCGCAGTCCTCGGTGGCGTCCGTGTTGATGCCCGCGTCCTGGTCGTCGCAGTCCTCGCCGTAATTGCCGCCCCTGTAGCCGTCGCCGTCCAGGTCATCGAGGTCCGAACCGTCGCAATCCTGGTCGATGCCGTCGTAGGGGACCTCGGTGGCGCCCGGATTGATGTTGGCGTTGTAATCGTCGCAGTCGTCGCCGCCGCAGCCGGAGTAGCCGTCTAGGTCGTAATCCATGTCTTCGTCGATGGAGCCGTCGCAGTCGTTGTCGAATCCGTCGCACAACTCCTCGGCGGGAGGGGTAAGAGCACCCTGCGCATCGTCGCAGTCGTTTTCGCACGGGCTGAACCCGTCCCCGTCCAGGTCGTCGTCCTCGTCCGTGGCCGGGTTGCAGTCGTTGTCCAGGCCGTCGCAGATCTCCTCGCCCTCTGGGCTGGCCGTGGCCTCCGTATCGTCGCAGTCACCTCCGCACTCCGAGTAGCCGTC
>CAZDDH010000495.1:0-2597 GCA_964504165.1 uncultured Rickettsiales bacterium | reverse complement strand
AGCCGGCCTGGGTGAAGCGGAAGATGTTGTCGATGAACAGCAGCACGTCCTGGCCTTCCTCATCGCGGAAGTACTCGGCTGCCGTCAGGGCGCTCAGGCCGACGCGGGCGCGGGCTCCGGGCGGCTCGTTCATCTGGCCGTAGATCAAGGCGGCCTTGTGGCCTTCGCTCTTGAGGGTCGGCAGACCGTCCTTGAGGATGACCTCGCCGTGCTCGTCCTTCTCCACGGCGATCACGTCGGACTCCATCATCTCGAACCACAGGTCGTTGCCCTCGCGGGTGCGCTCACCCACGCCGGCGAACACGGAGAAACCACCGTGCTTCATGGCGACGTTGTTGATCAGCTCCATGATGAGCACGGTCTTGCCCACACCGGCACCGCCGAACAGGCCGATCTTTCCACCGCGGGAGTACGGGGCCAGCAGGTCCACGACCTTGATGCCGGTCTCGAACATCTGCACTTCCACGGACTGGTCGACGAACTCCGGGGGATGACGATGGATGGGGTAGTACTTGTTGGCCACGACAGGACCGAGTTCGTCCACCGGCTGCCCAACCACGTTGAGGATGCGCCCCAGCGTCTCGGGGCCCACCGGCATCTGGATCGGATCGCCGGTATTCTGGACCGCCAATCCGCGGCGCAGGCCCTCGGTGGCGTCCATGGCGATGCAGCGCACCGTGTTTTCGCCCAGGTGCTGTGCCACCTCCAGGACGAGGTTGAACTCCGAGTCGTCGATGGCGTGGTTGGTGACCTTCAGCGCCGTGAAGATGTCCGGGAGCTCGCCGGGTGCGAACTGCACGTCGACCACGGGACCCATGACCTGAACAACGTTGCCGTTTTCCATCTGGCTACCTATCTTGATGGGGCTCTGCCGCTTTGCGACCCGCCCTGTTTATCGGTCCATTCGTTACTTCGTACCGCTCGGACTACAGCGCTTCGGCACCGGAGACGATCTCCACCAGTTCCTTGGTGATCGCCGCCTGGCGCGCCCGGTTGTATTCCAGCGTGAGCCGGTCGATCATGTCGCCGGCGTTGCGGGTGGCCGAGTCCATCGCGGTCATCCGCGATCCCTGCTCGCCAGCCTCGCTCTCCAGGAATGCCTGATACAGCCGGGCGTCGAGGTACTTGGGTAGTAGTACCTCGAAGATCTCCTGCTGTGTGGGCTCGAATTCGTGGTTGGCAAGTCGCTCCGGTTCCGCCTCGCCCTCTGCTGCGTCTGATGCAGCGTCTTCCACGTCCGTAGCCAGCGGGAACAGCTGCATGATGGTGGGGTGCTGGGTCAGCGCACTTTGGAACTTGTTGTACGCGACGTAGACCCGGTCGATCTCACCCTCGGAGTACTGTTTCATCAGATCCCGCCCCAGCGACTGGGCCATGGCGAAGTATTCCGTGGGATCGATGTCCGTCTCCGAGCGGCCGATGGTATGGCCACGGTGCTTGAAGTAGTCGCGCGCCTTCTTGCCCTGGGTGTACAGGGAGATGGTCTCCAGGTTGGAGAAGCGATCCCGCTCCTCCCAGATGAACCGCTCCAGTTTGCGGAACAGGCCGGTGTTGAAGGAGCCGCACAGCCCGCGGTCGCTGCCCAGCACCAGCACGACGGCCGTGCGAACCTCTTCGCGCTCCGCCACCAGCGGCACATCTCCCAGATCATCGATCCGGCTGACGAGGGTCTGGAACAGCTCCTCGAGTGCGCCGGAATACGGGCGCGCCTCCAGCGCTGCTTCGGTGGCCTTGCGCAGCTTGGAGGCCGCTACCATCTTCATCGCCTTGGTGATCTGCTGCGTACTCTTGACGCTGCCGATCCGCTTGCGAATGTCCTTGAGGCTTGGCATCGCCGTCCCCTAGCCGTCGAACTGGTCGTTGTACTGCGTCAGAGCCTTCTTCATCCGGGCCTTCAGATCATCGTCCAGCTTGCCCTGGCTGCGGATGTCCTCCATCAGGCCGTCGAAGTGTGCCCGCACATAGGGCACCAGACCACTCACCCACTCCGCCACCTTCTTGAGGTCGACGTTGTCGATGGCGCCCGAGGTACCTGCGTGAATGATCATCACCTGGTCCTCGATGGACCGCGGCGTGTACTGGGGCTGCTTGAGGATCTCGATGAGGCGCGCGCCGCGGTTGAGCGTAGCCAGGGTCACCTTGTCCAGGTCGGAGCCGAACTGGGAGAAGGCCGCCAGCTCGCGGTACTGGGCCAGGGTCATGCGCAGGGTACCGGCCACCTGCTTCATGGATTTGACCTGGGCGCTACCACCCACGCGACTGACGGAGAGGCCGGCGTTCACCGCCGGGCGGACACCGGAGTTGAACAGGTCCGTGTCCAAGAAGATCTGGCCGTCGGTAATGGAGATGACGTTCGTGGGGATGTAGGCCGCCACGTCGCCGGCTTGCGTTTCGATGATGGGCAGGGCCGTCAAGGATCCGGCGCCCATGCCGTCGCTCATCTTGGCCGCGCGCTCCAGCAGGCGGCTGTGTACGTAGAACACGTCGCCGGGGTACGCCTCGCGGCCCGGCGGGCGCCGCAGCAGCAACGAGAGCTGGCGGTAGGCCACGGCGTGCTTGCTCAGGTCATCGTAGATCACCAGGGCATGGCGGCCCGT
>CAZDDH010000494.1:0-2603 GCA_964504165.1 uncultured Rickettsiales bacterium | reverse complement strand
CCCCCCCCCCCCCCCCCCCCCCCCCCCCCCCCCCCCCCGCCCCCCCGCCCCCCCCGATAGCGCTGTCCGGTTTTTCGCCGCAGCACAGCAATGCAGGAGCACCGCACAGCAGCAGGACATTAGTGATCCACGCCGTTGTTCTTCTGGTCATCGTGTTCGTCCTCGTAGCCGTGGAACGTCGTGGATGCTTCGAGGCGTCCGACGGGAGTCTCTTCGCTGGCACTGATCTGGGCGTCGTTTTTGGCCCATGTCGTAGGGCAGGTGTCCACATAGATGTCCGTGAGGTCCTCGATCGGGACCTCCGAGTCCGTTCGCATATCCCAGAAGTATCGCATCCAGTCGTACTGGGTGCCGCGGTTGCTGATGTCATCGACGTCGCAGGCTGTGGCGGTGTACATGTCCTCGAGCCAGTCTCTGTCGTATACGTAGCTCTCGAGAGCGTCGGCCACAGGAACTGGCGAGTGGGTGGCATCAGATGGCGGCGTGGTGCCCTCGCAGTTGAACGCGCCATCCCATGGGTCGTCATCGTAGCAGACGCCGGTGTCGCCGTAGTTGTTGTCGACGTCGCCGTCGAGATCGAAGTCGTGAATCTTGCGGGAGTCGAAGAAGCAGTCCGAGTTGACGGTGCCGGAGTAGTTCCAGAGCCATGCCGCGAAGAAATGCGCCCAGCCCTCGCGCGCCGCCCCCGACTGAAACTCCATGCTGAGCAGGTTCTTCTTCACGACTCCGCCTTCGTCGCCGAGGGAGTCGTAGGGTGATGAAGGATCGAAGCCAGCGGGGTGGAACATACCGGAGCAGGGGGTGTCGTCCGGGGACACGAGGAAGCCCTGTCGGACATCCGCCGTGAAGTCGTCGTTCGTTCGTTTTCCCATTCGCTTCATCACGATCACGTGGCCGAGTTCATGGGCGATACTGAACTTCCAGGGCTTGTTGATGTGGACAGTAGGACGGTTGGGCCAGTCGGACTCCGTTGGGTTGCTGCTCTCCCAGGTCGGCCAGTCACTGCCGCAACACCCGACATCATCGTCATAGACGAACTCGATGCGCATGTCATCGTCCCAGCCGTACTCGATTCTTGGCCCGCCGTAGTGGTCGAATCCCGTGTCGGCGTACGGATACTCGCCAGAATCGTATGTGCATGTTCCATCGAGATTGTACCAGTTGTGACTGGTGTTGTCGCAGCAGTCGCGCTGCGAGTGGGTCCCCATGTTGAAGTCCGAGCGATCGAGGGCGAACATTCCCACTGCCAGGTTCCACCACACCTGGTTGCTGTTGATCACGATCTCTGGATCGTTCAATGCGATGGGCACGGAGGGGGCAGTATGCGTCTCGAGGACCGGGTCAGAACCATTGGATGCGTCGCCAAGGTCCTCATATGACACCAGCTCCACCCCATTGACCTCAGCCTCCGAGTAGAGCGTGACCGCGTAGGTGTCTGTGGATGTGACCGAGATGACCTTACAGCCATCGTCGTCCATGTACCCAGCGCGGATTCCGTTGTCGTCGTTGAGGGTGTAGCGCACGCCGCGTGCGCGCCGGGGGGCATTGAGTGGCCAGAAGTCCCCGCCCCTGTCAGTGAAGTGGGTGAAGATCTTGACGCAGATGGTGACATTCTTGGTCACCGCCAGGCTCGGCTGGCTCAACAGCATGGCGAGCAGGAGGGTCATCGCGTCACCTCCGGGCGCTCTTGGTCGTCGCTGGCGGACCCCGCGACGTGGACCGCAGCCAGGCTGCCGGTGTCGTCAACTTCCCGAGTCGCCGTACCGAACACCGGCGCGGCCAGAATGGAGGCGCTGTTGTCCAGCAGACTGGCGCCCAACGTACGGAGCTCGGAGGTCATCACGCCGTAGGGGGCGTTGGCCGTCTGTTGACTCTCGGTCCAGACGACCGGGTCGCCCTCGGGACCGTCGGGCCAGGCGATGTAGGCCATCGGCATGAGCGTGCGCAGGCCGGCGATGGACACGGTGACGTAGAGCGCCGTCACGTAGTCGGACGCCGCATCGTCCAGGTAGACTGAGCTGTTCAGCTCGATTCTCGTCCGCGTAGGGGTGTCGGCGTCCAGCACGTAGGGGCCCTGGCTCCACTCTGTGTGCATAGCCCCGAGGTGAGCGGAGCAATGAAGGTAGACTTGCTGGTTGCGCGTCGCGAACTCGGACGGCAGGTAGAGCATCACCTCGGCTTCGCCGTCGGCGGTCTCGGTCCAGGACACCATGCCGTGGTCCCTGACCGGGTTCTCCATGTAGTCGTCGAAGGCCTCCCGGGGCTCGATGGTGGTGCTTGCAGCCACATCGCTCGCGCCGGCCTGGGTGCTGGTGGCATTGAGCACCAAGGTGACGGTCCCAAAGTAGGCGAGCACGCCGCCCGTCACTGCGAGCGCTGTCTTGAGAAAGCCCGGGGGGGGGGGCCTGTTTTCGTACATCTCGTCCCTCCTGCGTGTAGCCCCATCATCATGGACGGATGGCCCGAACTTGTCAACGAATCCGGTGGGCGGTGGCCGCAGGTCGGACAGGTCTCACCTATCCGGCCCTGGCTCGCCCGAGCCTGTCCGCCTGGGCGGACCGGTTCCAGCTCTCCGATCCCGGAACGCCCGAACCTGTTCGACC
>CAZDDH010000493.1:0-2685 GCA_964504165.1 uncultured Rickettsiales bacterium | reverse complement strand
GTCCTCCCCGGTCAGCTCGGCGCCCTCGTCGTCCAGCGGCCGCTTGACCACCGCCTGGATCGGCACGGAGGGCACGTCATCGCCGGTGGCGGTGAGGATGCTGACCCGGGCCGTCATCGCCGGCCGGATGGAGGGGTGCGGATCCTCCAGGGCCACCTTGACCTTGAAGCGGATGCCCCCCAGCGCCGGGTCCTCCTGTCCGGACATGGCGACGTAGACCACCCTCCCCTGCTGGGTCTCGTCGTCGCCCAGGGCGTCCACCTCGATCTCCGCCTCCTGGCCCACGGCCAGGTCCACCACGTCCACCTCGGGCACGTACACCGTGGCCAATAGCTGGCTCATGTCGGCCACGGTCATGATCACCGACCCGGGCAGGTTGGTGCTGCCTGCGACCACGGTCTCCCCCACCTCCTGGTCCAGGCGGATGACGGTCCCGTCCATCGGCGCGCGGATGGTCGTCTGGTCCAGAGCATCGGTGGCGCGCTCGGAGGCCGAACGGGCCTGGGAGACGGCGTGGCGCTGGGCCTCCAGCTCCACGGTCACCAGGTCGATCTCCGTCTGCGCGCCCTCCAGCTCGATGAGGCTGACGAACCCCTTATCATGAAGTTCGCGCGTACGGTCCAGGGTGCGTTGCGCCTCCTGTTGGCGCACCTCCAGGCTGCGGATAGCCACCTCGGCCTGGCGCACGACGGCCAGCGCCTCGTCCCGGGAGGCCTGGTAGGCGTCCCGCTCCAGCTGCACCAGCAGGTCCCCCTCCTGGACCGGCTCGCCCTCGCGCACGGGCAGCTCGACGATATCGCCGATGACCTTGGCCGAGATGTCCACCTGGCGTTCCGGGGTGATCTCCCCCGTACCTTTGACTCGCGACGTGATCGCCCGCGCCAGGACCTGTTCGGTATCCACGCCCACGCCACCGCCGTCCGAGTCCAGCAGGCTCACCACAGTCACCACGATGATGGCGAGCACGACCCCGACGACGACCAGCGCTTTTTTGGTGGAGGCCTTCATGATCTCCTCAGCCGAACAAGGCGGCCCAGCCCACCTTCAGTACGAGGAACAGGACCCAGGGGATGCCCACCACCAGCGCCGCCCGGGCGCCGGGGATCTTGCCCACGGTCGCCAGCCCGATCGTCGCCAGCGCGATGGTCCAGAAGTTAAAAACGTCCAGGGTGCTCAGCAGCGACACCAGCGCCGGGGACGCATCCTCGGGCAACAGGGCCGCGGGGTTGGATTTGACCAGCGTTTCCAGCTGTTGCGCCTCCAGCTCGCCCTTGACCAGGACGATCAGCGACGCAAGGAGTGAATTGACCAGCAGCGGCGGCCAGTATGCGTGGAAGGTGGCCGAAAGCGTCGCCCCCACCCCTGCCTTCCCTCCGGCCAGCTTGAGCCCCAGGAAGAACACCAGCCCGATGACCGCCAATCCGATGGGGTAGACCACCATGCTGAATATCGGGCCGATCCAGGCCAGCTTCTCGGTCCACTCCACGGCCATCTCGATGTCCTTCTCTGACATCTGCCCCTGCTCCTCGAGCTCGATGCGCACCGAGGCCCCCAGATCGGTGACCTTGGACAGGAGCAGCAGGCCGCTCCCGGCCACCAACAGCGCGGTGATCAGCAACACCCCGACGAACGAGGGTTTCCGGGCAATATCGGTGAACACGGCCGTGGGCGACCAGATGACCTCCAGCAGCCGCATGAACCACGATATCTGGGCTTCCTCCGGCATCTGTTCGGGTTTGTCGGCCTGTGGGGCATCCCCCGGGGACGGTCCGGCCGGTTCTCCCTGTTGCGGACTCCCACCGGCTTCTTGATCGGTCATGGCGCTCCTCCACCCGTTTCTGAATCCACCGTAGGCTTCCCGAGCCAGCCGGTCAACGTCCGGGATCGCCCGTCCGCTGCTCCATAAAGTACTCCCATCGTGGCTTTTCATTCCCGACGAATCTGTCCATAGGACAGCTGGAAATCCGGGCAGCAGATTCTGGAGGGCAAGAGTGGTATTGTGCCGGCGAATCGGTCTCTCATGTGCCGGTGGCCCGCCGGCAGGCTCGGAGACCTGTTGACAAATGGTACTGATGGTGATTCATTGCGAATCGGACGGGTTGATAGGCTGGCAAGGGACTCATTTTCCCCCAAACCAGCCGCCCGCCTTCAAGGGGCTGGAGGAAGCATGGAGTGGATGCGTAGTTTTGACACAAAATTGGGACACCTGATTCTCCTGTTCGCCATCCCTATCCTTATGATGGGTTGCCCCGAGGACACCCCCAGCGACGATGACGACAATTCCCCGAGTGACGATGACGATACGTCGGGGCCTGCCGATGCCGATGGCGACGGCTGGAACGCCGACGAGGACTGCGACGATACCAACCCCGACGTATTCCCCGGGGCCCTCGAGATCTGCGATGGCATCGACAACGATTGTGACGGCGCCGTGCCCGAGGACGAGGTCGACGCCGACGGTGACGGCCAGATGGTGTGCGACGGCGACTGCGATGACGCCGATGCCACCACCTACACCGGCGCCGACGAGTTGTGCGACGGCATCGACAACGATTGCGATGGGTCGGTCAGCGACGAGGAGGCCGACGAAGACGGCGATGGTTTCTCCGTATGCGGCGGCGACTGTGATGACGCCGACGCCGACCTGAACCCCAACGCCTACGAGCTGTGCGACGGCTTCGACAA
>CAZDDH010000492.1:0-2686 GCA_964504165.1 uncultured Rickettsiales bacterium | reverse complement strand
GACAACGACTGCGACGGCGAAGTCGACGAGGACATGGACTACGACCACGACGGCTATTCCGGGTGCGGCGGCGAGGACTGCGACGACTACAACGCCAACATCAACCCCGGCGCCAGCGAGATCCCCTACAACGGCATCGACGAGGACTGCGACGGCGTGGACGACGACGACCTGGACGGCGATGGCTTCAGCGGAGCCATCGGCGCCGAGGACTGCGACGACACGGACGCCGACATCAACCCCGACGCCGAAGAGGACTGCGAGGACGGCCGGGACAACGACTGCGACGGCATCACCGACGAGTACGACACGGACTGCGGCGGCTCCGGCGGCGACGACGACGATGGCCCCACCTGCGAGTGCCACACCGCCTCGCCGGAGGCGACCCGGGGCTCCCTGGGATTCCTGGTGCTGCTGGGCCTGGCGCTAGTGAGGCTACGCCGTAGGTAGCGCGACCCGGAAAACGGTCTTCCCGGGCGCCGATTCGAGCTCGACGGTCCCGCCGTGGACCTCCACCAGCGACTGCACGATGGCCAGCCCCACTCCGCTACCGCCCTGATCGCGGGCGGTGGTGAAGAAGCGGTCGAAGACCCGCCGGGCGTTGGACTCGGAGATGCCCGGGCCGTCGTCCTCCACCTCCAGCATCACGTTCCCATCCGCTAGTGACGCCGAGCAGCGCAGGCTCACCCGCACCCCCTCGTTGCCGTGTTGCTGTGCGTTGTCCAGCAGGTTGACCAGGACCGTCTCCAGCAGGTCAGGGGCCATGCGCACAGCGACGGGCTCGTCTGCTCCTCGAATCTCCAGCGCCAGCCCGCGGGAGCGATATCGTTCCCCCAGTCCCCCCAGCGCCGCCGCCACCTGCGTGGTTTCATCGCCGGGCTGGACCACGTCCGCGCGGGCCAGATCGTTGAGGCGGGTGACCAGCAGCTGGAGCCGCTCCGTGTCCCGGTCCAGGTTGACCAAGAAGCGCTCCCGCTCCTCGGCCGTCATGTCGTCCAGGTGGTCCCGCAGCAGCTCCACTGTGCCGCGGATCGCCGTCAGCGGCGTCTTGAACTCGTGGGAGACCCCCGAGGCAAAGGTGTGGATGTAGTCGGCGCGCTGCTGCAGCACCCGCGCCATGTGGGCCACCGCCTCGGAGACCTGCTGCACCTCGTGGGTGCCCGGCTTGTCCAGCGGCCGATCCGCCCCCTCCTCGCCCCGAGCCACCCGCTGGGTCTGCGCGATGAGGGCCTGCATCGGCCGGCCGATGGTCCGCGACGTGAGCAACGAGATGAAGATCACCACCGCCAGCAGCGCCCCGATGCTGGCGGGGATGTACCAGCGGATGCGGTACAACGACTGCCGCATACTCATGGGCGTGCGGGACAGCACCACCGCTCCCCACAGCTGCTCCCCCTCGATGACCGGGATGGCCACCGCGACGCGGACCTTGGTGCCCCGGCTGAGGGAATCCGGGGGCGGTCGGGGTTCGTCCGAGTGGCGGGCGTACATCACGCTGGCACGCTCGCCGGCCAGGGCCCGCCGCACCTCCTCGCGGTGGGCCAGCGACAGGCCCATCTCCCCGCGGGTGGTGGCCACCACGGTGCCCCGGTAGTCGATGACCCGGATCCCCGCCAGGGTCACCTGCTGGGCGTCCCGCAACGGATCGCTGACCCGCCCGCCGGCGACGGCGGCCACCGGGTCGGCGGGGGCGTCGGGGGCGCGGGCCTCCCCGGTGGATTCCAGGATGCGGTGTGTGGCCAGGTCCAGGACCGGCGAGATGGGCTGGAACCCCACGCCATCCATCGGCACCGACGATGGCAACGGCGCGCCGTACCCATCGCCGCCCTCCCCGCGGGCCACCAGCTCCCGGCGCACCTCCTCACGGTAGAACGCCGCCACGTGGGCCGCCTGGGCGATGAGCTCGGACTCGGTGCGGCGGATCAGCACGCTCTCGTAAAGGCGCAGCATGACCACCACACCGCCCAGCACGACCAGGATCAGCAGGTTGACCGAGATCAGCACCGTACGCAGGCGGGGCTTGTAGGCCATCAGGGGGGTGCCCTCAGCTACAGGGGGTCAGGCGGTACCCGACGCCGTGCACCGTCTCCACCGGATCACCGCCGGCGTCGCCGAACTTGCGGCGCACCCGGCGCACGTGGCTGTCGATGGTCCGCTCGGCCACGACGGTCATCTCCCGGTAGGCGCCGTCCATCAGCTCGTTGCGGGAATAGACCTTGCCGGGGAACCCAAGCATCGTCTTGAGGATGCCGAACTCGGTGACCGTGAGGATGACCTCGGTGCCATCCCAGAAGGCCTGAAAACGGTCCAGATCCAGCTTCAGCCGCCCGTGGCTGAGGGTCTCGGCCTCCCGATCCCCGTCATCCTCGGTGACCGCCGGCATGGGCGGCGCGGTGCGGCGCAGGACGGCCCGCACCCGGGCGACCAGCTCCCGCGGGCTGAACGGCTTGGTGACGTAGTCATCCCCCCCCAGCTCCAGTCCGATGATGCGATCGATCTCGTCGTCCTTGGACGACAGGAAGACGATGGGCGTCGTCGCGGTCTTGCGCAGCTCGCGGCAGACGTCGGTGCCGTCCATCTCCGGCATCAGGATGTCCAGCACGACCAGCGCCGGCTCCACCTGGCCGAAGGCCTCCAGCGCGGCGCGGCCGTCCGCGGCCTCGGCCACGTCGAAGCCGGCCTTGTC
>CAZDDH010000491.1:0-2695 GCA_964504165.1 uncultured Rickettsiales bacterium | reverse complement strand
TCACGCAGGTCAGAAAGTCGCTCAGCCGATCCTCCGTATGACGGGAGTGTCGTCCCAAACCGCGAATTCCGTATGCTTGTACGGGAAGGGAACGGCCGTGCGACGCAGACCGCGCCAGAGTTACAACGAGGAAGCGTTACCCACCTGGGAGCAGGCCATGGGCCGGCGCCTGTTCTTGCGCCGTATGGGCGTGATCGGGGGCCTCGGGCTGGTGGTGGCGACGCCGTGGATCGCCCGCACCAAGGCGGGATCGAGCCGCGACAAGGATGATCCCCTGGAGCTTCGTTTTCCGGCGCTGGGCTACCGGGAGCACGAATTGACGCTCGATGACGGCAAGGTGCTCTTCGCCATCGAGATCGGCTTTTGGGACGCAGAAGTACAGGCGTGCCTGGAGGGGGCCGAGGAGAGCCTCTTGCAGGACGTGGACGCATGGCTGAGTGACGGCGGCATTGATCTGTTGGATCAGGACGGCTCGTACTATGGAGACGATCCGCAGCTGGTGGACCTGGTCGCCGCCCAATGCCAGGCACCGGGGCCGGCCGATGACGACGACTCGGCCGGCAGCTCCCCGTCAGACGGCTATGCCTGGGTGGCCCTGGATTACGCGTTCGATTGGTCCGGCGTCACGGGCGGGATGCCGATCGAGCCCGAAGAGGAATTGGTGGGGCCCGGCTGCCATTGCACCCACGCCCCAAGGCGCCGGAATCGTGGCCGCCGGAGATGAGCGAGATCCTCAATACGGACTGAACAGAATGTACGCCTTGCCGGACATGGATCCGTTGTCCTCGTTGCCCCAGGCCCCCACCAGCAGATCGTCGAACCCATCCCCATCCACGTCGCCGGCCGGGGAGAGGGCCCAGCTGGCGTAGTCCCCTTCGTCCTCGCCGACGAAGGCCACGTCCGCGCTGGAGAGGCTGTAGGTCCCACCGTTTTGGATCGTGGCGCCCAGCATCAAATACGCCTTGCCTGCCGCGGTCCCACCGTCGCTGTTGAGCCAGGCGCCCACGAAGATGTCGCCCAGCCCGTCTCCGTCCACGTCGCCAGCGGAGCACACCGAGAAGCCGCTCTGGTCGCCCTCCGCTTCCCCCACCAGGGCCCCGTCGGCGGCCAGCAGGTCGAAGGCGCCGCCCCCCTGCACCGTGCTGCCGAACATCAGGTAGGTCTTGCCCGCGTCGCTCCCGCCGTCGTCGCTGCCCCAGGCGCCCACGAGTAGATCGTCGAAACCGTCGCCGTCCACGTCCCCGGCCGACGACACGGCGGAGCCCGCGTAGTTACCCACGTCCCCGGTGAAGGTCGCGTCGGCGCCGGCCAGGCCGAAGGTGCCGCCCGCGGCCACCGTGGCGCCGGTCATCAGGTAGGCCCGGCCCCGGCCGCTGTAGCCGTCCGCGCCGATGAGGATGTCGTCCAGCCCGTCCCCGTCCACATCCCCCGCCGACGACACGGCGGTGCCGCTGCCGCAGTTGGCTTGCTCCCCCACGAACTGGGCGTCGGCGGTGCCCAGGCCGAAGGTCCCGCCCCCCTGGATGGTAGCGGCCAGCATCAGGTAGGCCTTGCCCGCGTTGTTGCCCCCTTCGTTGTTGCCCTCGGCGCCGACGAGGAGGTCGGCGAGCCCGTCCCCGTCCACGTCCCCGGCCGATGAGGCCCAGGTCCCTGCCGCGTCGCCGGCGGCTTCCCCGAGCAGGGCGACGTCGGCGTTGGCCAGGCTGAAGGACCCGCCCCCCTGGAGGGTGTCGCCCCACATCAGGTAGACCTTGCCCGCGTCGTTGCCCCCTTCGTCGTTGCCCTCGGCGCAGATGAGGACATCGTCCAGGCCGTCCCCGTCCACGTCGCCGGCGCCGGCCAGCGGAGCCCCGGCCAGGTCACCGGAGAATTCCCCCGAGAAGTCGGCGTCCGCATCGACGGACTCGAAGCTGCCGCCCCCGGCCAGCGTGCTGCCCAGCAGCAGGTGGGCCTCGCCGAAGGTGGCGCCGACCATGACGTCGGCGAGCCCGTCCCCGTCCACGTCCCCGGCCGTGGCCGCCGACATGCCGATGCGTGAATAGAACTCCCCGGTGATCGTGATGTCGGCGAACCTCAGCCCGTTGGCGTCCGTCCCGTCACAGTCCGAATCGATGCCGTCCGCCGGGTCCTCCCAGCCCCCCGGGTGAAGCGTTGGGTCCGCGTCGTCGCAATCCCCCTGGCACTCGTCCCAACCGTCCCCATCGTCGTCGACCTCGTCGGCCTCGGGGAGCCCGTCGCAGTTGTTGTCCTTCCAGTCACAGAGGTCGGGAGCGCCCGGGTAGACGTCCATGTCCGTGTCGTCACAGTCGCCGTTGCAGGGGTAGTAGCCGTCCCCGTCGCCATCCACCCCGACGCCCTCGTCCACCGTGCCGTCGCAGTCGTTGTCCTGGCTGTCACACTGTTCGGGGGCCCCTGGATAAGTCAGCGCTTCCAGGTCGTCGCAGTCCAGATCACAGGTGCTGTAGCCGTCCCCGTCGGCGTCATCGAGGTTCAGGGCGTCGTCGCCGTCGTCGCAATCGCCGGGCAGGCTGCCGTCCGTGCATTCGGGGCCGTTGCCGTACAGGTCGGCCCCCACGCACCAGCCGTCCCCGTCGTTGTCGGTGGTATCCGTGCCCTCGTCCACCGTGCCGTCGCAGTCGTCGTCGTTGGCGTTGGGCAGCTCGGGTGCCGGCGGGGTCACGTCCGCATCGGGTTC
>CAZDDH010000490.1:0-2704 GCA_964504165.1 uncultured Rickettsiales bacterium | reverse complement strand
GGAGCACACTGGCGATCATGCTTTATGTGTGACGGTCTGCAACGTTGAGGTGTATTCTCTGTAGTAGTTCTCACCGACGGATCTTTGCACCCAGAGTCTTCCACAACTCTCGCACTCCATGACTGAAAGTGTCAGATCCAGGTAACTCGAATGAAGTACATCGTGAAGCATACTTCCCAATGATAACCCGCTTGGATACTGGTCGTTGAAGTGCTTCATCATCCATTCGTTGGTCTTGCCCTTGGTTTGGTGTTCGAAACAGTCATCTAGGATCGACTGCAGACCATCGAAGAACTTCTCATTGCTCTTGTCGCTGAGGATACTTCCGGTGACCTCGTTTGGACAGACCACATCGGAAATGACATTGCCACATGTACAACCGAATTTGCTCATCTCGCTATTGCCTAACAGACGCTTCATTAGCTTCCTCGGGCCGGGCCACCGAGCATCGGAGACTCCAACCGGTTGGACTGGCTAGCTCGCTTGGAGCGAGCCTATCATGCCCGTTGTCTGCAATCATGCCGTGCGAAAAATGGGTTGGTAGCCGAGTAGGCGCGCAAGGCTTGCGTCCAATAGGACAGATTATCGATCTGCTAAATAATGCCGCAGTCTATCTATGATGAACAAGGCACGGTCTTTTTGCAATTCCGGCGAAGCTCCCGACATAGATATCTCAAACAAATTCGTGATCGGTCTCTCGCAACGCTTCAGCGGTCGCGTATTGCAATGCCCAAATGCCGGTACCCGTTGATTCACTATCGTACAACCTATCAAGGGCATCGAGAATGTTTGACAGTAGTTTCTGTTCAATAGTCATCACTCCAATTCAGCCCCGGTATCAGAAATCCATTGATACGGGCGAGGAAGGGAACAGCGGGTACCTTGAAGACCCAAACGAGCGTGACCAAACAACCCACGCCACCGTTACCACCACCGAGTGCATGGTTGACAATGCTGCTACCCTACCGCCCGTCGGCCCAGCGACCAACGGGCCACGAGGAGACGTCATGCGCAAGATCATCCCAGTTGTTCTCATCGCGTTCGTCCTGGTGTTCCAGACCGACGCCACGGCCAAGAAGAAACGGAAGAAGAGCAAACAGCCGGTGGCGGAGACACAGACCACAAAGGCGGAGGAGCCGATGACCGACCCCATGGGAGTCCAGGTGCACACACTGGCCAACGGCCTGACGGTGTACCTGTCCGAGAACCACGAGGAACCGCGGATTTCGGCCCGAATCCAGGTGCGGGCGGGGGCGGCTCAGGACCCGCGGGACGCGACGGGGATGGCCCACTACCTGGAGCACATGGTGGCCAACAAGGGATCCCAGCGGATGGGGACGACGGACTACGAGGCAGAGAGGCCTCATCTGGAGCGGATCCGGGCGCTGTACGACGAGCTGTTCACCACCACCGATGCGGACGCACGGCTGGAGCTGTACAAGCAGATCGACGCGGAGAGCCAGCTGGCCAACAAATACTCGGTGCCCAACGAGATCAAGCAGCTGTGGGGGCTGATGGGTGGGCGTCGGTACAACGCGTTCACCAATCACGACACGACGGCCTACATCGTGGACATGCCGGCCAACCGGTTGGAGCACTGGGCTCGCATCGAGGCGGACCGGTTCGCGACGCCGGTGTTCCGCAGCTTTCACACGGAAGTGGAGACGGTGTTCGAGGAGAAGAACCGGTCGATGGACAAGCCTTCGCGGGCGCTCTACGACGCGATGCGGGCGCTGGTGTTCAAGAGCCACCCGTACGGAACGTCGGTGCTGGGGGACGTGGAGCACGTGAAGAACCCGTCGGTGAGCAAGACGTACGAGTACTTCGAGCGCTGGTACGTGCCGGGGAACATGGCGGTCATCCTGGCGGGGGATTTCGACTCGGCGGAGGCGCTGGCGGTCATCACCGAGCACCTGGGCAAGCTACCGGCCAAGGAGGTGACGGCGGAGGAGCGGGTGGCGGTGCCGCCGCTGAAGGGGGAGGAGCGGGCCGAGATCGTGCACCACGACGACGAGCAGGTGGAGATCATCTGGCAGGCGGTGCCCTTTGGCCACGAGGACATGCTCGTTGTGCGCGTGATGGACATGCTGCTCAACAACGCCTCGACCGGGCTGCTGGACGTCAACCTGAACCAGACCCAGAAGGTGCGCAAATCCGGGTCGGCGCCGTGGTTCGGGCGGCTGGCGGGCTGGCAGCGGGTGTGGGGCCAGCCCCGGGAGGGGCAGACCGTCGAGGAGGTGGAGGCGCTGCTGCACGAGCAGGTGCAGGCCCTCAAGGACGGCAACTTCACCCAGCAGGACCTCGATGACATCGTGCTCAACACGGTGGCGCAGGAGAAGCGGCAGGCCGAGTACAACTCCGGCCGCATCAACCACATGGCCAACGCCTTCCTGTACGGCATCCCGTGGGAGGTGTTCGCCCAGCGCAACGAGCTCATGGCCCAGGTGACCCGCGAGCAGGTCATCGAAGCTGCCAATCGTTATCTGGGCGATAACCGGGCGGTGGTGGTGCGCCGCAACGGCCAGCCCGAGCTGAACCCCATCGAGGCGCCCCCCATCACCGAGCTGAAGGTGGACACGGAGGCCCACTCGGAGCTGTTCGCCGAGATCAAGGCGCTGCCGGTGGATGCCATCGAACCGCAGCAGCTGGTGGCCGGGCAGGACTATGAGGTGCGGGAGACCCCCGCCGGGCTGCTGTACACGAC
>CAZDDH010000489.1:0-2723 GCA_964504165.1 uncultured Rickettsiales bacterium | reverse complement strand
TATACAGATCCAAAAGAAAGGGAATACCTGACATCTGTAAAGAAAAGGCAAAGAGATGAATAGCATTCATTTGTGAATTGCATGTGAATAAAGATTCATCGAGCAGGATAGGTAAGGGGGGAATAACGGGAAATATGCGGGAACGGGGCCTGGCCGGGAAGAACACAATGGAACAGGCAGAATGAATAGGTGGGCGTTGTGGATAGATACGGATCGTGCTCCAGAGCGGGCCGAGATGGACGAGCAGTTTCCTCCGCTCAGCGAGCTCCGTTGCCGTAAAAGACCGCACGGATAGTGGGTTGATCCGGGTCATCGCTGTACACGTACAGGTATCCCGTATCCGGGTAATCGTCATACGGCTGGTATTCGACGATGACGGACTCGGACTCCCCAGGAGCGAGGGAGAGGCCGTCTGGCAAATCAACCGTGCAGGACATCTCGCCGCTTGTTGCCTCGAATACCACGCCGTGGATGTGCAACGGCGACGACCCGGTGCTGTGGAGCTGGACGGTCTTGGCGCCGGTATCCCCTGCGGGGAGTTCGACGAAATCCCAGGCCTGGGGCTCCAGTTCGATGGATGGTGCCAGGGAGGTGGCGAACAGTGCCACGGTGACATCGGAGGCGCTGCGGTCGTTGTTGAGGATGTGCAGCTTGCCCTCGACGTCCTCGACGGTTTCGGGGGCATAGGTCACCGGCAATATCGTTTGAGTGCCCGATGCGAGGATGCGGCTGGTGGTCGCGTCGTCCAGGCTCAGGGACATGGGTCCCTCGATGAACAGGTCCTCCAGGTAGAGCGTGTCCTCGCAGGTGCTGCTGATGGTCACCGGCAGGCTCAGCGATTGGCCGGCGCTGACCTGCAAGAAATCCAAGACATCCGGCTCGACGTGGGCGCAAATGTCGAGGGGTGGTTGTTGGTCGTCGTCGTCGTCGATGACGCGGTATTCGAAGCACGCGGCGCACCCAACCATCATCCACGCGCAAACACCCAGCAGCAGCCGAGGCATTCCGTCCTCCTGCCTGGATTGGTGTGGTGATGGCGGGAGTTCTTCAATACCTGTCCGAGGTGCGTGAACGCGTGAACCACGCTGGCGGGACGTAGCGGGAACATCCCCGCTACGAGGATGGGGGAGGCAGCACGAGGAACCTGGGCCTCGAATCCTCCTCCTTCCCTCGTCCTCCTTCCCTCATCCTCCTTCCCTCGTGGTGAGGATTTTCCTCACCACGTTCCCCTGCGTGTTTTACGCGCTCTTCCTTTGGGTCTTGGGTTTCTTCCCATTGGCTGGTGCTTCGCCGGAGAAGAGAGCGCGTGAAACGCGCGCCGGAACGTAGCAGGGAGAATCCCTGCTACGAGGAACGAGGAACGAGGAACGAGGAGCGGGAGGGGCGGCGGGGCTACTTGATCTCGAGCAGCTCGATATCGAACACCAGCATCCCAGCCGGTGCACCCGGCCGCTTGGGCGGGTCACCGTAGGCCAGGTCGGCGGGGATCCAGAAGCGGGTCTCCTCGCCCACGACCATGAGCTGCACGCCCTCGGTCCAGCCGGCGATGACGCGGTTGAGCGGGAAGGTGGCGGGCTCGCCGCGCTTGACCGAGCTGTCAAACATGTTCCCGTCGGTGGTCCAGCCGGTGTAGTGCACCTTCACGGTGGCTTCGGCGGCGGGGTGGGCGACGCCGGTGCCGGCCTTGATGGTCTTGTAGGCCAGGCCAGAGGCCGTCTTCTTGGCGTCGGCCGGCGCAGCGGCGACGTCGGCGGGGGCCGGGATCGGCTTGTCGATCTCGATGAGCTCGATATCGAACACCAGCATGCCGGCGGGGGCGCCTGGCCGGCGCGGGGTCTCGCCGTAGGCCATCTCCGCGGGGATCCAGAAGCGGGCCTTCTCCCCTTCGACCATCAGCTGCACGCCCTCGGTCCAGCCCTTGATGACGCCGTTGAGGGGGAAGCTGATGGAGGCGCCACGGACCACGGAGCTATCGAACATGTTCCCGTCGGTGGTCCAGCCGGTGTAGTGCACCTTGACCGTGTCGGTGGCCTTGGGGTGGGCCGTACCGGTGCCCGCCTGGAGGACCTTGTAGGCCAGGCCGGAGGCGGAGGTTTTGGCGTCTGCTGGGGCGGCCGCCACGTCGGCGGGGGCCGGGATGCTTTCTTGTGCGGGCATGTTGGCTGCTTTCTGCTGGACCGGAGTCCTGGCGTGACTGGTGCTCTTGGTCACCTCGGTCTTGGCCGGGATATCCGCGGCTTTTTCCTCGGTGGCCTTCTCGTCGGCGGTCTTCTCGTCGGTGGGTTCCCCTTCGGGGCAGCCCAGCAACAGGGTGAACAAGGCAAACAGGGTGGCAATTGTGGATGGTCTCATGATCCGCGGACTTACCACGCCGCAGGCCAACGTTCAAAGCCTGCGACGCACAATGGTTCAGCGTCGGCGGCGGACGAGGACCAGGGCCAGCAGGCCGGCGAGCAGCCCGACGGGGGCCTGCGATCCCCTCACACCGGACGCCTCGGAGCACTGGCAGCCGGGGGCCGGTTCGGCGGAATCGTCGTCGTCATCCCCACCGCAGGCGTCCCCTTCGTCGATGGTGTTGTCGCAGTCGTTGTCGATGCCGTCACACTCCTCGGGGGCTTCCGGGTGCACATGGTAGTCGTTGTCGTCGCAATCGTGGTCACAGCGCACCCACCCGTCCTGGTCGCCCTCCGTCTCGCCCCCCCCGAGGATGAAGTCGGAGACGT
>CAZDDH010000488.1:0-2789 GCA_964504165.1 uncultured Rickettsiales bacterium | reverse complement strand
GAGTGGTGACCACAACATGTAGGGGGTGGAGGCGCTAACCGTCTACCCCCCTTTTACCGGATTCGGCTGGCCAACTCCGTAGCCCGGGAGATGTACGCCGACAAGGGGGAGACGACCAAGCGTGCCAAGCACTGCTGGGAGTTCTTCCACCAGGGCATCGACCAGCCGTGTGCGGACGAGGACGGGACGACCCATTGCGCCGTCAAGGAGGTGGTCTCCACGCTGGGCACCGTCACCGTGCTCAAGAAGCACACGCTCCCCGATGGCTCTCAGCAGTTCTTCGAAGAGGTCGGGTCGCCCCTGTTCACGGACAACAAGCTCACCGGCCTGGTGCTGATGATCCGCGATATCACCGGTCGGACCGCTCTCGAACAGGAGATGCTGAAGGCACACAAGTTCGAGTCCCTCGGTCTGCTCGCCGGCGGTATCGCCCACGATTTCAACAACCTGCTCACGGCCATCCTCGGCAACCTCGACCTGGTCAAGCGCTCGGTCCAGCCGGGTGAAGAGGGCCGGGAGCTGCTCGATGACGCCGAGCAGGCTTCGCGCCAGGCGGCGGGGCTGGCCCGTCGGTTGCTGACGTTCTCGCGCGGTGACGCGCCGCGCAAGGAGCTGTCCTCCGTGACCGGGCTGGTCAGGGAGAGTGTCCGCTTCCCTCTGCGTGGGACGGCGATCGTCAGCCAGTTCGACCTACCCGACGATCTATGGGCGGTAGAGGTCGATCGGGGCCAGATTGGCCAGCTGATCAACAACATCGTGATCAACGCCATGCAGGCGATGCCCAACGGCGGATCCATCGAGGTCAAGGCCCGCAACCGGGAGATCGGGCCGGGGCGGGTGCCCGGGCTCTCGTTCGGCCGATACGTGGAGGTCCTCATCGAGGACCAGGGCGAGGGGATCCGCGCGGAAGACATGTCCCGGATCTTCGACCCCTACTTCACCACCAAAGAGGGGGGCAGCGGCCTGGGCCTGGCCACGAGCCACACCATCATCCGCCAGCACGGGGGCCAGCTGCTGGCAGAGTCCGTGATGGGCTCCGGCACGACCATCCGGTTCTATCTACCCGCATCCAACGAACCGAACCCCGTCCCCTCCCTCGGGGATCCCTCCTTGGTCCCGCTGGGGCACGGCAAGATCCTGGTGATGGACGACGAGCCGATGGTACGCAGGGTGGCCAACGAGATCCTGCGCCGTCTGGGCTACACGGTGACCCTCGCCAAGGATGGCGAGGAGGCCATCGATCGGTATCGCGATGCGCTGAAGAGCACCGATCCATTCGACGCGGTGATCATGGACCTCACCGTCCCCGGTGGCATGGGGGGGCAGGAGGCTGCCCAGTGGTTGCGGCGCCTGGACCCCGAGGCGCTGTTGATCGTCTCCACCGGCTATGCCGCCGACATGGATCCCAGAGAATACCGGGAGCACGGATTCGTGGCATCCATTCCCAAGCCTTACGACATGGCCGGGGTCTCCCTCGTACTGAGGGACGTGCTCACCGGATCGGACACGATTGGCGAGTAGCCACTCGCCCATTTGATAAGGTTGTCCCAGCTCGATCCCAATTCGACCGGGCCGGGAGTGAAAACATGAAGACCCTCACCATCTGCCTGTGGGCACTGCTGAGCATCCTGTTCATCGGCTGCGAGCAGACCGGCGACGACGACGACGACGTCGCCGACGACGACACCGGTGACGACGACGACACCAGCGGCTGGGAGCCCCCGGAGGGCGGTGCCATCGAGCTGGAAACCCGTGATGGTGTGATGCTGGAGGGCGACTACTACCCTTCAGAGACGTACGGCGCGTCGGGCGTGATCCTGCTGCACATGTACGCCGTCTACTACGACCGCACGGGCTGGCCAGCGGATTTCATCGGGCACCTGGGGGACCACGGCTGGGCCGTCATCGTCCCCGATCGGCGCGGGGCGGGGAACTCGGAAGGGGACCCGGAAGAGTCGTGGGACGGTGAAAAGGGCAAGTGGGACGTTGAGGTCTGCGCCACGCGGTTGCGGGACGACGGGTACGGCGATCTGGCCATCATCGGGGCCTCCAACGGCACCACGAGCATGATCGATTATGCGGTGTGGGCGCCGGACGAGGGCCTGCCGGAACCTGTGGCGCTGGGATACATGACCGGTGGGAACTACACCGAGGCCAACGAAGGGATGGAGGATGTTCCGCCGGTGCCCGCCATCTTCACCTACTCGACGGACGAAGCCGCCTGGTCGGTGAGCCAGCAGGCGCTGGACCCGGGCAACTGGCAGTTCAACGAGTACGATGGGGGAGACCATGGCACGCTGATGTTCGACGCCAAGCCGGAGGTTGACGACGATCTGAATGCCTTCTTGGAGACGGTGCTGCCGGACGCCTAAAAACGGCGTCGCGCGAGCCCCACCGCCAGCAGCACCAACCCCAACCACGCCCCGGCGCCCGGTCGGCCATCGGCCACGCGGCAGTCGCAGTCCCCGCCAGGCCCGACCATGTCGTCGTCGTCTGTGGCGTCGTCGTCGGCCACGTCATCATCGCCCGTGTCGTCGTCGTCACCGGTGTCATCGTCGCCCGTGTCGTCGTCGTCCGCCGAGTCGTCGTCGTCCGTGGCGTCGTCGTCGTCCCCCAGGCAGTCCGAGTCCATCCCGTCGACGGCGTCGTCACAGTCGTTGTCGATGCCGTCGTCACAGTCTTCCTCGTTGCCCGGATAGAGGTCGCCGTCGTTGTCGTCACAGTCGCCATCACAACCCATCACACCATCGCCGTCGGCGTCCTCCTCGTCCGCCGGCAGCTGGCCGTCG
>CAZDDH010000487.1:0-2810 GCA_964504165.1 uncultured Rickettsiales bacterium | reverse complement strand
CCGGCGGCACCTACGGCGCGGACTGCGACGACACGGACGCGGACGTGAACCCGGACGCCGAGGAAGATTGCACAGACGGCGTGGACACGGACTGCGACGATCTGGTGGACGACTACGACCCGGACTGCGGTGGTGACGATGACGACGACGACGATGATGATGACGACTGTTCGTGCGACGCCAGCGGTGAGGACCCCGCGCCCCTCGGACTGCTGGCCCTGCTGCTGGGCCTGATCGCCCATCGGCGGAGGTCACCATGATCCGCACACTCCCCGTCACCCTAGCGCTGTTCTGCGGCCTGGCCCTGGCGCCGCGCCCCGCGCTGGCCTTCGACGTGGCCATCTGGGCCGCCTCCAGCTACAGCAGCGACGTCCAATCCACCTTGCAGAACACAGGGCTGTTCAACGTCGTCGATCTGTACGACGCCAGCGCGACCACGCCATCCCTGGTGGAGCTGCAAGCCTATGACTCGGTGATGGTGTTCTCCGACAGCGGCTTTGCCGATGCCGCCACGCTGGGGGACAACCTGGCGGACTACATGGACGCCGGCGGTGGCGTGGTGTTCGCCACGTTCGGGTTCTACACCAGCCCGGGGCTGGGCTACGGCGGGCGGGCGGTGACCGACGGGTACCTGCCGTTCACGCTGGGCAGCTACACCTCCAGTTCCACCCAGCAGATGGTGGTCAACGAACCCAATCACGACCTGCTGATCGGCGTCAGCACGTTCAACGGGGGCTCGTCCAGCTACCACAACACCGGCATCTCCGTGCAGGCCGGGGGAACGCTGGTGGCCTCGCTGACCGACGGCGAGCCGTTCCTGGGGGTCGTCGAGGCCGGAGCAGGCGTCTCGGTAGGGTTCAACATCTACCCCCCGTCGAGCAACATCCGCTCCGATTTCTGGGAAGCGTCCACGGACGGGGCCCAGATCCTGGCCAACTGCATGATCTTCGCGGCGGGGGGCGCGGACACGGACGGCGACGGCTGGTCCCAAGGGGACGGGGACTGCGACGACAATGATCCCAACGCCTACCCCGGCGCCCCGGAGATCTGCGACGACGGCATCGACCAGAACTGCGACGGCGTGATGAACGAGTCCGTCGACAACGACGGCGACGGCTTCTCCCAGTGCGACGGGGACTGCAACGACACCGACCTCACCGTCTGCCCCGGCTGCCCCGAGCTGTGCGACGAGCTGGACAACGACTGCGACCCCCTCACCGACGAGACCGACGACGCCGACTACGACGGCTTCTCCGAGTGTGACGGGGACTGCGACGACGCCGAGCCCTACGCCCTGCCCGGCGGTACGGAGGTCTGCGACGGCGTCGACAACGACTGCAACGGCCTGGTGGATGACGGCTGGGACTACGACCACGACGGGTACTCCAGCTGCGACGGCATCGACTGCGACGACAACAACTCCAACGTCAACCCAGGCGCCACCGAGATCCCCTACAACGGCATCGACGAGGACTGCGACGGCTCCGACCTCGACGACGTGGACGAGGACGGGTATGCCGGCGGCGAGTACGGCGACGACTGCGACGACAACAACCCGGAGCTCAACCCCGGGGCCGCGGAGATCTGTGACGACGGCCTGGACGGGGACTGCGACGGGCTGATGGACGACTATGATCCCGACTGCGTCGCCGCGGACGATGACGACAGCGCCAACCCCTACGACCCGGCCTGGGGTGCCTGCGGCGGCTGCGACTCGGCCGCCAGCTCGCAGGGGCATCTGGCGCTGTTATGCTTGGTGGCGCTGCTGGTCCGGCGCCGTTACGCCGATCAGCGGGGGTAGAAACACGCCAAGATCTCATGACCTGATTGGAGGGGGACCATGCACCGCCCTACGCTTTTCCACATCGTCCTGTGCTGCTGGCTCGTCGCCTTCGCCCGCCCCGCGCTGGCCTACGACGTGGCCATCTACGCCGCCGATCTGCCGGAGTATTACGGGGACGCCGAGACCAAACTCATCGCCACCGGCCTGTTCGACTCCATCACCGTACAATCGACGCAGAGCTTCACGCCGACCCTCGCCGATCTCCAGCAGTACGACGCCGTGATCCTCTGGTCCGACTACAGCTTCTCGGACGCCTACACCTTCGGCGACAACCTGGCGGACTACATGGACGGCGGGGGGGGCGTGGTCATCGCCGTGTTCGCCTTCAACTCCTCCCCCGGCCTCGGCATCTCGGGTCGGATCCAGTCCGACGGCTACCTGCCCTTCACCCTGGGCGGGAACACCTCCGGCACCACACTGACCCTGGTCGAGGACCTGGCCGGGCATGCGTTGCTCGACGGCGTCACCAGCTTCAACGGCGGCACCTCCAGCTACCATCACTCGGGCATCTCCACGGCGGCCGGCGCCACCCAGGTGGCTCACTGGGACAACGGCGTGGCCCTGGTGAGCTACAGCGAGCCCACGGCGGGCATCTGCGTCGGCCTCAACTTCTTCCCCGGCTCCTCCGACAGCCTGTCCGGGGGCTGGGACGCCTCCACCGATGGGGATCTGCTGCTGGCCAACGCCCTGCTGTTCGCTGCCGGCGGCGCGGACACGGACGGGGACGGCTGGTCCGAGGGGGACGGGGACTGCGACGACGACAACCCCAACGCCTACCCCGGTGCCCCAGAGATCTGCGACGACGGCATCGACCAGAACTGCGACGGGGTGATGAACGAGACCGTCGACAACGACGGCGACGGCTTTTCCCAGTGTGACGGGGACTGCAACGACAACAACCCCAACGTCAACCCCGGCTGCCACGAGCTCTGCGACGACCTCGAAAACGACTGCGACCAGCTGAAGG
>CAZDDH010000486.1:0-2835 GCA_964504165.1 uncultured Rickettsiales bacterium | reverse complement strand
TTACATTTTCTTTGTGATATCATGCGGTTCCGTGGATCCGGAACGAGTGGGACGTGCTGGGGTTCACCGTCCGTGCGAGTGACCGTCACGGTGGCCAGGGCATACCCCCCGGTCCCTAGGGCTGACCCGTCGCCCAACTCCGTGGTCGTCCCGTAGAATGTCGCCCCCCAGCCGCTGTCGTCCGGTGCCACCGCGTGGTGCAGCGACAGCCAGTCGATGGCATCATCCTCCACGTCCAGATGCAGTTCGACGTAGGAGTCCCACTCCCTCTTACACGGGTCTTCAACCCCGCTGTCATCAGGTTCCGGAACCGGAGTGCCGTGGCACCAGATCTCCCGGTGCCGCGTCGGGGCTGCCGGGGCGAATCCAGAGATCCAACCACCTTGTTGGACCAATGAATCGACGCAGATCCGGGCGGACTCGACCCGGGCGTCCATGGGCGGGTAACTCGTGATCTCCTGAGCGCCCGAAGGAAGCCCGACGACTGCGGTACAGAGCAACGCGGTGAAAAGCAGCGAACGCGGGATGGCGTCGGTGTCAGTCATGGGCGGTTGGACACGCCTGGGTTGGATGAGTTCCATGGCCAACCACGTACATTCCACTCCGCTCATCCGCACTATCAATGATAGTATCGTCGCGAAAGGCAGGGATCCCATGGTTCGATCCATCACTCTACTGGCCCTACTGGCCCTGTTTACACCGGCCATCGCCCTGGCCGACGACCTCACCCTGACCTTCGAGGACACCGCCACCGGTGACAAGATCCGCTGGACCCACAACGACGTGGACCAGGTCGGCTTGCCGGAGTCCACGATGATCACATCGGCCAACGGCAAGACCTACCGCTTCGTCGTCGCCGTCGCCGAGAAAGAAGACACGGTCCACGTCGTCGCGATGATCTACGACGTCGAGGTCCGCGGTATCCCCCGCCGTCTCCCACGCAGACAGGTCCTGCGTGAGGACCTGGTCATGAATGCCGGCGTGGAGGTGATGAAGGGGAGCGAAGCATCCTTCCGGGAGGGCCGCCTGATCCCGCTAAAACCCAATCAGCAGCCAGAGGAAGGCGATGTCGAGTACCGCGAGCAATTCAAGGTGTTCAAGGCGCGGTACATTTTATCGGCCGATCCGGGGAGTGGTGGCGAGGTCATTGTCATCTGAACATTAGATCACGGCGTGTCCGGCGGCTCGAACGCCGTGCAGGTTACATCCCCCCAGCAGGCGATCGCTCCATCGGTCCCCAGCGCGCACAGTCCTTCTTTTCCGACAGCAACATCGCGGACGGGGAATTCGGCCGGCAGCGGTTCCCATGTGGCCGACAGGTCGTATTCCCAGCATTCGACTGTGTTCCGGCCAGTGACGCCGCACGTGAGGGAGCCATTGGATACCAAGGATTTGAACAGTCCCTGGGGCGAACCAGCGAGCATGCCCCAGCATTCAACCGCACCGTTGTCGCGGATGCCACACGAGTTGTGCTTACCCACCGATACCAGTCGGAACTTCCCGGCCGGAGGGATACAGGCACCGCTGTTGCGATGACGATTTGCGCATCCCCAGCACTGGACGCTGCCGTTCGTTTCTACAGCGCAGGCGTGGATGTCCCCCACGGAGACGGACGAGAAGACGCCGGCGGGGACGGCCCCCATGTTTCCCTGGGCAAGAAACGCGCCCCAGCAAACGAGGGCCCCGGTCCCCAGCTCGATGCCGCACATCGAGGAGCCACCGGCATCCATCTCGGTCAGCAGCGTGGCTGGGGGAGAGGTCATTCCCCAGGGCGTATGGCCATAGCACGAGACCTCGCCCGTCGCCCTCAGCGCACACAGATGGCTGTAACCCAAGGCAATATCGACCGTGTCGTCGTATTCTTCGGGGTCGAACCTCGATTGAACTCCCCAGCATTCGATCTCGCCGCTCTTTGTCAACCCGCAACTATGTGTGTTGTGAACATCGACGGCGACCCAGTCGTTCGACGTCGTCCCACTCATCTGCAGCGCATCGGTGTCCTCGTACCAAGGGGTATTCAGCGAGCGACAGGCCGGGATGGCGATGGCTATGGCGAGGATGAGGGGGATGGTGGATCGGATCGCCATGCGGGTATCCCACGCTCCGGCTCGGGTTGGTGGCCGCCCACAAACGGGACTGAGGTGCAGCCGTTGCCTGTCGTCCAATCGGGAGGAACGAAGGCACCAGCGTCCTCCTGTCTCCCGGACGCATGGTAACCCACCGGCGTCTATTCCGGCGTGTTCTTGGCCGCCTTCTCACGAATACAGTGCTTGATGACGTTGTCGATCTGTTCGGGGCTCGCGGGCTTCTCCACGAAGCCATCGCACCCCGAATTCACGGAATCGAACAGCTCGTCGTTGCCCTCCGCGCCGGTGAACATGATGATCGGCATTCCCGGATCGAGATTCCGCAGGCTCCGCAGCAGCCCGATCCCACCCATCCCCGGCATCAAGATGTCCAGCAACGCCGCGTCGAAGTCATGTTCCTTGAACAGATGGAGCGCTTCACTCGCCGAGCTGGCCGAGACCACGTTGTAGCCCAACCGGTAAAGGCTCACCTTCGTCGATTCGAGCGTGTTGTAGTCGTCATCCACGTGAAGAACCCAGCGCACGGGTGCCTTCTTCACGGCTCTACCCTTCCTCCGCTCCCTGGCATGTTTGCCACTCTCGCCCTCATGACCAGGATACACCGGGAGGGGGTCTCCAGGCACGGGAACAATGCGCAGCGTCCTTTGATGCCGTGCCTCCGAGCCCAGGGGGTCCTGGGGCAGGTGGATGAGGGTAGGGCGCATCCTCCGAGAGGGGGCATTTCGGACCTCCCATCATGCTGCTGAGT
>CAZDDH010000485.1:0-2848 GCA_964504165.1 uncultured Rickettsiales bacterium | reverse complement strand
GATATCCTGTTCTGGGACTACAGGACTCTGTTCAGCATTTTGGGTCGGGGACTAGGTAGCGCCCCGGCCGCACCCTCTCCTTCCTCCCCGGGCCCCGGCCCGGCGCTGTCTGGACCGCTGGTCTCGATTGGCGGACGTTCCGGGAGGACGCCAGGGGGGGCAAGTCTCACGACGTTTCACATACCCGCACACCTGTCGTGGGTGTCCGCCGGACACCACAAACCGCGGTTGGCATTCACGACGACTCGTCCCACCCTCGTGACCCCACTGTTGAGCTGGGCCACGAGATGGTTGTACCGGAAAGGCCTGTTCTTCCCTGCTCCGTTGCGGCATCCGCTGCTCGCCAGCTCGGGTAGTGGCTCGGGGGGATCGAGTGGTAGTGGCTCGTCGTCGGGAAGTAGCAGTTCGTCGTCCGGATCAGGTTCATCAGGCACTTCGGGTAGTGGCTCCAGCGGGACCACACCGACGGGTGGCAGTACCGGCGGCTCCACCGGGGGAACGAGTGGCTCCACCGGCGGTATTCCGTCGGCCCCTGGGAAAGGCCCAAACCGGGTGCTTTTCCTCCAGGACGCAAAGCAGTTCTTCAACGAGTTGCTGCGTGAGATCGAACGGGTCACCAATTCGCAAGGTGCACCGGACGGGTACATTCACCTGGCCTACTGGCGTTGTGTGAGAACAACGGCTCTGGATGATCCCAAGGCGAGCAATCCAACCACTATCGAAGCCTCTCTCAAGAAGGCCGCGGACAAAGGGGTCAAGGTCAAGGTCATCCTCTGGGATCCCGGTGATCTTTCGGCTGTCGGGGCCATGTTTGGCCTCAAAGGAATGTTCCAGAACGTGTATCGCGACAACGACAGGTTCCGAACGGCAATGAACGGGTACAAGGGCAACATCGAAGTGGTCTTGGAGAATTATGGACCTGTCGGTTGTTCACAGCATCAGAAGATCGCGATCTGCTCGGTCGACGGGGAGGCCAGCGCGATTATCAGCGGCGAGAACATCAAGAATGACTACTGGGACGATGTGGGGCATGCAGGAAACTACAAGAAAGATTGGCACGATACGGCTGTGAAGATCATTGGCCCAGCTACCGTCGCGGTCGAAGCGGAATTCAGCCGTCGATGGAACGACCATGCCAGCACGGTCGCTGAAGGGCCGACAGGTACGACGAAACAGCCCGGTGGCCACCAGGTCGACATCGCCATCACCGACTACGAGAACGGACAGCGCAAGGACATCCAAAACCAACTGATTGCGGCCATCGGGCGGGCCAACAAGTACATCTACCTCGAAAACCAGACGGTGTTCGACTCGGCGCTGATCGAGGCCATTCGTAATCGCTGTATTCAGGTACCGGGATTGAAGGTCATCATTCAGATCCAGAAGCCGGCGCGCACCGTGTCGTCAAAACGAAGAAGAAACGCATACAGCTACCTTCATTATCACTCCTTCGTCGTGCTCGCGCACGCTACCTGCAACCGGATGAAGGTGAACGACCCAGCGACCGGATCTCCGGTCTGGCTTACACCCGATCCGACCCAGTTATGGACATTCATCGCCTCGGACTACGTCGGTACGCTGGGCCAGATGAACAACAATAACTGGTTGGATGACAGTAAAGTGGTCTGGGGTATTCATCACTCGCTTATTCCGCTCAATACTGCAGATTTCTCCGATATTCTCGAGTTCGACGGTGGCATACGGCTATACACCGCGATGCGAGCCACCGGTGCCGGCAGCGGCAGCAATATCACCATGCACTCCAAGCTCTGCTTGATTGACGATGAGGTCGGATTCATCGGGTCGGCGAACTTCGACTACAGGAGTATGCTCTACGATGGAGAGATGGATGTGATCATCCGAAGTGCTCCCAAAGTGATCGAAATTCGGCAAAAGATCTTCGGCGAGTTCAATATGAAAGACGCAGCAACCTGGCATGCAAGGGCCCAGGCAAACCGGGTCGCACTGGATAACGCAAAGCTCACACCAGGCCAAATCGTCGTGTATTCGCTGGACCTCAAGGACTTCGTTCGAACCAGTCCACAAGCGAGCGTTGCGTCGATACTCGACGATCGAACCTGGTACTAGCCCAAGCCGACAACCGCTACGTTGCGAGGCGTTGTTGCACGGCCACTTGGGGAAAGCTGGTTCGGGAGCACGGTTGGCGACGAATCGAGCGGTGGAACGCTCCGATTGTTCGGGTGCGTTATCACGAGTGGCTCGCTCGTCACGGAGTGTTGCTTGAGCCTCTATCGCTCGGGCGGTTTTCGGAGGCCTGGGACTGGTTCTTCAGGGGCAGGTGCGTCGATACGTTCATGGCACCGGGATCTAGACGATGATTCTGGTTCCAGGGAAGTCTCTCCGTGTCACGCGAGGTGCTGCAGTCGAGGATCTCGTCGTCGAGACATGGAATTGGGCTTCGAGATCAACGATGGCCGTCGTCGTGTGTCGAGTTTTCGTACGCATATGTCCCGCTGCTGCGCGGAAACAGCTCGGCTGCGTGAACTTGGCGGTAGTAGAGGAAGAGGATGCTGCGGGATCGCCAGCAACCGCCCTACTGATTCACTGCTCGGACAACCAGGCCGCCGCTTCCGCCTTGTCCCGGAACACCCCAATCTTCACCTTGTACTTTGTAAACTCGTTGAGCGCCTGAAACATCCTGCCGATACCGTACTGGACGGCGCCTGTCGCGTAGATGGCCAGGCAGCCGCAGCGGTCCTTGAGCATTGGTCCGACCGTCTCGACGATGTCCGCCATCTCGCCTGCGCTGACCAGGATATTCTGGCACCCGCTCAGACACTCCCGTCATAGAGCGGAATTCCGTCCCTCACGCCTGACCTGACGACCA
>CAZDDH010000484.1:0-2872 GCA_964504165.1 uncultured Rickettsiales bacterium | reverse complement strand
ACTGCGATGACGCCGATGCGTCAGTCCACCCCGGCGCGAAGGAGGTGGTGTGCGACGGCAAGGACAACGACTGCGATGGTGAAGGCGCCCTCGGCGCGATGATCGGCGAGGTGTGGTACGCCACACTGCACGACGCCTTGGAAACGGCTGCCGATGGCGAGACCATCGCCATTTGCCCCGGCGTACACACCGGCCAGCTGTACATCGACGACGCGCGCCAACTGGCACTCACCTCACACAGCGGAAACCGCAACGACACCATCCTCGATGGCGAGGGCAAGAGCACCGTGGTATTCGTAGGCCAAGAAAACCAAATCGAGATCTCGCACCTCACGATCCGCAACGGATTGGCCGAACCCTGGTTGTCTGGAGACTACGCTGGCGGTGGACTGATGAGCTTCGCCCTCATCACTCACGTGCACGACTGCGCCTTCGTGGATAATCGATCACCCGAGCGAGGAGCCGCCGGCGCTGGGCTAGCGCTTTTCAGGCACCATGAGTGGTCCACCGATTCCGCTGACCTGACGGTGGAGGGCTGTCACTTTGAGGGCAACACCATCGATGGCAAGAAGAGCGGCTCTGGAGCGGCAACCTACGTCTCCACACATCGGGTAGGAGTCTCCGTGAACCTGTCCGACTCTACGTTCATGGACAACCGTGCCGAGTCGATGGGCGGCGCAGTCTACGTCGAGACCAATTCAGCTGGCGACAGCGACAGGAACATCAGGATCGAACGATGTACGTTCGAGAACAACGAAGTCGGGTACGCCGGCGGTGCTGTGATGCTGACCAACTGGGGTTCGCTCGAGCTCTCGGAATCGGCCTTCGTAGGCAACTCCTCGGGCTACGAAGGAGGCGCCCTGGCCGCCCTGCAGCAGGACCAAGACGCCTCGTTCATCGAGGTTCAAAACACCTCGTTCCTGGGCAACTGGGCCTCTAGCCAGGGTGGGGCGTGGGACATCACTCCCTCGAGTCACGGCAACTCCGTGGACCTCTGCTTGGACTCTGTGGAATTCGCGAACAACGTGGCATCGGAAGGTGGGGGCGGTGGAATACACGTCGCCGGAGACGGATCGAGCTCGATCACGGCCACGGAGACCTTGTTCGTCGGCAACACCGCTTTTAGCGGTGGAGGACTCGAGGTGTCGGTCGACGGGGGGGCGACTTTCACGATGACCGGCGGCTCATTCTCTGGGAACCAAGGAACCTACACTTCAGGAGCTTGCTATTTCTTCTCCGCGGATGAGACAAACGTGGTGACCCTCCACGATGTCTCCATCGAGGGCAACGACAACCCTGAAGACGGAGCGGGCGTGGTGAGCTGCTCGCTGAACAGCGAATGCACGCTCCAGGGGTGCGAGATATTGGCCAACTCGGGCGGTGGGGCTTGGATCGCACGGGCTCAAGACAACGCCACGCTCGTCTCCATCGGCTCCGACTGGGGAGACGGATTCCCCCAAGACAATTCGCCATTCGACGTTTGGGTGTACGAAGGCGAGCAATACACCATGTTCGGAGCCAATGAGGACTTCACCTGCACGGGCGAACTGGGCTGCATTTAGCAGCTCTCAGCATTTGTCCTTGTTGGCAGTGATGCAAATTGCGCGCCCATGGGATTTGCTTCTCGATTCCGACCCCGCTTGTGCATACTACGGGCATCGGGAGGGAATGGGCAGTAGTTTCCCAACCGAAATCTGAACCGCCGGGGGGCTGAGTCTCTGGCCATTTTGTCAACCGGTGCCGTCTTCGGGGGGAAGTTGAGTTAACAAATGGGTGTAGCTGCGCCTCCGATAAACGGTACTGGCCAGCAGAAACCCGTTGCAACTGCATCCTAGGGGTGCGGAGGTTCCTATGCTCTCTAAATACGCGTTGGTCGTCACTGCACTTCTGACCTTGGGGGTAGCGTCTATGGCCTGGGCACAAGCCACCTGTGCAGACGCTCCTTCTCCTTACAACGGCGGTGCGGTGGACTGCTACTCGACGGTCATCAGTGCCGACGTCTGCGATGACCCCGGCGGCGGGCAGATCCAGTGCTTCCTCAGCACCGACCCGGACCTTTTCATCGCAATCGAACTATCGGGCTCTCCCCTCGCCTTCGGGAAGATTGACTATGGCACGACCAATGAGCTGTTCTGCTGTGATTCGACGGAGATGACGAACACGACAAACACCATCTATATCGAGGCGGACGACGGTGCGGACGTCATCTGTCTGCACGATAGCAGTCATGGGTCCTGCCTCGACAACATCGAGGGAGATCAGTACTGGCCCACGGCCTCCGAAATCTGGGGTGGCGGGCACGCGGACGTCATCGATACCGCCCGTAATGGCGGAGCCATCGTGGACGAGGTTTGGGGCGAAGGCGGCGATGACGTCATCAACACTTTTGGTGGCGCGGACGAAATCGCTGCAGGCAACGACGATGACACTGTTGCTGGCGGAAGTGGCGCCGATGTCATCGGTGGTGGCGAGGGAGACGATACCATCTACGGAGGCCCAGGCAACGACACCATCAATGGCGACGCAGGGGACGACGTCATCTACGGAGAGACCGGCAACGACAAGATCCATGCAGGCGGTGACAAGGACACCGTTCGAGGCGGAGCAGGCGACGACGAGATTTGTGGCGGAGACGGAGGTGCGACGATCGCCGTTTTTGACGACCTTCAGGGCGAGGGTGACGACGATTGCATCTGTGGGGGGGATTCGACATCCAATGACGATGATGGTGGGTGGGACCTTCTGGACGGCGATGGCGGGTTGAACGACGTCTGCATCCAGTATGGTGCCACTGACATGTCCGTTGTTTCCCCTGAGTGCATGCGTGATCGATTAGGCAACGTATCTTAGCCCCGACTTCCTCTGCGTGCCC
>CAZDDH010000483.1:0-2890 GCA_964504165.1 uncultured Rickettsiales bacterium | reverse complement strand
TCTTCATGCGCAAGTACTGGTTCGCCTACCTGGCCAAGGCGCTGGTGGTCTTCCCCGGCGGGTTCGGCACGCTGGACGAGATGGCCGAGATCAACACCCTGCGCCAGACCAAGAAAATCACCAAGGCTCTGCCGACCGTGCTGTATGGCACCGACTATTGGAGCAAGGTGCTGGACGTGCAGGCGATGGCCGAGGCGGGCACCATCAGCCCCCACGACACCGAGCTGATGTACCGCTGTGACACGATCGACGCCGCGTTCGACTACCTCACCACGGAGCTAGAGCGGCTGGAAGAAGAGTAGCCTGACCGGCCCCGGGTGCTCAGGAGCAGCCGGTCGTGGCGCCGCAGTTGGCGCACTTGTAACACGCCCCCGAACGAACCGTGATCGACCCGCAGACCGGGCAGGGAGGTGCGTCCGCCTGATAGCGGGAGATCTCCCGCTCCTGGAGCTGGTGGGAGTACATGGCAGCCGAGGCCATGCGTAAGCCGTCCGGGCCCTGGGCGATGGAACCGCTGTCCCCTACCTCGTGTTCGTCCGGCGTGCCGTAGCCGTTGTCGGAGACGGTGGCCGAGCCGTTGCTCAAGCTGGTGGTCGCGGTGGCTTGCTTCCTGGCCAGGTAGGCCTCGGTCTCCAGGCTGTCGATGGACTTGGTGGGATCGCTGGGTTCATCGACGCTCTGGCTCACGCTGATGCTCGCCTCGGCCTCGGCGGTGATCTCCGCTGGCGTCGGGGTGCGCAGCTCGCGGGGCAGGAACTTGATGGCCAGCCAGCGGAAGATGTAGTCGGTGATGGATTTGGCGATGGGGATGTCCGGATTGGGGGTCCATCCCTGGGGCTCGAAGCGGGAGTGGGAGAACTTGTCGCACAGGGTCTGCAGCGGCACGCCATACTGCAGCGAGATGGAGATCGCCGTGGCGAAACCGTCCATCAGGCCCGAGATGGTGGACCCCTGTTTGGCCATCACGATGAAGATCTCGCCGGGGCGACCGTCCTCGTAGAGGCCGACCGTGATGTAGCCCTTGTGGCCCTGGATCGAGAACTTGTGGGTGAGGGACTGGCGCTCGTCCGGCAGCCGCTCGCGGACCGGCCCCCGGGGCACGATCTCGACGGGTTCGTCCTGATGGACGACGTCCTGGCTGTCCTCCTCGCCGAGGTTGAGGGGCTGGGTCCGTTTGCAGCCGTCGCGATAGAGGGCCACGGACTTGACGCCCAGCTTCCAGGACTCGAAGTAGATGTCGGCGATCTCTGCCGGTGTGGTCTCGTGAGGCACGTTAACCGTCTTGCTGATGGCGCCGCTGAGGAACGGCTGGACGGCCCCCATCATACGCAGGTGGCCCAGCGGCTCGATGAACCGTAGCCCGTGCAGCGGCTGGATGGCGCAATCGAACACGGACAGGTGTTCTTCCTTGAGGTGGGGGGCACCTTCGATGGTGTCGTGCTCGTCGATGAAGAGCAGGATCTCCTCGATCTCGGCCTTGGTGTAGCCCAGGGTCTCCAGCGCCAGCGGCACCGTGGTGTTGACGATCTTCATCATCCCACCGCCGACCAGCTTCTTGTACTTGACCAGTGCCAGGTCCGGCTCGACGCCGGTGGTGTCGCAGTCCATCAGGAAGCCGATGGTGCCGGTGGGGGCCAGCACGGAGACCTGAGCGTTGCGGTAGCCCCAGCGCTCGCCGTAATCCAGCGCCTCGTCCCACGCCAGGGAGGCCGCATCGTACAGGTTGTCCGGTACGGCGGCCCGATCCAGGTTGGTCAAGGCTCGCTGGTGCTTACGGATGACCTTGAGCATCGAAGGACGGTTCTCGGGGAACCGCTCGAAGGGACCCATCTGCTGGGCCAGCTGCGCGGAGGTCCGATAGGCGGCACCGGTGAGCAGCGCGGTGACGGCCCCGGCGTACGCGCGCCCGTCGTCGCTATCGTAGGCCAGGCCGTTGGCCATCAGCAGGGCGCCCAGGTTGGCATAGCCGATACCCAGGGTGCGGAACTGGAGGCTGTTGTTCGTAATGGGCTCGGTGGGATAGCGGGAGGAGCCGACGATGATCTCCTGGGCGGCGATGGTGATGGACACGCAGTGTTCGAACTGGGCGACATCGAAGGCACCATCCTCCATGCGGAACTTCAGCAAGTTGAGGGACGCCAGGTTGCATGCCGAGTCATCGAGGAACATGTACTCGCTGCAGGGATTCGAGGCGTTGATACGGCCGGTATCGGGGCAGGTGTGCCAGTCGTTGATGGTCGTATCGAACTGCAGGCCGGGGTCGCCGCAGATCCACGCCGCTTCGGCCACCTGCTGCCACAGCTCCCGAGCCCGATAGGTGTCCATCGGATCGTGGGGTTCGAGCACCTTGCGGGTCTGCCACTGGGCGTCCTCGTCCACTGCGATCATGAACTCGTCGTTGATGCGGACGCTGTTGTTGGAGTTCTGGAAGAAGACCGAGGAATAGGCCTCGCCGTTGAAGGAGCCGTCGTAGCCGGCGTCGATGAGGGCCCAGGCTTTCTTCTCCTCTTCCGCCTTGCAGTTGACGAATTCTTCGATGTCCGGATGGTCGATGTCGAGGATCACCATCTTGGCGGCGCGGCGGGTCTTGCCACCGCTCTTGATGACGCCGGCGAAGGCGTCGTAGCCCTTCATGAAGGACACGGGGCCGCTGGCCATGCCGCCGCCGTTGAGCCGCTCACGGGACCCTCTCAGGGGTGACAGGTTCGTGCCGGTGCCCGACCCACCTTTGAACAGCCGCGCCTCGGTGGCGGCCAGGGCCGTGATGGACTCCATGTCGTCGTTCACCGAGTTGATGAAGCACGCGGAGCACTGGGGTTTGGGCTCGATGCCCATGTTGAACCACACGGGGCTGTTGAAGGCCACCTTCTGGTCCAGCAGGTAGAGGGCC
>CAZDDH010000482.1:0-2904 GCA_964504165.1 uncultured Rickettsiales bacterium | reverse complement strand
TGTTCCTGGGAGCGCTGGCCACCGACATCCACCTGCACGACACCTACTTCGTGGTCTCCCACTTCCACTACGTGATGGTGGGTGGCACCGCGATGGCCTTCGTGGGCGGGCTGTTCCACTGGTGGCCCAAGATGACCGGCCGGATGTACAACGAGACCTGGGGCCGCATCTCGGCGCTGCTCATCGTGGTCTCGTTCAACCTGACCTTCTTCCCGCAGTTCGTGATGGGCAGCCAGGGCATGCCCCGGCGCTACTACAACTACCTCGAGCAGTTCACCGGCTACCACCAGATGTCCACCATCGGTGCCTTCCTGCTGGGCCTGGGCTTCCTCATCGTGGCCGTGGTCCTGGTGGCCTCCGTGTTCTCCGGCAAGCGCGCCCCGGCCAACCCCTGGGGTGGAGCCACCCTCGAGTGGAACTGCGCCTCTCCGCCGCCGCACCACAACTTCGCGGCGACCCCCGCCGAGCAGGCGCCCTACGACTTCTCAGTGCTGACGGATGACGCGGCCGACGGCGGCTTCCAGCTGGCGGCGCAGGAGCAGGCATGAGCGACAAGCACGCACCAGAGCTCGCCCATCACTTCGACAACCTCGAGGACCAGCACGAGTCCGGCAAGCAGGGCATGTGGCTCTTCCTGGCCACCGAGATCCTGCTGTTCGGCGGGCTGTTCTGCGCCTACGCGGTCTACCGGGCGCTGCACCCCGAGGTCTTCGTCTACGCCCACCAGTACCTGGACAAGGTGCTGGGCGGCATCAACACCGTGGTGCTGATCGCCTCGAGCCTCACCATGGCCCTGGCGGTCCGCGCGGCCCAGCTGGGCAACAAGAAGCACCAGGTCCTCTTCCTGGCCCTGACCCTGCTGGGCGCCTGCGGCTTCCTGGGCATCAAGTACGTCGAGTACAGCCACAAGTGGCACCTGGGCCTGCTCCCGGGCATCCACTACGCCCCGGACGCCGACCACGGGCACGATGGCGACGACCACGTCGAAGACCTGACCGAAGAACCCGTTCCCGTTCCCGATCCCGTCCCCGACGAAGACGAAGGGGCGGTCGCCGACGCCGACGCCGACCCCGCCACCGACGCCGAGGAACCCGCAGACGAGGCCTACGAGCCCCCCACCTCCGAGATGGAGGACGCCCCCACCGGCCCCACCGGGCTCGCGCTGGCGGACGCGGAGCCACAGGATGGCCACGGCGCCGGCCACGAACCACGCCTGGTGCACCTCTTCTTCAGCATCTACTTCCTGATGACCGGGCTGCACGGCATCCACGTGTTGGCGGGCATGGCCGTGATCACCTGGGTCATGATCCGCGCCGCCAAGGGCCACTTCCGGCCGGACTACTACACCCCCGTCGAGAACGTGGGGCTGTACTGGCACATCGTGGACCTCATCTGGATCTTCCTGTTCCCCCTGCTCTACCTCATCCACTAGGCCGGGAGGCACGATCATGAGCGACCACGTCCACGTCATGTCCCTCCGCGTCCTGTTCGGCGTCTTCGCCGCCCTGCTCGTGCTCACGGTGCTCACCGTGGCCGTCACCTGGGTGGACCTCGGCTCCTTCAACCTCGTGATCGCCCTGACGGTCGCTGTGGTCAAGGCCAGCCTGGTGGCGCTGTACTTCATGCACCTGCGCTACGACAAGCCCTTCAACGCCCTGGCCCTGGTGTCCACCCTGCTCTTCGTGGCCCTGTTCATCGGCTTCTCGCTGCTGGACACCGGCGCCTCCGCGGACAAGGTGATCCCCGGGCACCAGCCCGCGATGGACGCCAAGGCCGCCGAGCGGGCGGCCGAGCAAGGCTGACCGAGATCATCTTCGAAAGTGTGGGCACACTCACCGGCCCACCGGTAGCCATCCTCACCAACCGTTCGTTCTCAACACCGGTGCCCCCCGGGGTCCAGTGAGCGAGACCACAGATCCAGCTCGAGGGACGCTCCATGAGCACCGTGCAGCCATTGACAGGCCGGAGAGCCGCCTGGGATGCTGCCCTGCGAGAGGCTACATGGCGTTTCACATATGCACCCTCCGAGGGGGGCTCCAACGTCCCCGTTCGCCGCGTTCAACGGAGTCGATTCCATGAGTGAAGTCGAGGCCAAGGCCAACTCTTCGAGCCGCATCGAGCGTTTCGTCTACGACGACGACATCGTTCGGAAGTTCCTGATCATGACCGCCGTCTGGGGCGTGGTCGGCATGCTGGTCGGCGTGATCGTCGCCATCCAGCTGGCCCTGCCCGGCGCCAACATGGGGCTCGAGTGGATCACCTTCGGCCGCCTGCGGCCGCTGCACACCAACGCGGTCATCTTCGCGTTCGCGGGCAACGCCATCTTCACGGCGGTGTACTACTCGTCGCAGCGCGTGCTCAAGGCCCGGATGTTCAGCCGAGCCCTCAGCCTCATCCACTTCTGGGGCTGGCAGGCCATCATCGTCTCGGCGGCGATCACCCTGCCCCTGGGCATCACCCAGGGCAAGGAGTACGCCGAGCTCGAGTGGCCCATCGACATCGCCATCGCCCTGATCTGGGTCGTGTTCGCGATCAACCTGTTCGGCACCATCGCCAAGCGGCGTGAGCGGCACCTGTACGTGGCCATCTGGTTCTACATCGGCACGCTCATCGCCATCGCCGTGCTGCACATCTTCAACAGCCTGGTCATCCCCTCGGGCCTCTTCAAGAGCTACTCGGTCTACGCCGGCGTCCAGGACGCCTTCATGCAGTGGTGGTACGGCCACAACGCGGTGGCCTTCTTCCTGACCACCCCGTTCCTGGGCTTGATGTACTACTTCCTGCCCAAGGCGGCGGACCGTCCGGTCTTCTCCTACAAGCTGTCGATCATCCACTTCTGGTCGCTGGTCTTCATCTACATCTGGGCCGGCCCCCACCACCTGCACTACACCGCGCTGCCCGACT
>CAZDDH010000481.1:0-2911 GCA_964504165.1 uncultured Rickettsiales bacterium | reverse complement strand
TGTTGCCGAACAGCTCGGCCTCGGCCAGCTCGGATGGCAACGTCGAGCAGTTCAACGTGACGTACTCCCCTCTTCGACCGCTGGCCTTGTGGACGAGCCGCGCGAACAGCTCCTTGCCCGTGCCGCGCTCGCCCCGGATCAATACCGGCGCGGGTGTGACCGCGTACCGCCTCGTCCGGCGGATCACGTCCCGCATGGCGGGCGAGTCGCCGACGATGCCGTACGATGGCCTCGGTCGGCCGGCAGCGCCGTGTCTGGTGGGGCTCGATGCCAACGTCCAGTCCGTTCGGTCCTAGGTGAACTGGCGTGGCGAATGTCCGTGGCAAGCCCGACGGGGAGCCACCGCCGCGGATGGGAACGATGGCGGGCGACCATCCGCAGGTATCCGTTCGCGCCTCCGGCGGCGACGGCCCAGATCGGGTGCGGAGAGCGTCGTCGAGAACGCGAACAACTCCGCGGTTGTTGTCGGATTGTGTGGACGAGCCTTTTCGAACTCGTTGTCGGGATTCAAGAATGCGTCAGCAGCCACTGTCCTCCTTCCGCTGTCGCACTTCCAACGTTACCTCTCCTGTCCACGGAACCACTAGAAAATTCGTTACCCGCACAGATTCATCGAGCGACCAACGCACGCGTTTCGGGCCCAGGACGCGCATCGAAGGCCGCCGCTTAGACTGTCCATTCATTGAATGAATCTGGCGAGCCGTGCCGCGAGTCCTTTCCCAAACTGCTTCTCCAGCAGGTCGACACACGGAAGCAAGATCGCCGTCGCCTGGTCGCGCTCCTGTCGAATGGTGTGAAGAGACTCCGTGACCTTGGTCAGCCGCGCTTTCTGCTTGGCGTTCTTCTTGCGCAACTGGCGGACGTCCCGTTCCAGTGCAGCCTTCTGCGAACGCAGCTCCTGTCGTTCAGCCTGCCAATCCCGTTGCTGGCGGATGAGCTGTTCCATCTGGCCTTGGGTCGTGTCTCGCTCCTTTCGCAACCTCCTGGCTGTTGCCGTAGCCTGCTGCATGGCCGACTCACGCTGCTGGCACGTCGGGCAGCTCTCAGGCGGCGTTTCTTGCAGTTCCGACTCGCCATTCGATGGGCCGTCAGCCTGGATACGCGATGCAAGAGTCTCGTCACTTCGGCTGGGTAGGCCGCGCTGCGCGGCTGATTGTGCTGCTGTTTCACCTCCAGCATCCGTTGGACGTGACCGAGGTCCTTTGCGGAAGGCGATCACCACGCCGGGGCCCGTCTTCTTGCCAGGTGGATAGTGTCGCAGGCGATACCGACTCCAGTCGCTCCCGGGGACTCGCTCCTCCGCAACCTCGAACAGCCAGCGAACCAGACCTTTCACGGAATCGCCGGCCTCGTCGATCACGCGGCGCGCAACCTGTCGTTCCCGGCGAACACGCTTCCCCCCCTGCTCGGTCCAGCTGAACTCGGTCAGGGTCAAGCGCCCCTCGCCCCCGGAAACCACCTGCCTCAGCAACGCCATCACGGCATCACGCTGCTCTATCTCGATTTGTCCCCTGAGCGGCCCTTTGACTACTGGTGGGGGCGCCTGTCTTTTCCCGGCCATCGTCTTCTTCTCCATCGTCTAACCCTGATTTCCAAAGGAGCTACGGCTAGAATATAATCACTAGTTATAACTCCTCAAGGGCTATCCTCCATGCCGTCCAACCGCACTGTGAATAGAGGGCCGCGCTCGATCCGGTCACGACCACGCACACGCCGCCCTGGGCGGATCATCCTCATGCCCGACTTGCTCGGAGCCGTGCTCCGACGCGCACGCATTCTTTCCGGTGTAACCCAGGTCCAGGTCGCCGAACGTCTCCGGATGCCCCAGGCCGCGATCAGCAAGCTCGAAAATGGCCAGATGACCATGAGCGTCTACCACCTGGACCTGATCGCCGACATCCTCACCGAGCATCTCGGCGGGGACGAACCGGAAGCACAACACCATGTGTGGGCGGGATGGCAGCTTCACGCCATCACAGCTCACATCTCGGAGCAGCTCGAAGGCCGGGACTACATCGTTGTGTGGGAGCCAGCCCGTTCCATCGAGAACCCGGACCTCTACACCCGCGGCAAACGTCTGTATCGGAGGGTCTGCCGGCTCTGGCCGGAGGAGTTCACCGCGTGACGACCCTCGCACCACTCTCTGGTTCCACGGGTTCCACAGGTTCCACGGGGTTCCACACGGTTCCACGCGGTTCCACATAGGTTCCACGGGATCGCTTGTCAGCTGACAAGTTCGAGGGTAGTACTTTGGCTAGCCTGCGCCCAACGATGCTTCTTCCGCGAGAGCCACGATGAACCGCCAGCCCGTCGGATGCTCGGCGACAGCGGGAGCGATCACGAAATCGTGATAGTCGGCGACTCATAGAACGTCAGCTGGAAGACTGGCTTGTAGCGCTCCGCTATGCTCACAGCCGCCGAAAGATTGTCGGCACCACACGGCCGGGGCCCCCGTCGAAAAACCTTGTGTGTTTTCACACCCACGCAGCGGATCCGCATCGAATGCGTGAGCGCCCAGCTCCCCGATCTTGCGCTGAATCCAGACCATGGATAGACAGGTGCATAATGGTGCGGGGATCTCAGAGCAATGAACCAAGAAGGTGCATCATGACTTCTCAGGCAACCACATGGTCCACTTTGTCGAGGACAGCGGCGAGCGACCTCGACGCCGAGACGACGCTGTGGTGGATGGAGCGCCTCCTCGGGCCGGTTCATCGCCTTGCGCGGGCTGGAGAAGACCCACAAGGCGATCGGACGCGCTGCCTCGTACACCTCCACGCCATGGTCCGCGCTGCCTACGGACACGAGGGCGCCGCCAGGACGGCCGCCGTGCTCGTGGACTGGTGGCTTCAAGCTGCGCTGGGTGACAGCGCCCTGGGGATCGCCTGGCGCCTCGGCGACAACCTCACCG
>CAZDDH010000480.1:0-2923 GCA_964504165.1 uncultured Rickettsiales bacterium | reverse complement strand
GGATCTACACCCACGCCAACGTGAACAATCCCGCCACCACGGAGATGAACAACGTCATCTTGCTGGACAACAGCGCGCACCAGGGCGCGGGGATCTACATCACCGAGTACTCGGCTGTGACGATGGTCAACACCAGCGTCGTGAGCAACGAGGCCGGGTTGACCGGCGGTGGGATCTACATCGGTACGAACAGCGACGTGACGTTGCAGAACACGGCGGTCGCGTACTGTGGGGCCATCAACGGTGCCGGCATCCGTCTCTCCGGGGAGGGCAACACCATCTCCGCGCTGGGCTGTGCCTTCGGCGAGAACGATCCCAACGACTTCGACGGGACCCCGGATCTGACCAACGGCAACCTCTTCGTCAGCCCCGGATTCCTGGACGTGACGGGTGGACTGCCCGGCCAGTGGGACCTGCACCTGGCCATGTCCTCCGATCTCATCGATGCCGGAGGAGCCCTCACCGACCCGGACGGTTCGGCGGGTGATATCGGCGCCTACGGCGGCGCAGCGGCCGGGGGCTGGGACCTGGACGACGACGGCTTCCCCCTGTGGTGGCAGCCTGGCCCCTACGACACCGCCTACGCGGACGAGGGCTGGGATTGTGACGATCTGGCCATGGAAATCCGCCCCGGATACGGCTGCTAACCTCCCCATTCCCTTCGCGCGCGGCGCGTCTGTCCGTTACTCTAGATCCCATCGGTGGAGGTGGTTGTGCCGTCAGTAGCGGGGTATTGGACGCGGAGTTGCGCCTGGTTGTTGGCCTTGACCGGCGTGGGAGTGTGGGGCGGGCCGGCGTGGGCTGCTGAGGACGTGAGCGGGACGGTCTTCGAGGACGTGGTGGGGGATGGGGACCTCTCCGGGGATCCGGGCGTCGAGGACGTGGACGTCTATCTCTTCGCCGACGACGGCGACGGAGATCTGGATTCGGGGGACACCCAGGTCGGCACGGAGACCACCGATGGGGCGGGGAGCTACACCTTCTCCGGTGTGGCCGACGGGGACTACTGGATCGTCGTGGACTCGCGCACCCTCAGCCCCAGCGCTGGCTATACCGCCATCGGGGTCCCGGATCGGGTCTGGGCCGAGCAGACCTACGGTTCGGTGGGCAGCCTGTGCGCCAACGGCACGGGGGGCACGACGACCCTGGCCGCCGACGGGACCTGCTTCGGCGGCCGCCGCGGCAACCAGTCGGACGACATGGGCACGCTGGACTACGCCGAGCACGCCACCGCCGTCACGGTGACCACCGGGTCGCCGCCAGCGGATCGGGATTTCGCCTTCAGCTACAACGTGGTCACCCACGACCGCGACGGCGATGACGACGCCAACTCCCAAGCCTACATTCAGGGGGCCTTCCGGCAGTTCCTGCGCAACGCCGAGGCCATCGACATGGCTGCCGAGATGCGCTTCGTGCCAGCGGTGGCCACGGACACCACCGGCATCGGCGGCGGCACGTGGTGGACCGTCTCGATCCAGGAGGGGGAGACCTGGCTCACCGCCGACGGCACCGTCGTGGACGGCACGGCGTACGAGCTGGACGGTGCCACCGTGCGGGACACCAATCCGGGTACGGTGGGTACGGGCGGCACGGTGGGGGTCGAGGAGATCCCCCTGCCGGTCTACGAGTGCATGGAGCTGGCCCTGGATTTCAACGACTCGGGGCCCATGCACATCCAGGGCACCGGCACCGTCGAGCTGCGGAACTTCTCGCTGTACAACTACGACTCCTCCATGCTGATGATCAGCGGCGCCGAGAACGTGGTGATGGAGCACCTGCTGTTCGGCGTGCTGCCGGACGGGGACGATCCCATCGGGTCGCTGAGGGCCCAGCAGGGGTTCAGCATCGAGTCCAACGGATCCCCCGACGTCATCGTCGATGAGTGCTATTTCGCCTACACCACCTACTCGGGATTCACCGGCAAGAACAGCAACGCCGTGGGGCAGGTGACCGGTTCGGAGTTCTACGCCTGCGCCCAGGACGACACCACCTCGGACGGGGCGGACGCCTCGGGCACGTGGACCATCGAGGGCAACCTGTTCCACGAGATCGGCAACGGCAACAGCTCCCAGGACGCCGGCGGATCCGGGTTCGAACTAGGCCGCCCCCAGGGCCAGACGGCCCAGGACAGTGTCATCCGTAACAACACGTCCCGGCATAATGCCGTGGCGGGCATCAACGTCCTCGACCTCACCTCCGATTCGGTGGTGGAGCTGAACATCCTGCGCAACAACGGCACCGCCCGCCCCGGGGCCGGCGTCAAGCTCGCCTTCCGCACCAACCACGACATCGCCGGCGTGCGCATCAGCCGCAACCAGATCTACGAGAACAACGGGCTGGGCATCGATCTGGTGCGCAACTACTCGGGCAACACGGACGGCGTCAACGGCAACGACGGCCAGCTCGTCGGCTCGGACGAGGAACCCAACCGCGGCATGGACTACCCCGTGTTCACGTTGGTCCACCTGCAGGGGGATCAGCTGACGGTCGAGGGCTACGTGGGCCAGTTCAACCAGACCATCGCCGGGGAGCACACCGTCGAGGTGTTCCTGGGGGATGACGACGGCGACAACCTGGGCGAGATCGAGGAGGGGGACGGCCTCTCCGTCGCCCACCCCGAAGGCCGGGATTTCCTCGGCGAGTGTACGACCGACGTGGCCGGTGGGTTCGACTGCACCCTCACCGTGCCGGCGGACGTGACGGTGATGCAGGGGGACCCCATCACCGCCACCGCCATCGACGCGGACGACAACACCTCCGAGTTCGGCTCCCGCGAGCCGGTGCTGGACCTGGACGCCGATCCGGACGGGGACGGGCTCAGTAGCGGCGACGAGCTGGACATCGGCACCGATCCGCTGGACCCGGACACGGACGACGACGGCCTCAACGATGGCGACGAAGTGCTGGACCACGGCACGGACCC
>CAZDDH010000479.1:0-2928 GCA_964504165.1 uncultured Rickettsiales bacterium | reverse complement strand
TGGACGACTTGCCCGCAACGGCCCAGGCATAGATATCCTCGGGAGCGTGGGTCATGAGGATGGAATTGGACTGGATAGCTGCTGCGAGCGTCTCCGCTGTGTAGCGCGTGCCGCTTAAGACAACCGCCAGCGAAAGCTCGTCAACCGGTCCCTCGGTGATTACGACGTCACGCTGGCCGTCGCCATTGATGTCGCCAGCGTCCCGGATCCGAGTGTGGTCCCTGCCAGACATCGAGAAGTCAGGGAAGGTGTCCTGGATGTCCTTGCCTTCCCCGCCGTACCACACGTACAACACGTCGCCGAGGGCCGCGACAGGCTGGGACAGCAGCACGTCATTGTACCCGTCGCCATCCAGGTCGCCATAGACCCCCGTAGAGTAGGCCTTCAGCTTGGTCGAGAATCCGCTAGAGTCACCCCAGCTTCCCTCGATGGAGAAAAAGGCATCCTCCCAAGGAAGAATCACCTCGCCGTTATCCACTCCATCAGCTTCATCTACTAGCCAGGCCGTGGTGTAGGATCCCGTGTTGTCTGAGTATCGGCAGGTTCCGATCTCCTCGTTGATCGTCCCGGGCGCACAGGTGACCGAAACGATGTAGGCAGTCGGTGAGTCCTCCATCGAGTCGAACCGGCCGGCATTCATATCATCCACGATCTCCTGTATTTCCCTGGTCGGGCGAAACCACTTGAGTACGGCGCTTTGCCACAGGTCATATGCCACCACACACGAGGGGTAGGTCACACAGTCCGGGTCCTCACAGCCCTGGAAGCCGTCGTTATCGTTGTCTCCAGCGATGGAGCAGTCCTCGAAGGGCCCGTCATCCGTACTCGTAGGCTCCTTGCAGGAGATCGAGCAAGAGAGCAGCGGCGAGGACGCGACACTGAGGACTATCCAGCCCAGTATTCCTTTTCTAAAGATGACCATCGGGATGTCCTGGGCACCACGCTGGCATGTAATCCTCCCCCACCAATGAGTTGTCGTGGGGCATCCAATTGGAATCCTGGGCGAAGAGGTCTTCGTCCGCGAAGGGCGAGTAGATCGCCTGACCGGCGTACTGGTTCCATTGGGGTTCCGCACCCTGGATGGTGGCCAGGGACTCGTTGTCGTAGGCGCGGAAGTAGGGTTCAAAGACATACCAGCTCAGGTAACCTTCGTTGACTGGGATGTCTGGGCCGGTCCACTTGTTGTAGGGCTCCACATCGTACGTGAAGCCGTACGAAATACTGCTCACGAAGAGTTCGTCCATGGTCCAGTCGTATGCCACATCTCCACCACCGCCGAAGCCTTCTTGCATCAGTTCGTCCAGCATCAACATGCGGGGGTAGACCGCCAGACGGCGGGGATTTACGACCTCAATGACGTCGGAAGGCCATTCGATCAGGGGATGATCTGGGTAGGTCAACGCGGCCACGATGGCTGGTTCCATGGTAGCCCCGACGTCACCGTCTTCATACATACTCTGGAGAGATTTGGTGACGGCCCCCCGCTGAAGGAAAGCTGGGCTGTTATCGAGCACCAGACGGTTATACGAATCATCCCAGTACTCATTAGATAGGAACGGAATCGGCAGAGAAAGAGACACGGCATCACCGAGGTCCAGGCCTGATCCCAGGATCTTGGATGCACCGGCACATGGAGCAGCAGCTAGGTTTGTGAAGTAATTTTCGATGGTTCCTGCCAAAGCTCCTGTTGAGGTCACGTCGTTGGCGTCGAGGTAAAGACACAGCCCGTCGATAGAGAGAGACAGATCGGCTGTCGTGAGATTTGGTGGTTCATCAGTCACCCGCGCAGGGACCGGAATCACGTTGTTGGCCCAGCGCTGAGCCATCCACTCCCACTCCTGGTCCTCGTGGATTGGGAAGGCCCACTCGACGCCGAGCAGAATCTCCAACTCAGCGTCTCCGATCGTGACCTCGTAGTCGGCAGCGTTGAGTAGATCGATGTTGTCCTGGAGTGCCCCCTGATTGTCCGTGTACAGGTAGATATCAACGGTGTCGTTGAGCCAATCCTCGATCCGAACGTATTCGTCCTGCAAGGCCGGCGGAAGCTGATTCTCATAGATATCCGTCTTGAGGGTGAACAGGTCGTCCAGCCGATCTTGATAGGCGTCGTACTTGCCGCCGTTGGGCGGATCGTAGGCAAAACATTCGTCGTTGATATCCATCTTCAGCTGAGCATCAAAATCCATGCGTACCGACACCCAGGCCGGCACGTAGAGATAGGTCAAGTAGGTGTCATCGAACCGGTCACCGTCTGTATCCACATACTCACGTTTGAAATAGGGTGCAGGGTCATCAAAAACGAACGTCTCAGTGACGGAAAAATCGCCGTTGTTGATCTCGGCCGTGGGGTTGCAGCCTTGCAATTGCACGGGCTGGCCAACAATACCGCACCCCGTTCCTTGGGCGTAGATCGGCATTGGGTCGATATACATATCCCAGTAGTCCTGGCTGACCTCGTCCCAGCGCAGTTCGCCAGCATCCAAATCCACGTTGGCGATATCCATGGATACTATGCCCGCGCACTTGCCATCCAACTCCATCGGGCCGGGCTGGCTGCACGCATCGTAAAACGCGACGGCTACCTCGTGAATGTAGTACTCGCAGAGTTCATGCTCGTTGTTCACGTCGTTTGTGGCGTCGAGGCATCCTTCCCAAATCCGGTAGGCGATCGTGTCTTCGGTGCCTACGTCGCCCCATCGCTCTTCGCAGAAATCGCCCTGATAGGGGGTGGCGGCGTGTCCAATCATTCCGTCGAGCAGGTTGGCCAGCAGATCCTTGATGTTGCTACCCTCATCGACACGGCTGAGTGGATGGAAGAGTCGATCTCCATCAGGCAGATCCAGTTCCGAATTGAAATCTCGTAGCCACTCCAATCGCGTGGGGTTGTTCGGATCGGCGCTGGAGATCGCCTCGATGGAAGCGGAGTCC
>CAZDDH010000478.1:0-2985 GCA_964504165.1 uncultured Rickettsiales bacterium | reverse complement strand
TCACGCAGGTCAGAAAGTCGCTCAGCCGATCCTCCGTATGACGGGAGTGTCCATTAGTCTTCGCCTTTGCAACGCCAGTCCACCTTCGAATCAAGGAGCCGCCGCATTGTCCTGTGATGATAGTTGGCCACGAACTCGTCGTTATCCCTGTCCAGGAACTCATCGATATTCTGGGTTTCGAAGATGAGTAGTTCCCGCCCTCCCCCCGGACAGTCCACGCGTTGAACCATATAGCCAGTGGTGCGCCCAAACACACCTTCCCAGTTCGGACACTTCTGTTGTTCTGAACGCCCCGGCGACCCACTGGTGAATCCACGCAGGAAGGCGACGCAGGGCATCTCACTACAATCGAAACGAACCAACTCGTGTTCGCAGTCCTTCAATCCTTCCTGCACCTGCTGCTCAAACGCTTCGGGTCTCAGGTGCTCAGGAATCTCAGCAGGCCAACGAAGTGGAAGTCCATCGCGTTCCAACCTGTACTGCTCGATCAAGGTTCTGTACATCGCGATCTGGGCTTCGAGTTCCTGGATTCGATCCAGACCTTTTTTATCTGTGATGGCTTGAGTGTCAATGGTGGGGCGCCAGCGGTGACCACGCTTTTTCGATAGTGGATGGGTGATGTGGTCAGAATTCGGTTCGGGTTGGTCCCTGGGTAGTAGGCACCCGAGGACGTAGCCGATTGCGAGACCCAATAGTGCTGCTGCGAATACAGATGGAAGCCTCAGCCGTTGGTGTATCTGGATCATAAGAAGCATCGTCTTGAAGTCTATAGTATCGAATTCCAGGCCGGACCTGTTGATCGGCCAGCACCATCCTTGTCAGGCGGAAGGCCGCGCCAGGGAATGCCGCCAGCGAGGAGGGCGGCCTTCAGGGTCGTCGTCGTCGCAATCCCAGCAATCCAGCGAGGACCAACACAGCTTTCGGAGCACCATCCCAGACCGATGGGGTGACCTCGCAGCCACAATGCGGAGGTACGCCGTACATCACCATGGCGCTGTCGCAGTCGTCATCGACCAATCCATTGCAGTCGTTGTCCACGTCGTCGCATTCCTCCCAGGCTTCTGGATAGATGTCGGGATCGCCGTCATCGCAGTCGCCGTCTTCCACGGTCCACCCGTCGCCGTCAGCGTCCTCGACAGCTGTATCGTCATCGTCGTTTGTAGCCGAGTCGTCATCGTCATCTCCCGCTGAGTCGTCATCGCCGGCTGAGTCGTCGTCGTCCCTCCAATCCTTGATGGGCTCATCGTCCAGTTGCAGCAGCGGGGTGCCATCTGGCTCACATCCGGGGCAAGAAGCAACTGCCAGGAAGAACGGCAGCGCCAAGCTGGCCAACCAGCGACGTGTGAAGCGGTGTTCGTCCTGGGTAGGCATGGTGGATTTCCTCCGGTCCCAGGCTACCACGGGGAGGTTGAGGGGCTGGAGGGCTTCAGGGTACCCGGTGCTCTTGGTGGGTGGCTGAAGGGCCCTGCGGCCCGCCGTGGGGCCCAGCGGGTCGCAGTCGGATCCTGCGTAGGTTCCCTCTGTCGCCCATCCCCAGAATGCGCCGGACGGGGTGCTCGCCCTGATGGCACAGACCGCGTACCGGGTCGAGAGATCCTCGCGCCGATCAGTTGCAGGGGTAGTTGGAGCCGTTGTCTTCAACTGTGACGGTGGGGCTGCCCACGCTGAGCCCCGCAAAGAATGCCTCGGCTTCGGCTTGGCTCAGGCAGTCGTTGTCAGAGATGTCCAGTTGGGTTTCTACGGTCGTGAGATTGGACAGTCCGTCGAGACTCGTCAAGGAGGGGTTGCCAGTTATGAAAAGATGTTGACCAATGGTCGTGATGTTGGATAGGGCGTCGAGGCGTGTCAGGGAGTCGTTGTCAGTGATTCTCAGGGTACCGCCCACGAGCGAGAGGCTGGGCAGATCATTGAGTTCGGTCAGAGCGTCATTGCTATCGATGGCTAGTTCGTCACCCAAGGTCGTGAGGGCGGGCATGTCGAATCTTGTCAGGGAGTCGATGTTGCGGACGTACAGGGGGCCGTCCACGGTCGTGAGGGCGGGCATGTCGAGGTTCGTCAGGGCGGCGTTGTCCTGGAAGGAAAAGATGCTGCCCACGGTCGTGAGGGCGGGCATGTCGAAGCTCATCATGCCTGTGTTGTTCTTGATCGTCACGTAGCTGTCCACGGTCGTGAAGGTGGGCATGTCGATGCCGATCAGGTCCTCGTTGTCCTGGATGATAAGTTTATTCACGGTCGCGAGGGCGGGCATGTCGATGCTCGTCAGGGAGTCGTTGCCCTCGAAACACAGGATGTCGCTTACGGTCGTAAGGCATGGCAGGTCGATGCTGGTGAGCCAGGACTGGCCTTCGATCCACAGAGTTCCGGTGAGGCTCTCACATTGCGCGATGAAATCTAGTCCGTTCTCGCTCTCAACCAAGTAGTTTCCATCGCAAGGAATGGCGACGGTGCAGTCTACTGCGGTGTCGTCGCTATCGACTGTGTCGTCGGCGGTGAGGGAAAAGCACCCACCCACCACGAGCGCGAAACTGACCAGGATTGTCAAGCAGCCGGCTTTCGCCATCCGGGCCCTCCCTGAACCGGAGGATACCCGAATTATGGACCCCTCGTCGGCAACTGATTGCCAACCCAGGGAGGCTGCTCGGTGTCCTCTCCTGAAGGAACACCATGCAGAGGTGCCCCTGAACGCCTGGCGGCGGTCAGCACCCGTTCCCCGGATCCGCAGGAACGGTGTCGTCTTGGTCGTCGCAGTCCATATCTGGAGATGTGGCAGGATGGTAGACGCCGAGTTCATCTCGCGCAGCGGAATCCAACGAGGCTGCCAACCCCAACATCATTGGTCATTTGTCTTTCCGCGGCCCGCATATTGGCCGACACGCCGGAGTAGGCACCATTGCGCATGACCCTGTAGTCTTCCGAGGATTCCCACGCACCCCTCTCTGCCAATCTGACTGAGACAGCTACCCCCCATAAGTTTAGAGTAGGGCG
>CAZDDH010000477.1:0-3015 GCA_964504165.1 uncultured Rickettsiales bacterium | reverse complement strand
GGATGGCTCACCCCTACATCTTGTGGCAGGAGGCGCTAACCGTCTACCCCCCTAAACGTTAAATGCCCCGAACCGTTCGAGCCCCTGTTTGCCGAGGCCGAAAAGTTCATGGGAGGGTTCTTCGGGGAGCTCGACCGTGATCCGGAGCGTGGCGTCATCGAGATCTCGGGCGAGCGCTACATGCTCATGCGCACGACCTCGATGAGCATCGAGCTGCAAAACGAGCTGGCCAAGACCTTCGGAGACGTGGGCGCCGACCAGATCCGGTATCGGCTGGCCCGAGCCTGCGGGATGACCGACGCCAAGATGTTCCATGAACGGCTGGGGGTCACCGACCCGACCATGAGGCTGGCCCTCGGGCCCGTGCACTTCGCCCACGTGGGTTGGGCCTTCGTGGACATCTTCCCCGAGAGCGCTCCGGCACCCAACGAGGACTACTACCTGGTCTACGATCATCCGTTTTCCTTCGAGGCCGCCGCGTACGTCGACAACAAAAAAGTGTCCAATCGTACGGTCTGCCACATGAATGCCGGGTACAGCTCCGGCTGGTGCGAGGTCAGCTACGGGGTCGAGCTCAAGGCCGAGGAGATCTCCTGCCGTGCCAAGGGCGATGACAAGTGCATCTTTGTCATGGCCCATCCCAAACACATCGATCGTCGGATCCGTGAAACCAAAGAACGCCACGGAATCGACTAGACGCATAATTCGCACGCGATGGTCTCCTCGACTCCGCGACCCGCGGAAGTGTGGGCCCTTGGAAGGAAAGAATGGCATCCGATACGAAGCAAACCGCCGATGTGGGCGAACTGGAGCAGCTGCGGGACGAGCTCGTCGAGTGCCGGCGTGAACTGGATTCCGAGCGCAACGAGCTCAAACGCTGGCGTGAATTCTCCGGGTCGATCCAGCTCATCGCCAAGACTTTTGTCTCGTTGACGCTCACCGAGAGGACAGCCATCTGCGACACCCTGCTGGCTCTCACCTGTACCCAGCTCGAGACGCGGCGCGGCGCCGTGTTGATGTTCGGCGAAGATGAAGCCGAAGGGCTGACGGTGATGTCCGGCCGGGATTTGACACACGACGACCTGCTGGCCTCGGAAGAGGCGCAAGTACTGTGGTGGGAGCTGCTCGACAGCAAGGTGCCTCGCGCCATCACCGCCAAGGAGATAGCGACGCGCTGGCCCCAGGCTCCCGAGTACCTGCAAGGTGGTCTGGCCGCCGTGGCCATCGACGTACGCGATCGCTCCGTGGGGCTGATCGTGGTGTGCGACAAGTTGTCCGGCCGGCCCTTCGTCGACCGCGAGGTCTACTTCCTGGGTGGGACGTCCAGCATCGGCGCCATTGCTCTGGCCGACGCGGACATGCTCCGCACGCAGCAGGAGCTGGCGACGGAGCTCGAACAGAGCGCGCTGCTGGCCCGCCAGGAGGCCTCGGAGAAGGCCACCGCCTTGTCGGAGCTTGCCGACAAGATGCAGATCATCGAGCGCCAGCAGTTTGCGATCCAGGAGCTCTCCACGCCCATCTTGCAGCTGTGGGACAACGTCGTCGCGCTGCCGGTGATCGGCGTGGTGGATACCCGCCGCAGCGTGGAGATCATGGAGCGCCTGCTGGCGGAGATCGTGGCCCGCCAGTCCAAGTTCGTCATCCTCGACATCACCGGTGTGGAGGTGGTGGATACCGCCACCGCCGATCACTTCATCAAGGTGATCCGGGCCTCCCAGCTGCTGGGCGCCCAATGCATCGTCACGGGGATCGGCCCGGCCGTGGCCCAGACGCTGGTGGATATCGGCATGGATCTGACGGCCATCACCACGATGTCCAACCTCCAGGAGGGGCTCAAGGAGTGCTTGCGGCGGATGAAGCTCCAACGTGGGGAAACCCGGCGGTTCGACCAGATCATGTAGAGTGGGTGGCCGCAGGTTGATTGAGAGAATCCCACGATGGCTCCAAGACCGATCTTTGCCTGGCTGTTGCTCTGCCTGATGCCCCTCGCACCGGGTTCGGTGCGCGCCGGAGAACCTTCCGCCGAGGCGTTGGCCTATGCCGGGACCTGGGATTTCATCGGCGGCGAGGCCGAGGAGCAGGCCCGTATCGACGCCATCGAGGCGGTCGTCGTGCAGATGCGGCGCGTGCTGAGGGGCCTCGCCCGCAAGCGGCTCACCGTGCGCACGATCATCGCCCAGCGGTACGACATCGCCTTCGAGGGTGGGCTCATCACCATCTCCACCGACAGCGGTGATGCCTGGACGACCGATCTGAAGGGCACGGTGTACGAGTTCAATTACGATGGGGACGATTTCATCCTGCACCGCACCCTCGTCGGCGAGGAGATCCATGCCCACGCCGAGCAGTCCATCGGTGCGAGCGACTACCACTACAAGCTGTCGGAGGACGGGCGCACGCTGACCATCACGGTGCTCACCGACAGCAAGCACCTGCCCGAGCCGATCAAGTACATCTCGACCTACCGCAAGCGGTGAGCCCCACCGGGTGCTCAATCCGGTCCGGGGTCTACAGCCACCCCACATCTTTGGTACCATGGTGCTGGGAGCAGGATTGGCTGTCACGCAGCCCTGAGGGATCCTGTGGATGGGGATGGCTCGGAAATCAGGCGAATGAATCGCCCGTACCGAGCCGGCGGAGGGCGCACCGATGCCTCGAATGCGAAGGATTGGCATTCGTAGAACCCGAGGGCCGCGAAACGGCGGCAACCTATCGCAGATCATGGTCGTGGTGGCCGCGGGGCTGCTGGTCCTGTCGCTGATCCTGCCCGCGGGTGCGGCCCCGCGCGAGGAGGCCAAGCGTAAATTCAAGGCGGGCATGCAGCTGATCGCGGAGGGCCAGCTGGACGAGGGCATCGACCAGCTCGAGGTCGCCTACGACATCCTCCCGCACCCCAACGTGTTGTTCAACATGGGCCTGGCCTTCATGGACGTGAACCGGGGGGAAGAGGCCATCCCCTACTGGGCGCATCCTCCGAGAGGGGGCATTTCGGACCTCCCATCATGCTGCTGAGTC
>CAZDDH010000476.1:0-3048 GCA_964504165.1 uncultured Rickettsiales bacterium | reverse complement strand
AGTCGTCGTCCCCGTTGCCGGTGATGCCGTCCGGGCCGCAGGTGGTCACCCCGTCGCCGTCGTCGTCCCAGCAGCACTCCGGGTTCACCGTGCTCGGTGTGCCCGCGTCCCCGTCGCCGTAGGTCCAGGTGGCGTCCGCCAGGCACCAGTTGGAGCCGCTGTCGTTGTCCGAATCGTCGAAGAAATCCGGATCCAGCGACACGCTGAAGCCCGAGGCAGCCGGCCAGTCGATGCCGATGTCGTAGGCAATCTCGTCCACCATCAGGCCCAGCAGTTCGAGGCCGATCTCGTCGGCGGAGCTGCTGGACAGGGCCATGTCCGAATAGAAATCGTACTCGTAGTCCGGGTCGTAGCCGCCGTTGACCCCGTTGTCCGCGTTGTTGCCCAGCACCACCACCTCGCCCGGCGAGAAGACGATGTGCTCGTCGATGATGAAGCTGTCCAGGTCGTAGTCGTAGACCTCCCAGCCCCACAGGTCGATGTCCATCGCGCTGTTGTTGTACAGCTCGATCCACTCACCCGCCGAGTCGGTGACCGCGTCCGGGTTGTGCATGAACTCCACGATGATCACGTAACCCTGGGCGATGAAATCCTCGTCCACGTACTCGTCGCAGTCGTTGTCCTGATCGTCCTGCAGCTCCGACGCCCCGACGTACACCGTGGCGTCCGTGTCGTCACAGTCTCCGGCGCAGGTGTCCTGGCCGTCCCCGTCGAAGTCCAGGATGTTCAGCGCCGCGTCGCCGTCGTCGCAGTCCCCCTCGCACTCGGTGGCGCCATCGCCGTCCACGTCGACCTCGTCCGCCGGGAGCGCGCCGTCGCAGTCGTTGTCTTCCCGATCGCAGATCTCCGTAGCGCCGGGGTAGGTGGCCGCATTGGCGTCGTCGCAATCCGTAGCGTCGGTGGTGTCATAGGGTGAAGCAGCCGCGCAGATGCAGACCGAATCGGCCGCGTCACCGTAGCCGTCCCCGTCGGCGTCCAGGTAGTACGTGGTGCAGTCGACGGCGCCTTCCTCGTCCGTATCGCCGTCGCAGTCGTTGTCGACGCTGTCGCAGTATTCGGGGCACTGGACGTCGTCCGGGCACACGGTGGCATCGGTGTCGTCACAGTCCCCGTCCGCGCACTCGTTGAAGCCATCGCCGTCGTCGTCCGTCTCGTCCGCGGGGATGCTGCCGTCGCAGTCGTTGTCTGCGCCGTCGCAGATCTCCGTGGCGCCGGGATAGGAGGCCGCATCCGCGTCGTCGCAGTCGGTGCCACCGCAGGCGTCGTCGGCGAAGCCGTCGCCGTCCGCATCCGCGCACAGATCGAAGCGGATGGCCGCGCCGTCATAGACCGAAGCGGTGTTGTACGAGTATTCGGTCTCGTACCCGCTGGTGTCCCCGTCCTGGATCCCGATGGTGGCCGAGAGGCCGTCGTCCCAGTTGGCGTTGCCGAACTGCACGTCCTCGTAGTGGTACTCGATGCTGTAGTCCGCCTCGTGGAGCTGCAGCTGGAACGTGACCGCCCCCGTGTCCCAGTAGTGGGGGAGGGAGTCCCAGGTGATGACAAAGACCCGGCTGGGTGCCGCGCCCACCGTTCCATACCAGATGCCGCCGGACTGCCCTGGGTTCAGGTCGTCCCAAAACGGTGTGAGCATCTGGTAGGAGCTGTAGGGAAGCGACTGGTTGTTCCAGCTGACGTAGTCGGCACCGTTAAAATGCGCCAACCCGGCCGAACTGACGGTGATCTCGTCATAGGCCACGCCATAGAACATGAAGTCCCAGCCGATGGTGAGCTCTTCGTAGTCGTCGAGGGACAAGGTCGTGTAGGTCGGGGCGGTCTCGAAGTTGTAGATGATGCCGTCATCCCACATGTAGCCGAAGCCATCCGGGCCCCCGGTCGCGGCGCGAGTCGCATCTATATTGAGCATCGAGACAAAACCAACCGTACAGAACAGCACAAACCGGGACACAAACTGACACCTAGCCATGGACCGTGGCCTCCTGGAATTTTGTGTTTTTTTGTTAATTCAGAAAAATACCCGCACCCATTGACGCAATACCCCTACGACCCCTTCAAGATAACCGACATTTTTCAGGATCCAAGTCTTTCAGGGACGGCGGCGAACGAGGACGCCCAGAGCCAGCATGATGACCATCATCGCGGGTGCCGAGGCCCTTCCGTCGGCGTCGCAATTACAGTCGTCGCTGGGCTCCTCCGTGTCGTCGTCATCCATCGGATCCGTGTCGTCGTCGTCGTCGTCGGTGACACCCGTGTCGTCATCGTCGTCATCCCCGACCGAGTCGTCATCGTCGTCATCACCGCCGCCACAGTCGTCGTCGTCGTCATCCACCAAGCCGTCGCAGTCGTTGTCGATCTCGTCCTCGCAGTCCTCGACGGCGCCGGGGTTGATGTCGGCGTCGCCCTCATCGCAATCCTCGCACTCGGCGTAGCCATCGCCGTCCGCGTCGTTGGTCTCCTCCGCCGGGATGTCGCCATCGCAGTTGTTGTCTTCGCCGTCACAGACCTCGAGGCCACCGGGGTAGCTGTCGCCATTGTCGTCGTCACAGTCCCCGTCGCAGGTGCTGTACCCGTCGCCATCAAAATCATCGAGGTTGTCGGCCGGGTCGTCGTCGTTGCAATCCCCGTCACATGAATTCCAGCCGTCGCCGTCGTAATCGTCCAGGTTCATCGCCGGATCGCCGTCGTCGCAGTCGCCGTCGCACTCCATGACCCCGTCCCCGTCGGCGTCCACGTCCGTGGCACCCACGGCGCCGTCACAAGCGGTGTGCCCGTTGTCACACAGCTCGGTGGCACCGGGATAGGTGTTGGCGTCCATGTCGTTGCAGTCGCCGTCACATTCCGTAAACCCGTCGCCGTCGTCGTCCGTGTCGGTGTCTTCGTCCACCTGGTCGTCGCAGTTGTTGTCGATGCCGTCACAGAGTTCGGGCGCACCCACGTAGACCGTGGCGTCGTCGTCGTCGCAGTCGCCGCCACAGACGCTGATCCCGTCGCCGTCCTCGTCCACCACCTCGTCGGGGACCGCGCACGCGCCCGCGGACGGCAGGACGC
>CAZDDH010000475.1:0-3063 GCA_964504165.1 uncultured Rickettsiales bacterium | reverse complement strand
GGTGCCCCGGAGCTGTGCGACGCCATCGACAACGACTGTGACGGCATGGTGCCGGCCGACGAGGCGGACGACGACCTGGACGGATACATGATCTGCGAGGGGGACTGCGACGACACCAACCCGAGCGCCTTCCCCGGCGCCCCCGAGCAGTGCGACGGCGAGGACAACGACTGCGACGGGATCATCGACGAGGAGGTCAACGACGACCTGGACGGGGACGGGTTCTCGGCCTGCGACGGGGACTGCGACGACACCAATGCCGCGGTATTCCCCGGTGCGGCGGAGATCTGTGACGGCTGGGACAGCGACTGCGACGGCGTGCTGCCGGCGGACGAGGTGGACCTCGACGGCGACGGCTTCTACGCCTGCGAGGAGTGCGACGACAACAACGCCTCGGCCTATCCCGGCGCGCAGGAGATCTGCAACTACGCCGACGACGACTGCAACGGGGCTATCGACGATGGCTTCCTGGTGGACGGCGCCTACACGGACTACGAGAACTGCGGGCATTGTGGAAATGACTGCAACAGCTATGGCTTCGACAACGCCACCACCCTGTGCGACGACACGCTGCCCACCCCCGAGTGTGTACCCGAGTGCCTCAGCGGATTCTTCGACGTCAACGGCAACCCGGCCGACGGCTGCGAGTGCGAGTATCTGGGCGCCCAGGACGATCCCTTCGATGGCATCGATGCGGACTGCGACGGGGTGGACGGGGATCCCAACACGGCGATCTATGTCTCCACGCTGGGCTCCCCTGGCGCGACCGGATCCATCGTCGATCCCATCGACACCATCCAGGAGGGTGTGGACGAGGCGCTGGCCCAGGGCATCATCTATGTGCTGGTCGCCGAAGGTACGTACCCTGAGTCGGTCTCCCTGGAACCTGGCGTGACCGTTGTGGGCGGCTACTCTGTGGACTTCAGCCAGCAGGATCCATCCAACTACGAGGTGACCGTCGGCGGGCAGCAAGCCACGGGAACCGAGCCAGGGACCTTCACGCTGGAATGCGTCACCGGCCTGTACCAGCGCATCCAGGGGTTCCACATCATCGGAACCGTGGCGGCCGGCACCGGTGGCTCCAGCTTCGGTATCTACCTCGCAGACTGCGACGACCGGACCTCCATCGCCGACAACGTCATCGAGGCCGGTCCGGGCAACGACGGCGAAGACGGCGTGGACGGCTCGGTCGGAGACGATGGCGCGGACGGATCGGACGGGACGAACGTGCGGTTCGACGACTGCTCGACTCCGCCGGTCGGCGGCGGCGGCGGGAACCGAATCTGCGGCGGCTCCAACGTGAGCGGCGGCGACGGCGGCGACGTCAACTGCCCCATCAACGACGGTTACTCCCAGGGCGACGGCGATACGGGCCTGGGCGCCAACGGTGGCAACGGTGGGGACGGCTCCACCAACGGCATCCAGTACACCGACGAGCAGTGCAACGAGTGCTTCATCAACGCGGGCTGGGGCGCCGGCGACGACGGCCTGGACGGTGGCGACGGGAGCCACGGGCCCGGCGGCAGCGGCGCCGCGGACGCCATGGGCTCGGTGTCCAATGGCCGGTTCGAGGGTGCCCCGGGTGATCCGGGGGACGCGGGTAGCCACGGTTCGGGCGGCGGCGGTGGCGGCACCGGCTCCGGCTCCGAGTACCTCTGCGACGCCAACGAGGACGTCACCGGCGGCACCGGCGGCGGTGGCGGCAGCGGCGCCTGTGGCGGCGGCCTGGGTGAGGGCGGCGAGGGTGGCGGAGGCTCCTTCGGCCTGTTCCTGATCTACGCCAACGCCCCGGTGGCGTACCCCGACCTGGTCAACAACGAGGTGGTTTCCGATGACGGTGGCTACGGCGGCTACGGTGGCCACGGCGCCCTGGGCGGCGACGCCGGTGTCGGCGGCCAGGGTGGCGACACGACCTGGGGCATGACTTTCTGCGGCCAGCAGGGCGGCACCGGCGGCGACGGCGGCGACGGCGGCCACGGCGGCGGCGGTGGCGGCGGCTGCGGCGGCCCCAGCTACCCCCTGTCCGTGTGGGGAGCCGTGCCCGATCCCACCTTCGGCGACGGCAACACGCTGCTGTTCGGCAACGGCGGTATGGGCGGCCTGGGCGGCAACGGCCCCGGTGGCACCGACGGTGGGAACGGCTGCACCGGCCTGGCTAGCGAGCGGAACTACTAGCCCGGAGGGGCCATTTCACAGAACTGCGCCGTCTCGATCGCAATGGGCGTACCCCCGTGCCCCCCTCCAGCTCCCTCAAGGTTTTTACGATAAAGTCGATTAAGAGCGTAGTACTACGATGAACACGCGTCGCAGTACCGCAACAACATCGAGCGTGGGGGCTGGATGGAACTCAGCTTTTTTGGGCAATATTTAGTGGAGCGGAAGCTCATCTCGGCCAGCCAGTTGGCCGATGCGCTGGAGTTGATGTCGCGCAAGAACGCGAAGCTTGGGCAGCTGGCGATCCAAGCGGGCTGGCTCAACGAAGATCAGGTCAGCGAGATTCATAAGGAACAGCGCCGTGTGGACGCCTATTTTGGTGAACTCTCGGTCAAGAAGAACTACCTGGACGAGGATCAGGTCAAGGAATTATTGAAACAGCAGGCAGCCGAGGGAATCCGCATCGGGGTCGCTGTCAGTCAGCTGGGATTCCTCGAGACGGATCAGATCGAGAAGGCTTTCGTTGGATTCGAGCAGAGCCTGGGTGATTCCGCGATGGACACGACCACGTTCACTCAGCCGCTGGTTGTCTATGCCGCCGAGGCGTTCGGTCGCACGATCACGCGCGTGTGTTCCGTTCCCAACCGTTCGGGGTCGCCCCGCCGATTCAACGAGACGGACGAGTTCCCCCTGAACTGTTCGTTGGCCATGGACGGGGACGTGGAGATGATCGTGGCCGCCTGCTTGCACAGACCGATGGCGGATGAGCTGGCCATGGGCATGTTCGAATTCACCGAAGAAGACCGCGATGCCTTGGACGATGATCTCGTCCAAGACGGTGTCGCAGAATTGATCAAAGGGGGGTAGACGGTTAGCGCCTCCTGCCACAAGATGTAGGGGTGAGCCATC
>CAZDDH010000474.1:0-3068 GCA_964504165.1 uncultured Rickettsiales bacterium | reverse complement strand
CGTCACGCAGGTCAGAAAGTCGCTCAGCCGATCCTCCGTATGACGGGAGTGTCACCGATTTGTCGTATTTCATCCATCCACAACGCTTGGAGCACATCATGTCGAACAGCATCCTCGTTGCCATCCGTATGGTTGAATTTTGCCGCTCCATACACCCCTTGAAATCGAACGTCTTGTTCTTGGGGTTGATAGCGCCGTAGAACCTTATGAGAAACTGTGCACCCTTGGTCGGGTCATCCGCGACCACGATCTCGATGGGAATTTTTAGTGCCTCCACATCAAACCCCGCCGTGCTCCGCCTTGGAAGGCCGTTGTACTTGCGTGCGCTGCGGATGGTCGAGATGGCGTCCTTCCACTCCTTGATGCTTTCCGCGGCCTTATTGGCCATCGTCTGAACCGTCGACTTCCGTCCAGCCCGAATCTTCGTCCCGATCAGAATGGAGATCCCATCGACGAGAAACGCCAGCAGGAGCGCACCCAGAGCGTTGATGTCCCACCGCATGAGCATATAGATCGGGGTAAAGAAGCCGACCTCCATGGCGGCGTCGATGTAGTCGCTGCGTCTTGGCTGAGGAACGTCTGCTCTCCAGGACCCTGGAGCCGACTGCCACGCCAACATGTCGTGCTCGTAGAGTTCCTGCGGCGTTTCGGCCCGCTTCCCGATGATGTCTCCCACCAGTTTTACGTCAGCGGCCATTCGTGCAGCGTTCTCATCTGCAGCCACCGCGGTCTGAGCGAATTTTTCTGCCGCGGGTCCGAACTTGTTCGGGATGCCCGTGGTGATGCCTGATTCCCGCTCCTTGCGAGACAGTTCCCAGTTTGTCTCGGCCTCCAGGAGATACCTGTCGTACTGTTGCCGATTCGGCGTGTAGAGGACGGATACCAGTCGGCCATGTGTCTCTTCCGCCTTCGCCATGGCGTCGAGGCTAGCCTTCTCCGAGGCTAGCATCCCGAAATAGTACCAATACGACGTATAGATAGAGAACGCCGCGCACACGACGACGATGATCCACCGACTGAAGTGGTGGTTACGCATGGCCAATCCGGCCAGCATGATGAACAGGGTCAGCTGGATGGAGATGCCAAACGATTGGGCCAGTACGTTCGGCAACAGCTCTCGGACCCCGAGCATGGTAGTAGTCGCGCTGCCCATGTTGAAGACAAGCAGCGCTATCATTAGAACACGATCATATTTTTTTTCCTTGAGCATTCTCGTTCTCATTGCGCTACTGTCTGTTGGACAGCAAGCGCACCTCCGTATCTATCCGGCTTATTAAAACCGGATTCGCTGTTTCAGGTCGCAATTCTGCCAAATAGCTATAGCCGCACTTATGTACTGGCGTCAGCTGTTCGGGTAAACAAAAAGCGTCACTGTATGGAGGCTGGTTTCTCGGGTCCGAAGAGGTTGATGATGACTACGCAATTTCGCGAATCCTTGCTATTCGAGTCATCACCTCGCCGGGGCCCCAATGCTTTTTCGGATCACCCTCCTCCCATCTACAGGGCATCGATCCAGTCAATCCAGATCGATGAGCACTCCCTGCTGGTTGGCATAACCAATAGTGGCCGCCAATCCATAGGCGAACGGTCACGATACCAGTGAAGGTCAAGAAATCAACCCTCAAAATCAACTATTTATTCTTGGGCGATCAGCGGCTGGACCAGGCGACCGCGTGGGCCGTTCAGGGTTCGCTCAAATCGCCCCATGGAAGCAAAATTGAGGCCAGTTCTCCAAATATTGAGCGTACCCCAAAAAAAAAGGGTCCGACCGTGCCCAGCCGAACCCCAAGTGACCCGACGAGATGATGACTCGAAGGATCCGCGAAACCGGTATTTAGTTTTCCGAAGCGATTGGCGCCTTGAACAAAACGGCGTCTGTTCTCCTGCTGCTCTTCAACTCATCTGCGCACCAGGAGAAGGCACGGCCGAAGCTCGAACACCCCCACCCCGGCCGGACTCCTATCGCGAGCTGAGTGAACACCATGCGGCGCAGCACGTCAAGAGAATTCATTCCGTGATTCATTAACGGACTGGCGTTGGCTGAACCTTCCAGATGAAGTAACTTGGGCGCCACCGTCGCAACAATCAGGCCAGTCCCGTTTACTCGATTATTTCGTCGGCATCGTGCACGCTTACACGTCTCCGTGCGTTACCTAAATGTGAGCAGGCACTCGTAGCTCCAACAAGAGGGCGCCGTAGTTTGACGGCCTATCTAGCCGGGGAGGTCGATGCGACGGGCCCATGCGGCCTTGTCGACGCGGGGGGGCTCGTAGGCCTCGAGCAGGTCCAGCAGGGCGTTGTGGTTGTCGCTGACCAGCACCATCGATCGATGCTCGGGGGTGATGAATCCATGATCCCGGCCGTGGTCGAGGAAGACCTGCAGATGGCCAAAGTAGCCGTCCACGTCCAGCAGCCCACAGGGTTTGGCGTGCAGGTCGAGCTGGCCCCAGGTGATGGCCTCGAAGATCTCCTCGATGGTGCCGAAGCCCCCCGGGAGAGCGACGAAGGCGTCGGCCAGGTCCGCCATGATCGCCTTACGCTCGTGCATGGTGTCGACCACCCGCAGGTCACTCAACGTCGTCAGCGCGACTTCCTTGTCGGCCAGGGGGGCCGGGATCACACCGATGACATCCCCGCCGGCGGCCACCATGGCGCGAGCCACGCGGCCCATGGTGCCCAGGGCGCCACCACCGTAGACCATCGACAACCCGCGCTGCACCAGAGCCCGCCCCATGGCGTCGGCGGCCTCCACGTACGCGGAACCCCGGCCCGGGCTGGATCCGCAATAGACACACACCCTTCGGATGGCTCGGCTCATGACAGTACTCCTGTATCGACGACTACCAACAGGAATTGGCGTCACAGGTCAGATCCGAACAGAGCGTGATATCGTGGGATTGGGTGGATACATGGTGGTACAGGTCTTCGGGCGTGTTGTTGAACCAACAGCTACCGGTGCTGGTCAAACTGTCGCCGTACCAATAGGCACCGCCACCTAGTAGTGCACTATTTCCAAAAGGGGGGTAGACGGTTAGCGCCTCCTGCCACAAGATGTAGGGGTGAGCCAT
>CAZDDH010000473.1:0-3094 GCA_964504165.1 uncultured Rickettsiales bacterium | reverse complement strand
ACTGCGATGACGAGGACCCCGCCAACTTCCCCGGCAACGTCGAGGCCTGCGACGGCCAGGACAACGACTGCGACGGCGACGTGGATGAGCCGGATGCCGTGGATGCCCCCACCTGGTACGAAGACGCCGACGGCGACGGGTACGGCAACGCGGCGGTCACCGTCGTCTCGTGCGACCAGCCATCGGGCTACGTGGCCAATCCCACGGACTGCGACGACGGCGATGCCACGGTCAATCCCGGGGCAGCTGAGATCTGCAACCACGTCGACGATGACTGCAATGGCTGGGTGGACGATGGCCTGCCGACGACGGACTGGTACCAGGACGCGGACGGGGACGGCTACGGCGATGCGGGCGGGATCCCCATCACCGACTGCATGGCGGTCCCCGGTTATGTGGCCGACAGCAGTGACTGCGACGACAGCAACCCCTCGGTCAACCCGGACGCCGACGAGTACTGTGACGGCATCGACAACGACTGTGACGGTACGGTGGACGAGGCAGACGCCCTCGACGCGTCCACCTGGTACCAGGATGCGGATGCGGACGGATACGGCAACGCCGCCGTCACGCTCGTGCAGTGCGACCAGCCCAGCGGCTACGTGGCCGACGCCACCGACTGCGACGACACCAACGGCGCCATCAACCCCGGCGAAGCCGAGATCTGCAACCACATCGACGACAACTGCGACGGTGTCGCCGACGAAGGCCTGGCGACCACGGACTACTATCCGGACATCGACGGGGACGGCTTCGGCGACGCAAACGCCGCGCCCGTAGCCGACTGCATGCCCATCTCGGGGTACGTGACGGACGCCACGGACTGCGACGACGCGGACGCCGCCATCTACCCGGGCGCCAGCGAATACTGTGACGGCGTGGACAACGACTGCGACGGCACCATCGATGAGCCGGACGCCGTGGACGCGGCCACCTGGTACGCCGATGCGGACGGCGACGGCTACGGCGACCCTAACTCGACCACCACGGCCTGCACCCAGCCCAGCGGCTATGTGGCCGACTACACCGACTGCGACGACTCGGAGGCGCCGATCTACCCGGGCGCCACCGAAACCTGCAACAGCGCCGACGACGACTGCAATGGTCTCATCGACGACAACGCCGTGGACGGTGACTGGTATGCCACGGACGCGGACGGTGATGGTTTTGGGGATCCCGGCTCCTTGGCCTGGGGCTGCTCGGGAATCGACAACGAGTGGGACTGCGACGACACCGATCCAACGGAGCCGGTGGTCACCGATGCCGTCAACGGCAGCCTCGGGGGTGCGGGCACCCTCGCTGACCCGCTCCAGACCGTTCAGGACGCCATCGACGTGGCCACCATCTGTGTGGTCGCCTTCGCCGGTACCTATGCCGAGTCCATCGACTTCGACGGCAAGGACATCACCGTCTCGGGCGTCGAGGGCGCCGCCACGACGATCATCGACGCCTCCAGTGTCGGCGGGCCTGTGGCCACCTTCGAAAACGGCGAAACGAGCGCAGCGGTGCTCACTGGGTTCACCCTCACGGGCGGCGACGGAGCCATGCAGCAAAGCAGCTACGCCTGGGCCTGCTCCTCGACGGAGACCTGCGTGGACTACTACACCACCTACTGTGGTGGCGGGGCTTACGTCAACGGCACCGACCCGACGCTGACAGACCTCATCATCGAGGACAACGTCTTGCCGCTGGCCTCCAGCTACACGTCGGGCCTGGACACCTACTACACATACTCCTACGGTGGCGGCCTCTGTTTCCTCAACTCCGACTCGGCCTCCAGCCTGCTGAACATCCAGGAAAACTATGCGGATCAGGGCGGCGCCGTGTACGTCGATGAGTACTCGGACGTGGGCATCGAGCAGACGAGCGTTGTCTACAACACATCCACCGACGGTGCCGGATTCGAGGTCGATGGCGGCCGCATGACGCTGATCAACGTCATCACCAGCTGGAACGAAGCGGGTGGCGACGGCGGTGGTGTGCTGGTCGTCGATGGACAGATCTACGTGACCAACATGACGCAGGGCGGTGACGATGCGACCAACGGTGGCTGCATGTACCTCTCCGGGTCCTCCACGGCCAACGTCATCAACACCATCGTCTACGGTTCGCCGGCCGAGGGCGTGCTGGTGGATGGTTCCTCGGCATTCGGTGGTACCTACAACAACGTCTACGGAAATAGCGGCGGCAACTACTCGGGGATCTCGGACCCCACGGGGTCCAACGGCAACATCTCGGCGAACCCACTGTTCACCGCCTACACGGACGATGGCAACCCGAACAACGAAGATCTGCACCTCGGCGCGGGCTCACCGTCCATCGATGCCGGCCACGTTTCCGGCGCCTACAACGATGCGGATGGCAGCCGCAACGACCAGGGCGCCTACGGCGGCGCCAACAGCGACTGGCAGTAGCCACACCTCCCGATTTTCACGTTCCACCCGTTTTTCGCGATGCGTACGAGGGCCACGCGCGCCCGCGTCCACGCCTGCACGATAGCGAACGAAACTTCAATTTGGACGTAGGGGGTGTGTCCACGTATTATGCATGCAAGAAGTGGGAATCTAACAGGAGTGTGACATGAGATTCTGGACCGGAATGGGCGTCTTGTTGGTCGTCTTGTCGGGCTGTCAGGAGTGGGAACCAGCCGACGATGATTCGGTGTCGAACGATTGTCCGGGCGGCACGGACGAGGACGGCGATGGCTTCGGCCAGGACTGCCCCAACGGGGATGACTGCAACGACACCGATCCCCACATTCATCCCGAAGCGGACGAGGTTTGCGACGGGATCGACAACGATTGTGACGGTCTGGTCGATGACGACGACTCCGATGTACCGGATGCAGATGCGGATGGGGTAGGCGCCTGCACGGACTGCGACGACACCGATCCGAACAACTTCCAGGGCAATCTGGAGATCTGCGACGGCCAGGACAACGACTGCGACGGCGCCGTGGACGACGCGGACGCGGACATCCCCGACGCAGACGGTGATGGTGCGGGGATCTGTTCTGACTGCGACGACACCGATGCCAATAATTTCCCGGGCAATATCGAGATCTGCGACGGCCAGGACAACAACTGCGACGATC
>CAZDDH010000472.1:0-3101 GCA_964504165.1 uncultured Rickettsiales bacterium | reverse complement strand
GTCACGCAGGTCAGAAAGTCGCTCAGCCGATCCTCCGTATGACGGGAGTGTCCCCGCTCAGATCCATTAACTCCTTGAACGTCTCGGAAGAGCTCATGCGTTCGAGTCGCTTTGCGTGGTCGAGAACGTCATCGTAGGAGATGACACCGGTTATCTTGGTGTGGATGATTCCGCCTTCATTGGCAGTGGTGATTCCCATGACCGTCCTTCTTCTTGCACATCCAGGACAATAGGGTACCAATCCATACCCATTCAATCCATGCTTATTCCCCACTCTGGGCATCTTGGGCGGCGGCTTGGATTAGCCCTCTGAAGCTGATGGATTTCACCGTCGTCGTAATATTCAGGCCGGCCACGCAACGCTGTGTGCCCCGACTATGGGGCCCTGGAACCTATCGCCCTCGTAGTTGAACGTCGATCTGCAGGAGTACCCCGCTGCACAGGCTTCAAAGCTCGAACCCATCGGAGTGGTCTCGCAGATTTCGGCCACCCCCTTGGGCCCCGTGGCTACCTTCTCCCCAGTCCGCCCCACCCTGGAGCGCATGATGGTGAGCACGTAGACGGACGCATCGGCAATCGGATTCCCCTCCGTGTCCACGACCGTGATGGTGGGGGGCTCATAGCTCTTCTCTGTACAGGGGCCGCTTTCGCCAGGGATGGATGCGTGTGTGCGCCGAGGGCTTTCGGCGTCCCTCGCTCTCGTTAGAGTCTGTTTCGGGCCGCGTCTCGCGCCAACAATGTAGCAAATAGCGACGTCGCTTCTCGATGGATGCCTACCGCTTCCACCAATCCGATACCAACACACTCCCAACGCTCGGATATCCGTGCGTTCAACCGGCCTTGATTTGGTCTCTTGATATCCTGGGCTTGCTTGCCTGGATCGACCGTCGGTGATCGGTGTTGCCATGGGATTTTGGAGTCGCCGGCACGCGCACGCAGCGCCACATTTCACAACATCTGGGTTGTGATGGGCGTCGTCACCAGAGGTCTGGACTACGTCGTGCCGTTGGCGTGTGCAAGTCGATGGCCATCGCAGATGGTTGCGGCGAATCGTTGCTCGGGAATGCGGTCCCGTACGGGAATTCGAACAGGATATCGAGGATTGATCAAACAGGACAACAGAGAAGAAGTGGCGCGAATGAGAGGCCGGCGAGTAGTGGCTGTCAGGGCGTTCAACACCCGTTTGCTGGATACACCTGGTCGTCCCCGTCGTCACAGTCCATCCCCGGCGACGTGACGGAGTCGTACGGGCCGGGCAGCCACCACTCCTCGTACCCGTCCCAGTCCAGATCCCAGAACTCGGCGCCGGGGCCGCCATAGGCTCCGATGTCCGATGTCGATCCGTCGGGGTCCACCCGTGCCGGGTCGCCGGCATCGAACAGCAGCGAGCTGGTGTCGAGGTGGAGGTCCCACAGCGACGGATCCACCGGACTCGTGTCCAGGTACTGGGGGTCCTCGGCGATGTTCCCGTCTGTGCCCGTGGGATCGGTGACGCCGTCGTAGTTGTTCGGCGCGTTGTTCCAGGCGTTGGAGTATTCGATGTACAGCGTGCTGTTGTATCCGACGTAGATCCCGCCTCCGTCGGAACCCGCAGTGTTGTCCGAGACGTCCGCGTTGCTCAGCGTGATGTCCGCGTTGGTCGAGAGCCGGATCCCGCCGCCCCAGCCGTCGGCCCAGTTGCCGGTGATCGACGCCTGGGTCAGCGTGGGCGCGGATTCCACCAGGTACATCGCTCCCCCGTCGTCCAACGTCGTGTTGTCCGACAGGATCACGTTCTCCATGACGGGGTAGGAGTTGTTCAGCCGCATTCCGCCCCCGTCTCCGTCGCAGGTGTTGCCGATGATCGCGACGTTGGTCATCAGCGGCGAGGCGCCGGTGAGGTTGAGACCGCCCCCCATCAGGACCGATGAGTTCTCCGAGACGACGACGTTGTCCATATCGGGGCTGCAGCCGTTGATGTGCATCCCGCCGCCACCCCTGACCGTGGCCGCGTTCCCCGTCAGACTCACCTGGCTCATCACGGTAGCGGTGTCGATGACGCAGATCCCACCGCCTCCCCGTCCCTCGTTGGCGTCGATGACCACGCGGGTCAACTCCAGCGTGGCGCTGTCGGCGTAGATTCCGCCTCCGTACTGCTCGCCGGAGTTCCCCGAGATCTCCACGTCGGTCAGCGTGGCGCTCGAACTGTTCCTGACATAGATCCCGCCGGCGTACCCTTCCACGTGGTTGTCGGAGATGGTGGAGTCGGACATCGTCAGGTCAGAGGAGTACAGGTACACCCCGCCGCCGTGCCCGTACACGCCCGGAGCCTGATTGCCGGAGACCGTCACGCCGCTGAAGGTCGTGGTCGTGGAGGTCATGTACACGCCGATGCCGCGGCCCAGGGAGGTCGACGTGTTGTTCGAGACGACCGTGTCGGTGAGGGTCAGGTTGGACGACGAGGCGTACAGCCCACCGCCGTAGTTGACGGCCACGTTGCCGGTGATCACCAGGTCGTACAGCGTGGGGGACGCTTGGTAGACCACCACGCCGCCGCCGTACGTGTCTTCGCCGTTGGTCAGGGTGAAGCCGGTGAGCGTCGAGGTCGGCCCCTCCCCGGACAGGAACGACACCACCGATCCCGCCGCGTCGCCGTCGATGGTCGTCGTCGCCGCTCCGTCGACCCCGTGCACCAGGATCGCCTTGCCGTCAAAATCGATGTTCTCGACGTAGGTGCCGGCCGAGACGCAGACGGCGTCCAGATCCTCGGCCGCATCGATGGCGGCCTGGATCGTCGCGTGGTCCCCGGGGACCAGGATGTCCGCGAGGCCACTGCAGTTGTCGTCGATGCCGTTGCAGATCTCCGGAATGCCCGGGTTGATGGCGGGGTCGCCGTCCTCACAGTCGTCCTCGCAGATCCGGTAGCCGTCGTTGTCGGCGTCGGCCTCGTCGGCGGGCACAGAGCCGTCGCAGTCGTTGTCCAGGCCGTCGCAGAGCTCCAACGCACCGGCGTAGGTGTCCGGGTCCGCGTCGTCGCAATCTCCTGCGCAGATCATCTGGCCATCCCCGTCGCCGTCGTCCTCGTCCGCCGGCACAGAGCCGTCGCAGTCGTCGTCCACCCC
>CAZDDH010000471.1:0-3148 GCA_964504165.1 uncultured Rickettsiales bacterium | reverse complement strand
GGATGGCTCACCCCTACATCTTGTGGCAGGAGGCGCTAACCGTCTACCCCCCTAACAATAATACTATCGTGAGGGTGGCCCGCGTGCAGCTCCGGGCGACCTGCCACCAACCCCCCGTAAATCCAGGAAACCCGAAATACCAAACCGCAACAATTGCCGATTTCAGAGCCAAGCGCCGGGGGAATTCCGGATCCCGATTTGGCTATCTGCGCGTTGTTCTTCGGGAAAGCTTCCCTAATGTCTACTGACGCGGTGGAGTATGTGCAGGGCGCCACTTGCACCTGCGGGAGGGGAGGGTGGTCAGGGGCTCGGATCAGGAACGTCCCCGCCGTCCCAGCTACCGGTCGGGCCCACCACAGACAGCGTCACACCCTCCAGCGCCGCGGCCTGCCAGCCAGAGCTGGGAGCGCCGGCGTGGGTCATGCTGCGGCCATCCAGGACCAGCAGATAGCTGCCGTTGAGGGCGGCCAGTACCGCGGGCGGCGCCGCCGATCCGGCTAGATAAATATCGATCCCGACGGCGACCGCATCGGGTTGCTGGGATAGGGCCCAGCCCATGCCGCCCAGATGGTTCTCGTAGGTGTCCGAGTCCTCGTACAGTGCCGTGACGAGGATCACACCAGGCAGGGCCCCGTCGGCGGCGACCAGCTGCAGTTCCCCGTTGCGCCAGGCGTCTGGATCCGCCTCCAGCGCCGTCAGCTGCCACTCGCCCAGCGCGCGTTGTTCCAGATCGTCCCCATCCAGCGTCAGGGCCTGGAACCCGGATAGCGGAGAGCCTCCGGCCAGTTCCACGACGTAGTCAGGGCGTTCGAGCACGGGGTCATCCGCCCCGACGGCGTTCAGATCCACGCGGTACCCAGCGGGCAGCTGCCACAACCGATGGCCCCGGATGTCGGGGGGCTGCCCCGCCTGTAGCGCGGCGCTGGCCCCACCGGGATGGAGCAGGGTCACCGATCCCGACCCCAACACCTCGGCGGTGCCGTCGCCCCGGATGAACAGCGCCGTCTCCGGGTCGACGCCGATGCCCAGGGGAGCGTCAGCCCCATCCGCCTTCCAGCGCTCGAGGAACACGGGAAGACGGCCCAGCCGGCCCCGTTCGGTGAAGTGGGTGTCCGTGATGACGCCAGGCAACGCCGCGAGGAACCCTTCGGTGAAGGTGAGGTACGGATCGTAGGGGTCGAGCAACGCCTCGTAGGCCGCGATTCCTCCCACCGAGGCATCGTAGATCCGTTCCCCCAGGATGGCGCAGCCGGCCGATGAGCCCCCGATCACCGCCCCCCGATCCCAGGCCGCCAGCAACCCGTCGTGCAGGGGAGTGCCCATCCAGTGTTCCAGGTAACGCGACTGATCGCCGCCGCGGATGAAGATCCCGTCCGCCATCTCGAGGGCGGCGGTGACCGCAACGGTGCCGGCGTCGGCCGTACTCTCGGTGTTGACCGTCTCGGCGGTGGCGGCGCCGAGATCGACGAAATACTCGTCCCACCACAGCAGGTACTCGTATTCATCGGGATTCTCAACGGCTCCCACGGTGACGATGTGGCCATATCCCGCCGCCTCGACGAAGGGGCCGAAGATGGCGTCGTCCTCGGCGCCACCGCCATGCAACATCAACCGGATGGCGCCGTCATCGCTGTCGTCATCGTCGTCGTCGGTCGCGTCGTCATCGTCCCCGGCGTCGTCGTCTTCCACCGGGTCCGCCGGGCAGCCAGCGGCCAGCAGACAGGCCAGGACGAGCCACCCGGGTTGCCAGGAATGTGGGCCAAGAGAGCAGGGCATGGCGGTTCTCCAGGAGTTGGGGGGGCGATGGTACAAGGTAACGGGGCAGTAATCGACACTCTCCGGTCTCCCGCCGATGATGGACATCGAAGCACGCGGCGATCCACCCATTTGCGGGTGGACCAGGGAAGGAGAGACACGGTGTACAAGACGTTACGGGGTGTGATGACTGGCAAGGGGCTGTTGGTCGGGATGTTGGCCTGCTTGCTACTGGGCATGGGCTGTTCGACCACGGTGACCACGGTGGACGAGCAGATGTCGGCCGAGGGCCTGCAGATGGTCCTCATCAATTCGGCGTATGGCCCGGTGGAACTGTACGGGCTGGATTGCCTGGATACCATCGAGGTCCACGCTGAATACACCTTCCTGAATTCCTCGGAGGAGCACGCCATCCAGAAGACCGAGTTGATGGATCTGAGCCTCTCCACCGATGGGGACCAGGCGATCATCGATCTGGACATCCCCCGCCGGGCCCAGCCGGTGATCCCGCTGCTGCAGATCGGCGTACCCGAGCACCTGGCCGGCGAGATCCGCACCAGCGACGGATCCATCCACGTGGAAGGCCTCAAGGCCGATGTCTTCGCCGATACGAGCAACGGCGCCATCGAGGTGCTGGACGTGGACGGCACGGCCTACCTGTGGACCACCAACGGCGCGGTCTCGGCGGCCAACGTCAGCGGCGACGTGCACGCCGAGACCAGCAACGGCAAGGTCTCTGTCGAGGGTGGCTGCGGCGACTCGGAGCTGGCCACGACCAACGGCCAGATCGAGGTCATCGACCGGGTGGGCCGGGTTGATTTTGATTCCAGCAACGGCGCGGTCGACGTGGAGCGCCTGGACGGCCCCGTCAACGGCGAGACCAGCAACGGCGCGATCCGCATCACCGACCAGCGCGGTGACATCGACGTGGAGACGACCAACGGCGCCATCGAGATCGAGACCACGCTCCTGGAAGGTGGCTCCTGCAGCGCCGAAACCTCCAACGGGCGCATCACCCTGAGCGTCCCTGCCTGGACGTCGGCCACGGTGGACGCCCAGACCTCCAACGGGGAAATCGTCGTGACCGACCTGCTCATCGACGGTGAGATCTCCGGCAGCCAGCTGTCCGGCATGATCGCCGACGGCAATGGGCACATCGGCCTGAGCACGACCAACGGCAACCTGGACATCAGTGGCCGCGACAGCGGTGGCGACGATTGGCCGCATATCGGTGAGTGTGGCGAGCAGTCCGAGGACCCCGAGGACTCCGAGCCCGAGGACTCCTGAGCGTCCGGGGATTAGGCAAGCCGGCGAGTCAACCCCTCAGGGCCACTCCAGATACCAGTCGTAGTACCCCGTATCCCACTGTCCATACGACGTGAAGATGATCGTG
>CAZDDH010000470.1:0-3148 GCA_964504165.1 uncultured Rickettsiales bacterium | reverse complement strand
CTGTCGTCATCGTCGGCGGCCGTGTCGTCGTCGTCGTCGTCGCCGCCGCAGTCCGGGTCCTCCTCGTCGCAGAACTCGTCGCAGGTGCCGTCGTCGTAGTAGCCGAGGATATCGCACACGTCCGACGTGCCGTGGACCTCCTCGATCTGCTCCAGCAGCCACTCGTCGGTCAGGTCCAACCGGGTGCTCATCGACGAGATCTGGCTGCCCAGGGAGTGCACGGCCCACTGGACCCAGCGGCCGTCCTCGTGCTGGTGGAACATGGGGCCGCCCGAGTCGCCGCTGTTGATGTTGGCGTCGTCTTCGTTGCTCCAGGTCTGGGAGACCAGGAACATCTCGTCGTAGCTGTCGATGGTCAGCTCGGCGGAGTACTTGACCCCGCTGCCGCCGCTGCCGTCCCACTCGGTCTGGCCGATGCCCACCGAGGTGACCGTCTCGTCGATGATGTCGTCGTCGAAATCCTCGCGGCGGAACCAGGTGGGCTCCACGTCCGTCTCCTCGGCGAGGATGCCGATGGCGAAGTCCATCTCGGTCATGTCGCCCTGCTCGGTGGTCCAGTGCTCGTAGTCCGGGTGCACGACGATCTGTTCCAGAGCCACCACCTCGTCCGGATCGTTCGTGTCGGTGCCGTGGAACGCCGCGCCGTAGTTCTGGATGAGGTTGTCCCACACCTCCTGGGACATACCGAACTCCTCCGGGTCGCCGCAGTGGGCGGCGGTGAGGATGATGCGCGGGGTGATGATGTTGCCGGTGCACATGGCAAAGGAGTAGCCCCACTCCTCGAAGTCCGCGCCAACGCCGACGACGGACGGGAAGCCCTCTTCCACCTCCCCATTGACGATAGCCTGGTCCTGCTGCTCCAGCTCGCCCAGCGGCGCGCAGGAGATCAGCAGCAACACTCCCGCGAATCCGACCCAACGTACGTGGCTCATGTCGTGACACCCCTTTTTCCCCGCCGGGAAGCTGCCCCTGTTTTTGTCAGCCGATCCTCCAGCTGTCCAGTGAATCATGGCGAAAAATTTGTCCGGGCCGGCGACGGCGGGCCACGACTCCGGCGGCCAGGGCCGTCCATAGCGCCCAGCCCACGAACGGCCGGTCCCTCTGGCTGGGGCCCGTCCCGCACGCGCAGCCTCCGGGGGAGCTGCTCGCAGGTTCGGCCGCTTCCCCGACGCCCTCCTCGCCGGTGCCGCTCACCTCCCCCACCACGTCCACGGTGATCTCGGCGCTGTCGCTGGTCCCATCGGCTTCCATGAGGTAGCGCACCCGGTAGGCCCCGGGGAGCGCCGGCTGGAAGGCCGCGGCCTGGGACGGCCACAGGGACGGTGCCAGATCGTCGATGACTGCCAGCTCGGGGGCGTCCAGCAACGTGAACGAGGACTGGAAGGAGACCTTGTTGCACGAAGCGTCAGCAGAGAGTTCCACCCGCTCGCCCAGGGGGATGACGGGGCGTTCGCCCGGGGCGACGCCCGTCAGTCGCAGGCTGGCCACCAGCGGGCGGGCGAAGGATGCGATCTCCACCACCCCCGGGGCCGGGGCCTCGATGAGCCAGCGGCCGTCACCCGCGGCCTGGTAGCTGCACGCCCCGTCCGGCTCGTGCCCGGCCACGGCGGGGAGCCGTAGCGTCGTTCGTAGCACGGTCGGCCGTTGCTCGTGCACCGTCGCCCGCCAACCGGCCACCCCGCCCTCCCCGTCGAACCCTGCCCCCAGCGTGATGACCGCCCAGGGGTCGTCCTCCAGGCCGGCGAAGTACCCCACTAGCTCGCCGTCCGAGCGGCACACGGCCCCCGTGTCCGCCGCCAGCACGGTCGTCCCGTCCGCCGCCGCCACCGTCTTGGTCTGCCCGGCCCAGGCCCGGCAACTCCAGCCGTCCAGCTGCCAGCTGGCCCGTTGCCCGTCCGCCACCGCCAGCGCGGCGTCCACGTACCCCTCGTCACCGGCCCGTTCGGGGATCAGCACCGTCAGGTAGGCCGCTGACTCGCCGACGCCCCAGGGGGTGGACGTGCCGTCGATGTGGGATCCCAGCACCGTGTGCGTGCGTTCCTCCCAGTTCCAGGCGTCGTGTACCGCCTCGGTGGTGTCCTGGGTCATGGCGTCCGGCGACAGCACCGCCACCTGTAGTCGGGCGCCGTCCCGCGTGCAGCTGGCCCCGGCCTCCAGCGCCGCGAAGACCCCGCCGCTGGTGCCGCCGCAGTTGAGGTGCATCAGCTGGGAGTAGGTGTGCGGTTGCTCGCTCTCCTCGACGGTGGTGATCCGGTCGTGCAGCACCAAAAACCGGTCCGCCAGCAAGGTCGCGCCGCGGGAGATATCCGTGGTGGGGACCTGCACGTCGTAGCGGGTGAGCGCCTGGGCGTAGGCCAGCGCCTCGTGGCCCAGATCCGACGCCACCAGGTACGACATCCCGTCCGCGCCGTGGACCCAGCCCCCCTCGATCTCCGGCTGCAGCAGGGTGATCTCCCCGTCCGGCGCCACCTCCACCGGTGGCACGGACAGGGTCACCTCCTCGGGGCCCAAGCCGTCCACCAGGATCAGGTTGTGGTTCTCCGCCTGGTTGACCCGGTGATGGTCCGGCCAGCCCAGGTAGCCCGAGTCGATGAGCAGCGGCTCGCCCCCGGCGTGCAACAGCACCGCGCCGCCGTCCGGGTGCTCGTGCCCTGCCGCGCCGTCCACGTAGGCCCCCCAGCGGGTCTGGGACCAGGCCGCCGCCGTGCCGTGCTCTGCCAGCAGCAGGGCGTACAGGTCGTCCGCCTCCCAGCCGCTACGCAGCACCGCCTGGCCGGCGTGGGGCAACAACTGGTGCCGATCCAGCCCCGCCTCTTCGGGGGGGGCCGCCTCGATGCCGTCGTCGTACAGGGCGATGAGCAGCGGCGCCGTGTCCACCGAGCCGCCCGCCGCTTGCCCGCCCCGCTCCCACGCCCAGCGGTACAGCTCGGCGTGATGGAAATCCTCGTTCACGAACGCGCCCCAGAACAGCGTGGCCCCCGGCGTGCTGTCGTCGGTGGGGGGGAAGGTCCCGTCCGGCATCATCGTGCGTACCCCCCACAGCAGGTGACGCTCCAGCCACGGGTCGGTCCACAGGTCGGGCACGGTGTAGGGGTCGGTGGCCCCGGTGACGTAGTACGGCGGGAGCGCCTCGTCCCATTCCACGGTG
>CAZDDH010000469.1:0-3165 GCA_964504165.1 uncultured Rickettsiales bacterium | reverse complement strand
TTGCGGGACGTGACCAAGGTTCGTGGTCGTCCTGGGGCCGATACGCTGTCAGCAACACCACAGAGGCCCCAGGGCGGCCCGATTCTCCCGCAGGTGTTCCGTGACCGCCATCGCCTTCCTGTTGGCTCGGTTCGAAACAGGCGCGGTCCGGAGGCTGTTTGGCGAACAAACAAAGCTTTGGACACAATCCGAAATGACTGACCAGAGATGGCGAACATCCGTTGCTGAAATCCTGCTGTGCAAGATGACTAAGCTACTACGCTTCGGTGTGGCCCCGCCGTCCGATGGACAGGTTTGGTTAGCACTCTTTCAGCAGGATCTGGAGGAGCACTCCGCTTCATTGCAATGCATTTGCGGGTGGGATCACGTAGCCGTCGATCGGGTAGCAGATAGCCTAGTTCACGTGCGATTCGCCAGATCCTCCCTGCGATTCGGCACGAAACCATTCGTCAACGTTTCGTGGTCGTCCCCCGGTCGGCGCGCTGTCGCAGTTTCTATCGCGGGCAGGGGGACGGCCCGTTTGCCTCGCCAGTTGTGTTGATGCAGCCCCGCGCCGTTGCCGTTTCGTAAGCGTTCACGCCCACTATGGCAGCAAGGAGGGTCCAGGTCTGCCATCGAGGTGTGCGGCGTAGGCGTCGGTGAGGAACTCCAGGACGCTGCGCTTCTGCTGGCGTAACGTGGCCACGACGGTGAGCATCCTCTCGACGAAACGGCTCCCGGCCTCGCTCTGGGTACCGAAGCTGGTCCGTCGCCACATGGCACCGGGCCGGACCTGTCTCTCACCGAAGTTGTTCGTGGGCTCGATGCCCTCGACCTTGACGAAGGTGAACAACGCGTCCTCGATCCCGAGGATCTTCTTTGCCATGCCGAGCGTCTTCTTCTCGTTCACCTCGTCCAGTGTCTCTGCCTCGTGCAGCAGTTCGACGATCTTGGCCTGCACGGGTTCCATCTCGACCTGGAAGGTGGCTCGGTCAAGGGTGCCGTCGCGGACGCGGTGCCACCACTTGAACATCTTGTCGACCTGTTCGAGCAGCTTGTCGCCGATCTCGCCGCCGCGGCCCCCGCGGTCGACGAAGCCCTGGAAGTCCCGGATGAGATGCGACCAGCACAGCTGGCGCCGGGTGGCGTCGACCCAGGTGTAAGCGCTCCAGCGGTCGGTGACGATGAAGCCAGCGAAGTCCTCGCCCAGCATCTGCTTGGCGATCTTGGCGCCGCGGTTGGTGGCGACCTGGAAGACAGTGACCATCGCGGTGGCCGCGACCCACAGCCAGGCGCGTTTCTTGCGACCGTTTTCCTGGCCCTGCTTCCAGCCGGTCTCGTCGAGGTAGGCGAGCCACTGCCGGCGGACGTACTGTCGAGCCTCCTCGACCGGGCCGTCGAGCGCGTCGCTCATGTCCTGGCCGAGGTTGCAGATGGTCCCCAGCGACAGGTCGACGCCCAGGATGTCACTCAACGCCTCCTGCACCTGCCGTTTGGCGAGACGGTACTTGCCGTTGAGCAAGGCGACCAGGGCTGTCAGGCGCGGCCCCTCTCCGCGGGACGGGACGCCGGGAGGAAGCTCGGCCCAGGTCCAGCGTCTGCACTTGGGGCACAGGCAGCCGAAGAGCTGGTACTCGATCACCTCCAAGATGATGGGTGGGATCTCGAGCAACTGGTGCATCCTGGGCTTGCTGCGGCGGGCGTCGTCACCGAACTCGCCACAGCCGTGCGCACACCTCTCGGGCACAACCTCGACGACCTTGGTGACCTGATCCGGTGGGACCGGCTTGCGGCCGTGGTACTCGTGTCCGGGCTGGCCTCCAGGCTTGCGGCCCCTGGACTTGCGCTTGCGCTTCTTGGGCGGCGTGCCCGGCGGATCTGTGGACGGCGGCTTCCTGGAGTTGCTGGAGTTCTGGCCGAGTTGCGCTTCCAACGCGGCGATGCGAGCCTTGTCTTCCTTGCGCTCGGCCTCCAGCGCGGCGATGCGGGCCAGAGCGGCATCGAGTGTAGTCTTCAACTCGGCAAACGCGTCGAGCTGCGCCTTCAACTCGGCGATCTCCTGACGCTGGCTCTCCACCAGCTTGCGGATCTGCCGGGTCGTCCCCCTCACCGGTCCTCTCCGACCCCGAGCAGACTCTCTCGGGCGTGGCGGTGCAGCTCGACCACGTACACGTCCTTGGGGATCCCGTGGTACACGAACTGGTCGCCGCGCTTGGCCCGGCCCGCCGTCCGGCCCACGTGCTGCCAGTTGGCCGCGCGGTAGCACGTCCCACGGAACCGGCGTGGATCCACGAACGTCTCGGCGAGGTCCAGCGGGTGGCCATACGCTTCGTGCCAGTCCATGCTCAACCGGCGCACCGTGGCCCCAGCACCTTCGACGCCAGGTTGCGCACCGTCACCCACGGCGGGATCAGGAACCGCACGTTGTTGGCCACCCGGTGAAGCCGGCGGCGCTTCGTCTCCTCGTCCCAGCCGATGTACTGGTCGCGGGCCGGCACGCGCTGTGCCGCTGAGGCCCACCCCAGCTACGCCACCACCTCGCCGTACAGGAACGCCGCGTACATCAGGTGCTCGCCCACCATCACCCGGTAGCCCAGGTAGTGATAGCGATCCATGTATCGCCGCCAGCCCTCCCGCTCGTCGGTCTCGACCGGGCGGACCTCCAGGTCGGCGAGGTCCACGTCCTCGCTGCGCACTGGCCACCAAGGCAGCGCGATCAGGTCGTCGGGAAGGGTGGGGTGGGACGGCCGCTCGCTCTGCCCGTGTGCAACTCGCCGCGGGCGAGGAAGCTCTATGTCCCAGCGACGCGCAAGCTTCCGTAGCAGATCCGCGCGGGCATACTCGGCCCAGCCGCCGCCAACCTTGCGCCAGCCCCACTCTCGGCACAGGGCAAGGGCCATCTCTCGCCGGGGCTGGCCCCAGGTCTTCTCGACGATGGCCCGGACATCGGCCAGGGCTTGCTCGTCGATGACGCGGTTGCGGTACCGCAGCGGGGACGGGTCGGTCGCTGGGCGGGTGCGGTGGCCTCCATCACCCAGGGTATGGCACGAACCGGCGGCGAACGCCAGTGGTTCCTCAGCTGGACCGAGGCTCAGGCTCTGGGACAGGCTGGATCGCGGTCGCCGGTCAGGCGGATCTTTCGTGACGAAATCGCCATTCCAGATCCGCAAGTAGTACAAATTACTC
>CAZDDH010000468.1:0-3168 GCA_964504165.1 uncultured Rickettsiales bacterium | reverse complement strand
GGGCTTTACCCCGTACGCCGACGAGCTGTACAACGGCTTGTACGACAACTGCAACGGCGTGGTGGACGAGGGCGAGCAGCGGTCCGACGACGACGGCGACGGGTTCACCGAGCAGGGCGGCGACTGCGACGACGAGGACGACGAGGTCTACCCCGGCGCCGAAGAGACGGAGAACGGCGAGGACGACGACTGCGACGGGACCGTGGACGAGGGCACGGACGCCTACGACGACGACCAGGACGGATTTTCCGAGGCGGACCAGGACTGCGATGACGGGGATCCCTGGATCAGTCCGGGGGCCACGGAGTACTGCGACGGCATCGACAACGACTGCGACGAACAGGTGGACGAGGACTGTGGCGAGGAGGAGGTCGAGCAAGGCCTGGACAGCGGCTGCGCCTGCACCCAGTCCGGCGCAACGGGACGTTGGCCGCTGGTGGCGTTGGGGGCGTTGCTGGCGTGCGTGCTCGTCCTGGGTCGCCGCCGGGACTCCCTGTGGATGGTGATGCTCGTGACGGGCGTCACCGTGGGCACGGGCTGCGCCTCGGACGTGGCCATCTCCCGCGGCGTGGGTGACCTGACCATCACGCCGACCCTGGTGGACGTGGGGGTCGCACCGGTGGGCAGCAGCACGGCCACCGTCCTGCGTCTGGACAACACGGGCGAGGCCGCCGTCACGGTGACCAGCCTATCGATCCAGGACGACGATGACGGGGTCTTCGCCCTGGACGGCGACAGCTCGGCCACCATCGATCGGGGGACCAGCTTGGAGGTGACCCTGCTCTACGAGCCGGCGGCCAGCGGCCTGCACACGGCGGCGCTGTCCATCAACTCGGACACCGGCGAGGTGACCCACCGGGACGTGCCAATACGCGGTCAGGCCGCCGATCCGGACCTGCAGACCTTCCCCCTGGTGCTGGATTTCGGGGTCGTCGAGGGTGGTGATCTGGAGGCGCTGGCGGTCAGCTTCGTGGGTAGCGGGCTGGTGCCGGTGACGATCTCCGAGCTGGAGCTGGAGGGGGACGCGGAGCCGTTCGACGTGATCCTGCCGGTGTCTGCCGGTGAGCTCCCCTTCGAGGTGTTGCCGGACCAGGAGCGGGAGATCCAGGTGGAGTTCAACCCGGCGGACGGCGAGCCGGTCGAGGGCTCGCTGCGCATCTACACGAACGATCCGGACCAGCCCCAGATCTCTGTCCCGCTGCTGGGCAACGTCTGCCAGGGTGGGGGCGCCACCTCCAACGACGAGGACGGCGACGGCTACTCCATCTGCGACGGCGACTGCGACGACGGCAACAACGCCGTGCACCCGGGGGCCGAGGAACACCTGGACGCCATCGACAACGACTGCGACGGCGTGGTGGACGAGGGCACGGTCGGGTACGACGACGACGGCGACGGCTACACGGAGCTGGAGGGGGACTGCAACGACAACTACGACCAGACCTACCCGGAGGCCGTGGAGCTGGTGGTGGGGCTGGACAACGACTGTGAGGGGGTGGTGGACGACGGCAGGGGTGATACGGACGACGAGGGAGACGGGTACGACGAGTGCGGCGGCGACTGTGACGACGGTGATGTCTCCGTCTACCCAGGGGCCGAGGAGTTGCCGGACGGCCTGGACAACGACTGTGACGGGATCATCGACGAGGGCACGGTCAACGTGGACGATGACGGCGACGGCTACACCGAGCAGCAGGGGGACTGCGACGACGGGGACGCGGACGTCTACCTGGGTGCCCCGGAAGTGGCCAACGGCGTGGACGACGATTGTGATGGTGTCGTGGATGAGGGCACCAGCTGGTACGACGACGACGGGGACGGGTTCACCGAGGCGGGTGGCGATTGCGACGACTCGGACGCCGCCATCAACCCCGCCGAAGCAGAGATCGTGGGGGACGGGATCGACAACGACTGCGACGGTAGCGTGGAGTGACGCGATGATCCGAACGCTGGCATGTCTCGTGGCCCTATCGGCGGTGACGCCGGCCCAGGCCTACAGCACCAACACCGTGTGGTGGGACGAGGACCAGCTCCCCGTGCGCATCGAGCTGGTCCGGCCGGGCAGCGAGGATCTGGGCGAGCAGGGCACGGAGGACGCGGTCCTGGCTGCCCTCGACGAGTGGGCCGAGGTGGGCTGCACGACCCTGTCCTACGAGTTCCTGGGCTGGGTGGACGAGACGGTGATGTTCGACGAGATCGTGCAGATCGAGTGGATCGAGGAGGGGTGGCCCTCCGCCGAGCAGGTGGCGGGGGCCACCGCAATCAGCGTGGATCCCGAGGCGGGCCGCATTCGGGACGTCAACATCCAGTTCAACGGCGAGTTCCTGGTGTGGACCACCGATGGCAGCAACCCCTATGCCTCGCCCATGGAGCTGGACGTGGGGGCCGTGGCGGTCCACGAATTCGGCCACCTGTTCGGCATGGACCACAACTACGACATGGTCGAGGCGACCATGTTCTGGGGCTACACCTCGGCGGCTGGCGGTGTGTTGTCCTGGGACGACAAGTGGGGCATCTGCTGGCTCTACCCCGGCGGCGTGGACGAGTGCCAGGTGGACGAGGACTGCCCGGACAGCCCGTACCAGGACTATCGCTGCAGGGAGATCGAGGACCTGGGCCTCCGCGTCTGCGAGGAGATTTACGAAGGACTGGGCGGTTGCTGCAGCGCCCACTGGAACAACTGCCAGGACGTGCTGTGCCGCGTCCACGAACCGGACTATGAGGGGTACTGCACGGATTTCTGCGAAGAGGACACGGACTGCCCGCCCGGTTGGAGCTGCGAAAGCGTGACCTATATCGGCGAGCCCATGGGCTGGTGCGTCAGCCCCCTGGGCGAGGAACAGCCCTGCGGCGAGGATTTCGAGTACCCGGGCGATGACGACGACTCGGCGGGGACCATCGACCACGGGGTCGAGGTCATTCCCGTGGTGCCGCTGGAACAGGGTGGGTGCCAGTGCAGTGCCGCCGGCGAGCCCCGCGGTGCGGGGTGGCCCCTGGCGCTGGGCCTCGCCGTCGCTGGCGGGCGGCGGCGGAGGGGGGGGTGGTGGGATGAATAGGGGGGTGCGGGGGGGAGGGGGGGTGCTGCTCTAGTTGTTGGTCACGCGGGCCCCGGGGGTCGACCGTCGGCCGTCGCTCGGGAGAGGGTCCCGCTCGAGGGTCACGAGCCCC
>CAZDDH010000467.1:1307-3176 GCA_964504165.1 uncultured Rickettsiales bacterium | reverse complement strand
CGTCGCAGTTGCTGTCGATGCCGTCGTCGCAGATCTCCGGGGCCGCGGGGTAGATGGACGGATCCTGATCGTCGCAGTCCCCGTCACAATCGGTGAAGCCGTCCCCGTCGCCGTCGTTGCCCGTGCACTGGATCAGCTGGCTGGCCCAGGCCACGGCGTTGGTGAGGATGGCGCCGCCGGACCAGTTGTAGACCCAGCCGATCTCCCAGGTGATGCCGGCGCTGATGAGCAGCCCGCTGCCGACGACGTGGGTGTACAGCACCGCTTCGCCGTTGGCGCTGTGGGACAGCACCACGTTGGCGCCGGCGGGCACGGCGGTGATGTAGTTGTGGCTGGCCCAGTTGCCGATGATGGGCGCAACGACGCCGTCCAGCAGCGGGCTGATGGGGTCGACGATGTCGTTCTGGGCGTCGTTCTCGAAGGCGCTGACGCCCCCGAAGGGGGGATCGGGGAACGGCGTGTCGAACTCGTCGGCGCAGCCGGACCAGATCAACACTCCACCGCTGATGACGTAGGCCTCGAAGTCCGCCTGACGCGCCATCAGCGCCGTGGCGTAGGCCGACCCCTGCACGGAGGTGGTGATGATCAGATCGTACTGGGTCAGGTCGGCGGGTAGCGCCGCGGATCCCACGACGGTCGAGGGGATACCGTAGTTGGTCAGCTCGTCGGTCCAGGCGTTGCTGTTCCAGGGGGTGGTGTCCTGGATCACCAGCGCTTGCTGGGCGCGGGCGGGGTGGGCCGTGGCCAGCACACCGGCCAGGGCGCACAACAGCACGAACGCGGGCACAGAGACAACGGGCCAGAACTGGGAGGGTCGCGGAAACATTCCGCCATAGATTATCGGTGACGACGGAGGCCAACGGCCAGCAATAAACCGAACAATAACGAAAGGTTTACAACTGGAGGGGCAGTGGCCCCGGCCCCGGAACAGAGGCAGCCACCGTCCGGCGGAGGCTCCTCGGCGCTGTCGTCGTCATCGCCTTCCTCGCAGTCGGGATCGTACTCGTCGACGACGCCGTCGCAGTCGCCGTCCCGGCCGTCCTCGCAGTCCTCGACGGCGTCGGGATAGATGTTCGGATCGTCGTCGTCGCAGTCATCGCCATAGGTGCCGCCGGCGTAGCCGTCCCCGTCCAGGTCATCCAGGTCGAATCCGTCGCAGTCCTCGTCCACGCCGTTGTAGGGGATCTCTGTGGCCCCGGGATTCACGTTGGCGTTGTAGTCGTCGCAGTCGTCGCCGTCGCACCCCGAATACCCGTCATGGTCGTAGTCCATGCCGTCGTCCACGAAGCCGTTGCAGTCGTTGTCCACGCCGTCGCAGGTCTCCTCCGCCCCCGGGTAGGTAGTGGGATCGCCGTCGTGGCAGTCCCCAGTACAGATGGTGTATCCGTCCCCGTCGAAGTCAACATTCTCGTCGGACGATTCCTGGCAGTCGTCGTCGACGCCGTCGTTGCAGATCTCCTCGGCGTCGGGGTGGACGTAGCCGTCCTCGTCGTCGCAGTCGCCGCCGCACTCGGAGTATCCGTCGCCGTCGTTGTCGACCTCCGTCTCTTCCAGGTCGTAACCGCAGTCGCTGTCGATGCCGTCGTCGCAGGTCTCCGGGGCACCGGGGTAGACATCGGGGTCCGTGTCGTCGCACTCCTCGCACTCGATGAACTCGTCCCCATCCATGTCGTACTCGTAGGAGGCCAGGGCGCCGTCACAGTCGTTGTCGATCTCGTCGCACAGCTCGGCGGCGCCGGGGTGGATGTTGGGGTCGGTGTCGTCGCAGTCGTCGTCGCAGGGCGTGAAGCCGTCGCCGTCGCCGAAGAACCACTAGTAGGCCAAGCCGTAGCATGTGTTGTCGACCCCGTAGCAAAACTAAGCAGCGCC
>CAZDDH010000467.1:0-1297 GCA_964504165.1 uncultured Rickettsiales bacterium | reverse complement strand
GTGGGGGGAGTCCTCGCACGCGTCGTAATAATCGCCGGCGGCGTCCGTGATCTCGTCCGACGGCACGGCGCCGTCTCAGTCGTTGTCCACCTGGTCGCAGATCTCCGGGGCGAAGGGATAGCTGTTGGGGTCGTTATCGTCGCAGTCGCCCGAGCAGACCGTGAAGCCGTCCCCGTCGTCATCGGTGGCCTCGTCCACGGTGCCGTCGCAGTCGTCGTCCACGCCGTTGCACAGCTCGGCGGCCCCCGGGTAGACGGCGGCGTCGCCGTCGTCACAGTCCCCCGCGCAGGTGGCCCAGCCGTCGCCGTCCTGGTCGAAGTCCTCGTCGGCCCAGCCGTCGCAGTCGTTATCGATCTCGTCGCAGATCTCGATATTGCCGGGGAAGGCCGCCGCCTCGAAGTCGTCGCAGTCCGACGGGATGTCGCAGTTGGTGTAGCCGTCGCCGTCCGCGTCGTCGCTTTCGTTCATCTGGCCGTCGCAGTTGCTGTCGATGCCGTCGTTGCAGTTCTCCTGGGCCCCCGGATGCACGAAGGCGTTGCTGTCGTCGCAGTCCCCCTCGCAGTCGGTCCAGCCGTCGGCGTCCATGTCCAGCCCGTCACACAGCAGGCCCGGCGTGTAATAGACGGTACCGTTCCAGATGCGAGGGCTGAAGGTGGAGCTGAATGGGTAGGATTTGCCCACCCCCTCAAGGATCTCCATGTAACTGTCCGAGGCATAGACGGCGCCCACGTTGGAGCCGTTGGTGTAGGCGACCGACACTGCCGTGTTCGAAGAGGTGATGTAAAAGGCGATCGTCTCGCCGGCGTGGACCTCCATATCGATGGGGATGTTCACCGGCATGGGAACGTTGGCCGTGCCGGACTCGGTGGAGGAGCCGATGAGCGTCCAGTCACCGGCGCTGGTCTCGTATCCCTGGTAGGAGCCCCACTTGAAGTAGATCTCCATATCGTAGGTATTGGAGCTGCTGATCCCCTGATCGACGCTGTTGATGACCACGTCCTGCAGCGCCACCACGTCGAACATGTTGCCGTTCGAGCCGTTGCCGCCAGCGTATGTTGTGGTCAGAGAATCGGCGGATGCGAATGCCGGTATCCCAAGAAATCCAAGCACAATGAGAAAAATAATCGAGCGATTCATGTCTCCTCCTGGTACCCGAATCTACGATACTGTAGCTTCTTGCCCATGCAAAGGTAAGTGCGCGCGGGCTCGCAAAATATCAGTTGAATTTTAGCGGGCCAGAATTAGCCCCGAAATCTCACCAGGGGGGAAGTCAACGTCCGCCTCGTGATGTAAGGTC
>CAZDDH010000466.1:0-3255 GCA_964504165.1 uncultured Rickettsiales bacterium | reverse complement strand
GAGAGCACGATGACGCAGAGCGCCTTGTCCACTCCGCTGCTGCGCAGCACGTTCTGGTCGCTGGGGTCGCCGAGGTGGAAGCGCACGTCGTAGAAGTACTTGCCGTAGTTCTCCTGCAGGGAGGCCAGAGACTGCTCGTCCGGGTCGATCACCGTCACCGGCTTGGCCTCCCCCTCGTAGCGGAGCACGTCGGAGTGGAGCTGGATAATGATTCCCAGGGCCCCCTCGCTCCAGTTGCAGATGACATACTGTTCACCCCATTCCTCCATGGGTCCTCCTTATTGTTTCCAAGATCGTTGATCGTGGTCTTTTTGGTTCTCGGTTCGCTGCTCGTGGTCCTGTTGGTTTTTGGATCGTTCCCTGTGGTCCTCGATGACCTCCTCGACGATCCCCTTGACCAGGAAGTGGTCGAACAGCTCGTGCAGCCTCGGCTCGCTCGGCGCCAGTACCAGCAGGTCGCACTCATCCCACGGCGCCACGTCGTTTGGCCCCATCTTCTCGCAGGGCTTGTCCTTGCGCATGCTGGCGGCGGGAGGCCACACACACCTGCAGGAGGCGATCTCCCGGCTGGCCATACCCACCGCAATGAACTGGAGCCTGCCCTCTCTGCCGCGCCACTGCTTGCCCTGGAGCTTAGACTTCAGGTAGCCCTTCTTCGGGGCGTCGGCCGGATCCTCCTGCGGGGCATAGGCGGGACGAAAAAACAACAGCCAGAGGCTGGCCGCCATCCGGCGCCACCAGGGGCCGCAGAGGGCACCCGTGTATGCGTGGCACAGGCGCTGGCGGATCCTCATCAGCACCCGCGCGGCCCCAAAGAAGGTCATCCCGTGCAAGCCCCGCGGGGCCCGCTCCACGTACAGCTCGTTCTTCTCCTGGGAGATTGTCAGCAGGTCCATGTACAGGGGGACCAGCCCGGAGGCCCGGGCCACCTGAGCCAGGAAGTGGCTCTCCAACCGCTGGCCCAGCAACAGGTCCCAGTGCTGCTTCTGGGCGTGGTCCATGGCGCGAAGCTTCTCCAGTACGCCGGGATCGATCACCTCGGCCACCACGCCGGGCGGGGGCAGGCCAGCGGCTTCGATGTGGGCCCCCAGCCCGCTGAGGATGAGGCAGGTCCTCGCGTCGGTGTCTTCGCCCAGCTGGTTGTCCGCCAGCACCAGCACCGATCGGGCACGCTCAACCCTGGCCTGGGCCAGGGCCTCGCGCTCGGCCGGGTCCAGCGGTAAAAAGATCACACCCCGGAACGCCTCGGGGTACCGCTTCTTGACCTCACGGGCCGCCCCTAGCCGCTCTTTGCGAGCGATGATCACCACGTTCTGCATCGGCTCCTGGCTGCGCGCCAGATCGCCGCGGAGCTGGTGGATCACCCCCACCGCCCGCTCGCTCCAACCGCAGATCACGTGGTGGTCCCGCAGCCCCGTGGGGATGCGGTCCTCCTCCAGCAGCGTGCGCAGGCGTTCGGCCACCACGAAGTTGATCACCAGCAGCAGCAGCAGGGCCCAGGCCGCCAGAAACAGCACCGAACCCAATTGGCCCCACGCGGTCAGCGGCGGGCGGTCCTCGAAGCCGCTAAGCACCCACATCAGCATGGACCAGACCGACTGGTGCAGGTTGGAGAAGTTGGAGTTGGCCGTGGACTCCACCATATAGGTGAACATGGCAGCCACCAGCAGTACGCCCAGGTCCGCACCGAGCAGCACCAGCCCGCGGTTCTGCTGCCAGGCGAAGGAGAGCCGAGCACGAAAAAGGACCGCCAGGAGGATGGCCAGCGCCACCAGTAGCGCAGCGGTCATGGTCAGCGCCCAGCGGGACCAGTCCACCTTCTCCCACCAGTGCAGGCTGGCCAGGTAGTCCTGGGCCCCCCGGTGCAGGGGGATGCCGTCGAGGCCCCGTGTGAAGCGGGCCGGCGTGGAGCGTGCCAGGGCTTCCAGTAGCTGGTTGTAGGTCCGATTGTAGTCCTCGCGGTCCTGGTTGTTGTCGTCGGAAAACCCCATCTCCTTCGGCGTAGGCCGGGGTGCCGAAAACCCCATGAGGGCGCCGCCGCCGTAGAGCTGTCCGAGCAGATCGAGGACCAGACCCCTGTCAACGTCAGAGCGCGTCACCAGCACGGCGCGCACCCCCATGGTGTGCACGTCGTCCCGGAGGCCGCCGCAGGGCTGGCGTATCTTGGCCCACCGGCGGAGACTGCCCTTGGAGATGCGGTGGGGGACTAGCACGCCGAACTGATCGCGTATACGCTCCACGCTGTCGGGCTTGACCGAGTGCAGGGAGAAGAGGCAGGCCTTGGCTGAGAACCGCTCGGGGTCGACGCTCGGCTGGTGCCTGGTGCCGAAAGGCAGGCGCAGGAAGCGCTCCACCAGGGGAGATCCCGGCATGTCCACCAGGGCGATGACGTCCACACGCCGCAGCTGATCGCGGGTGTGGCCGCATTGCTTGACGGCCCCGCCGCCCCCCGGGGGGGTGGCGTAGGCGTAGTAGATGCAGTCATAGGTGGTGGCCAACGTCCGTCGCTCCCGGGAGGGCACACCCATGGCGTCCATCATGGCGTTGACCGTCAGGAAGGTGCCGCTGCCGCGGATGTCGGCGAACATGTTGAACCGCACGGCGTCCTTGACCGAGTCCAGCTTCACCGGCCGCTTTACCAGGATTTGCACCACCTCGGTGTGCAAGGGGAGCACCGCCTCCACCGCCGGGGTGGAGCCTTTGCCGGCGGGCAGGTCGAGCCTTCCCGAGACGTACGCCAGCGCCACGTCGGCCTGGCTGATGGCGAAGTCGGCCTCCCCCTTGAGCAGTCGCTCCAGGTTGGACTTGGACCCCGGCCCCTGGGGATCGACGGAGAACCGCCTGCCCGGAACCGCGTTGAGCCGCCGGGCCAGGATGTGGCCCACAAGGGAGTAGGAGCTCTGGTCGGGGCCGGCGGCGATGACCAGCGGCCGGGTCTTCCCGGAGGCAGGCGGGCCGGTCGGCTGACTGTGCACCGGCGCCGTGAACAACAGCAACGCGGCGGCACATGTCCCGATCCCTACCTTGCCGACTCCTGCTTTCATGCGCCCGCTTTCCCCCAACAAACGTCAACCGTGTGAAAAGCGGATTATCCCCGTTGATCCGTGACAATGGCAAGCCTGTCTTTGCCCCGATGGCGCAGATCGCGCCCCGTGGTCAGCGCTTACACGACTCCTCGATCCGGCGCTGGCGCGGTCATGGCTTTCGCCAGCGGAAGAACCAGACCCCACCCAGCGCCAGAAGCCCCCCGCCAAC
>CAZDDH010000465.1:0-3256 GCA_964504165.1 uncultured Rickettsiales bacterium | reverse complement strand
GCAGACCATGTAGCCATCCGCGTCTGCGTCCACTTCGTCCGCACCGGCGGCGCCGTCGCAGTCGTCGTCGATCCCGTTGCAGGCCTCCGCGCCGGTGTATCCGTCGCCGTCCGGGTCGAAGCACGCCGGATCATCGCCGTCGATGTACCAGTCACAGTCGTTGTCGATGCCGTCGTCGCAGTCCTCGTCCGCCCCGGGGTTGATCTCCGGGTCCTCGGTGTCGCAGTCCTCGGAGTCGGGGTATCCGTCCCCGTCGAAGTCGTAGATCTCGTCCCGATCGCAGCCACCCACCGCGTGCCCCAGGCACAAGGTGGCGATGGCCAATACCCACCTATGGTTCTTCGGTTTCATATCCGGTCACTTCGCGGCGGCTCAGACGAAGCGCTTGCTCCCCACCGCTCCCTGCTCGCCCCCCTCGTCACTCCACTGATAACGCTCGTCGAGGAGCTCGTTGATGCGCTGCATCACCTCGTCCACCAGCCCCTGGAACTTCTCCCGGTAGTTGGCCTCGGCCTCCGGCGTGAACGGTTCGAAGGACTCCCCGGTGTGGTAGGGGGCCATCTCCTCGTAAGTGATGGGCGCCCCGAATCGATAGGTCACCGTGCCCCCCTTGGCCCACGGAGAGCTGCCGGGATACAGGTCGCTGCACCCGCTGCACCCCACCGGCACCACGATTCGCTGGTGGGCCAGGGCGATCTGGGACAGGCCGATGCGCCCCCTGGCCAGGCGCAAAGAACGGGTGCCCTCGGGGAAGATGATGGTGTCCAGGCCGATGTCCATGGCCTCCTGGTTGAGCTCCACGAAGCGCCGCATCATCTTGCGGAACAGGGCGTTGATGGACTCGGCGTAGGTCTCGGATTCCGGGTCGAAGACCCGCCCCAAGATGACGCGCGCCCGAGTCAGGATCTCTTCGGGGATGTCCGCGCCGGGGGCCTCGAGGGGCTCGCCCTCCAGCTGGGTGGCCTGGGCGTCGACCCACTGGCGGGTGGTGGCGTATTCCTCGTTGCTGGGCCGGCGTTGCAAGGTGGTCATGAAGTCCCGGGCGATGAGATAGCCCCGGGAGACGGTGGGGATGGAGTTGATCTTCTCCATGAACTTCCCCATCAGCGGGTTCTCGTAGTACTTGCCCTTGACCCACGCGGCGGTGAAACGCCCCAGGGAACGCCAGGCCTTGTACTGCAGGGGCCAGTAGTTGTAGCGGTCGGTGTGGTTCATGGCGTAGATGACCGGCTTGTCGGGGAGCTGGTCCTCCCCCTCGAAGACGATCTTTACCCGCGGCGGCGTGTAGTAGTTGGGCATCAACAGGCCGTGGCCGACGAGTTTCTGAAACCACGGATTGGCCGACAGTCGGATCTGGTTGATGCGATCGAGGTCGAGCATGGTCTCCCCATCTGCCCGGCGGGGCGGCCGGACGGGTGCAGGTTAGCAGGATTTGCGGCGGGACCGGATGCGTGTTGCGGGTTGCGAGTCTGCTAGCATTCGGCCGTGGCAACCTTGTACACACCCGCGCTGGTCGTGATCTTCGTCGTCGCCGTGGTCATCGCCGGCACCCTGCTGGCCGTCGATGCCCCGTACGGTCGCCACCACCGCAAGGGCTGGGGCCCCGGCATCCAGGGCCGCTGGGGCTGGATGCTGATGGAATCACCCGCGGTGCTGGTCCCGGCGTGGTTCTTCGTCAACTCCGGCCGCTCGATGGACGCCATGGCCCTGGTGTTCTTCACCCTGTGGCAGCTCCACTACCTCTACCGCGCTGCGGTCTATCCCTGGCTGCTGCATGGTGGAGGGCGCCCCATGCCGCTGGCGGTGCTGGCGATGGCGCTGCTGTTCAACGTATGGAACGGCTACCTCAACGGCTATGGCCTGTACGTCGTCACCCCCGCCCGGGAGCTGAGCTGGCTCGGGGATCCGCGCTTCGTGCTGGGCTGCGGGATGTTCCTCGGCGGGATGGCGCTCAACCACCACTCCGACGGAATCCTGCTGCGGCTGAGGGAGCCCGGCAGCACCGGGTACTTCATCCCCCGGGGCGGCCTCTTCCGCTGGGTCACCGCTCCCAACTACCTCGGGGAGCTCGTCCAGTGGTGCGGCTGGGCGCTGCTGACGTGGTCCCTGGGCGGGCTGGCGTTCGCGGTGTTCACCGCCGCTAATCTGGTGCCGCGGGCGCTGGCCAACCACCGCTGGTACCGGGGCCGCTTCCCCGACTATCCGGAGCAGCGCAAGGCGATCCTGCCCTATCTACTGTGACGGTGCTTGAGGATCGGCGGGACTCCGGCTCCGGGTCACAACCGCATCGGGCAGCCGCCTATCGGAGCATCGGCGGGTTCCTCGAATTCCACGTCGTATAGATCGTCGTCTTCCCGGTCCAAGCCCTCGTTCAGGACCAGCTCACCGTCGTCGCAGTCGCCGTTGAGGTTGGCGTCCCAGATGATCTCCAGCGTGAAGTCGGTGCTGCCGTTGCTGGGAGTGGCGTCGATGGCAAACGTCCCGTCGGCGCCCACGGGATACCCTTCGTAGATCGCCCCGCCGGGGGTGACCTGGGCCCCGGGCCCCGTGGAAGACCACCCCTCGAGGACCCACATCAACACGATGCTGTGGTCGGCCGTGTCCACGGTACCGTCGATCTCGATGGGGGGCTGACAAGCAGACAGGCCAAGCAGGCTCAGAACAACAAGAATCAAGGTGGCGCGCATCAATCGTCCTCCGATGGTTGATTGGGCGTGGCAACTGCAAGAATGGCGCCACGGTGGGGTGCCCCGAGGATCCCGATCCCTTCGCGACCACCCAGCCGTAGCCAGGCCGGGGCGTGAAGCAGATTCACACGATTTGCCCAGTTGGCGTAGAATGCCCATCGAGGAGTGGTGTGATGTCCTATTTATTGCGGGTGTTTTTGTGTGTTTCTGCGTGTGGATTCCTAATTCTGGGGGGGTGTGAAGATCCCGAGGACGATGACGCGATGGACGACGACGTCGCCGATGATGACGACGACGACGCCACCGATGATGACGACGACGACGTCACCGACGACGACGACGACGACAGCGCGGACGACGATGACGACAGCGCGGACGACGACGATGACGACGATACGGCACCCGTGGACGCCGACGGGGACGGCTACACCGAGGACGTGGACTGCGACGACAACGACGCGGACGTGAACCCCGGCGCCGAGGAGGTCCCCTACGACGGCATCGACAACGACTGTGACGACGGCGATCTCACCGACGTGGATGGCGACGGCTACGACGGCGTCGACGGC
>CAZDDH010000464.1:0-3277 GCA_964504165.1 uncultured Rickettsiales bacterium | reverse complement strand
TACCACGCCGTCGCAGTCGTTGTCCACGCCGTCGCACAGCTCCGGTGCATCGGGATGGGTGAGCGGGTCCGTGTCGTCGCACTCCCCCGAACAGGCGTTGTACCCGTCCCCGTCCTGGTCTACCGCCAGCCCCTCGTCCAGGTAGCCGTCGCAGTCGTTGTCCAGGCCATCGCACAACTCCTCGGCGCCGGGGAAGATGGCCCCGTCCAGATCGTTGCAGTCTTCGCCCCCCGAGTCCTGGGAAGCGTAGCCGTCCCCGTCGGTGTCCATCCCGTCCACGTCATCGCAGTTGGTATCGACCCCATCGTTGGCCAGATCGATGACGCCGGGGTTGATGTCGGGGTCGCTGTCGTCGCAGTCCGAGCAGGCCGGGTACCCGTCGCCGTCCTCGTCCGACTCGTCGAAGGGGCCCGCCTCGCCGTCGCAGTCGTTGTCACGCCCGTCGCAGATCTCCACCGCGTCTGGGTGGATCGTGTCGTCGCCCTCGTCACAGTCCCCGTCGCACGGGCTGAACCCGTCCCCGTCTTCGTCCACCGGGTGGAGCGACGCATCGATGTCCGAGCAGTCCCCGGGGATGGCGTCGTCGCAGCAGGTGGTCACATCCCCCTGCACCACGCCGACGCAGTACCCGTCCAGGTCCGAGTCGATGCTCACCGTGCCCTCGTCCATCACGCCATCACAGTTGTTGTCGCGGCAATCTGGGATCTCGGGGGCGCCCGGATAGGTGTGGGGATCCTGGGGGCCGCAGTCGATGGAGTCTTCCCAGCCGTCTTCGTCGAAATCGAAGCGTTGTTCACCCTCTTTGCAGCTCGTCATCTGTAGGACCAGCGCCGCCGCGGCTGCCGCCCGGATGAGTTTTTGCATGGGTCCTCCCGGGCCGGATCATACCACCCGTGTCACGGAGGCAAACGCCCGCCGCGGGCGACCCTGCCCGACGCCTTGAAGAATTTTTAACAAGATATCCCCGTTCATTCCAACATCAGAATGCCACGACAGATACGAACGCATATCTCATGGGCAAGGGTTTATGCGGGCGATTTCGCCGGTGAGCATCGCGGCCATCGGCTACGTGCATTCTTATATTTTGTATTCAGCTGGTTGCTTCCCCCAACTTCACTGTGACCACCTAATTTTCCTGTAGACAGCACCCCATCGGCCGGCTACAGATTGGTCGTACGTTGAAGTAGCAATGTTAGTCAATTTTTTGCCAACTGGATTGGCCAGTTGGTGGGGCACATCTATGTCGGAACAGTTCTACGGAGGTTTCACAGTGTTCAGATTTCTATTAATCACAGTCATGATCATTGCATGCCCGTTTGCGTTCGGTTCACTGGCTGGATGCGACACCGAGGGGGGTGGGCCAGAAGGGGACGACGACGATATGGGCGACGATGATGCGTCCGGGGACGACGACGACACCGGGGACGACGATACCGGGGATGACGATACCGGGGATGACGATACCGGGGATGACGATGACGCAGGGGAACTCGTCGCCGGGGAAATCCCGGCGGGTGTGGACCTGTCTACAGGCACGGTGTTCACCGGCGATGATCTCTGGGACGAAGACATCGATTTTGCCATCGAGTACGTGATGGGGGACGACATCGGCGTCGAGGCCAGCTGGTGGGGCGTCACTTTCTTTTGCGTCCTGGAGGGCGCCTACGCCACACCAGCCGACGTTGCCGCTGACGTCGGCAACTGCGACTGGCCGACCCTGTACCACTACGGGAGCTGGTCCAACGTCGGCCTGATCCTGGACGACGCGGCCGGGGGACGCTATGCGTTCCTCTTCACGGCGTTCAACGATCCGGCCATGACGATGGAGTACATCGCTATGTAGGGACGGTCGGGCTCATCGCCCAATTTTACCTCCTCGCTTGGCTCCAATCCTGCACGAATACTCCAGACGGGTACGGGACACGCTGGAGATTCGCAACCATGCCATCAGATACGGGCCTGAACGTGCCCGGTTTTCGCCCAGACGCATCTAGCCCTCGCCGTCGCACCCGCAAGCACGCCGCGGCCGTACCGCTCCTCGTCGTCCTCTGGATCGCGACGTTCGGCTGTTCGGCCGTAGAGAGTGCTCCTGTCATCGAAGACCTACGGGTGGAGAACGTGGTGTGCGACGTCCAGATCACGGTCCACTGGTTTGACGAATACGGCGCCCTGGACGGGGGCCGAATGCACGCCGAATTCGACGAACTCAGTTTCCACGCCACCGTCGAGTCCTACAACGCCGTCGAGACCGATCTGACGATGAACGTGCCGCTGATGCTCGTCTATCCATGGGGCGACATCGAATCCATGGGCTTGCTGCCCGAGCACTCGTACGACCTATCTGTCTGGGCCGAATCCCCCGGAGGGCAGGTGTCCAACACGCTGACCACAGATGCATTCGAGACCGCCTCGGATGTGGACTGCTGGGGTAGCTGATGCGAGTACCCGCCACCCGACACACTGGCCGTCGTCTTGTACTCACGATCCTTTGCCTGCTCGTGGCCGTGCCCACGCTGACATCGGTCCACCTGCGCTGCCTGCCGGCCACCGCTCCGTCCGGCTTCGAGTTCGTACCAGAGACCACGCTGGATCACATACCGGCCCCCGAATGGGTGTTCCCCCTCCCCTTCGAGCAGGACGCCTATCTGGGCACAGGCATCTCCATCGGATTCGACGGTTTCTGGTCCGTGTTCGAGTTGGATGGGGATGTCGAGCTCTTCGATGTCACCGCAGGCGAAGACGGTGTTCCTGTGTCCATCACCCCCGAGGGCGACGGTCCCCACTACTCCACGGAGTCCTTGGATTTCAAGCCCGTACAGCCGCTGAATCCTTGGAGTGACTACCGGGCCGAGGCGGTGGTCTGCGTCGCGGATTCGGATATGAAAGCGGTCTTCGACTGCTACGCGATCGCCTGGTCCTTTTCCACGCGAGACCTGGGTCTACCCCTGGAGCCGGACGCGGAGCTACCCCAGGTGGGCTTCTACATCGACATGCAGAACATCGAAAACCGGCATTTCGATCCGGGCGTGGCCTACCTACTGGAGGGAGTCGCCCACGAACTGGACGACATCGTGTTCAGCCTATCCACGGATGCCGATCTGTCCACGACGACCATCTCCCAGGACGATCCGGAGACCTCGTCGGTCCTCGCGGACCCCTGCCTGGTCACCATCGACCTGGACGGCGCCTGGACCGACGCCCCGCCAGAGGCCACGATCGGGCCGACTGCCCAGCGTCAAGTTCATCTCTCCAGTGGCGACAATTACATCTCCCCAAT
>CAZDDH010000463.1:0-3327 GCA_964504165.1 uncultured Rickettsiales bacterium | reverse complement strand
GGGGCCGGCGGCCGAGGTCTCCATGGGCTTCCTGCAGATGGTCTTGGCGGCGCCACAGACGTCCAACGCCTCGCAGTGGTCCGGCTCTACCGGCGCGATGAAATCGGCGTCGCCGAAGAGCGCTTCCCCCCCCACGATGGTGGCGCGGACCGCTGCTGTCTCCATGTCCCGGAACGCTTCGTAGGGATGGTGCCGATCGCCGGCGAAAACGGCGATATCAGCTAGATAACCGGGCTCCAGCACGCCGAGCACCCCGTCGATCCCCGCGGCGCGGGCCGCCCGTTCGGTCACCAGGCCCAGCATCTCCGCGTCCGTGAACACGTCCCCACCAAAACCGTCGTCCCAGCGGGTGGCACAGCTCAGCTCATCCAGCTGGTTGATGCTGCCGCTGGGGGTCCAGTCCGTGCCCAGCGCCACCCGGACGTCCAGCTGCTTGGCGATGTGCACCGGCGTGGTGCGGTCATAGAGCGCCAGGTTGCTGCGGGGCGACCAGATCAGGGTCATGTCGTATTCCAGCATCGAGATGAACTGGTCGGTGGACTGATCGGTGCCGTGGATGACCCCGACCCCCGGGTCCATCAGTCCGATCTCGGCCATGTGGTCGAACTCCCAGCGCACGCCGTCGCCCCAACCCTCGGCGATGTGGGGGCAGTAGGCCAGGATATCCCCTGAGTCCAGGTCGTCGAGGATGCCCGAGGCGTCCCCTTCGTCCAGGTACGAGATCTTGGACGAGTAATAGTCCATGTCGTAGCCAGGGATCCCGTGGAGTTCCTCGCCGCCGTCCAGGTCGCGGACCCAACCCGCCAGGCAATCATCGCTGTAGGTCCCCGTGACGCTGGTGGTGCCGGCGACGAGCAAACGCGCCTCGGCCCACTTCTGGATCTCGCAGTTGAAGGAGCCCTGGATGTCGTTGGCATCCATGTAGTCCCAGTAGTGGGAGTTCTGCTGCCAGTCGTAGCGGTCCCAGAACTGCCCGTCGGAGTACTCCCAGCGGGGCAAGTGGTTGTATTGCATGTGGTTGTGCGGATCGATGATGCCGGGGGTGACGATCCCCTCGGAACAGAGCAGCACCCCGTCGCCATAGCCATCCGTGGCGGAGCAGTCGTCGCCCACGCACAAGATCGTACCGCTGGCACGGGAATAGCTGACCTCGCCGTTGGTGTAGACGTCCAGCGGGGTCAGCACGGTGCCGTCGATGGTCACCACGTCGCCGCCATTGTCGAACGGCTCGCAGGGTTCGATGGCCGAGTCATCGTCGTCGGCCGAGTCGTCATCGTCCCCCGTGTCGTCGTCGTCCCCCGTGTCGTCGTCATCTGCCGTGTCGTCGTCGGCGGACACGTCATCGTCGTCGTCCTGCGGGCATCCGATCAGCAACAGAATGGCGGCCAGACAGGCCACAAACCAGAAACTGGATTTCATTTTTTTGAGCCTCCCGGCGCGAATGTAGCGCTTCGCTGCCAAAACCGCGACCGTTTCTCCCCTCGACGGATGGAGGCTCGATGGCTATTCTTGCTGGCCGATCGGACCGGACATGGACGTGAGCGAGACCACGAACACATTTGACGAAGAACGGATCCAGGGGCTGGTATCAGCCGGCTGGACCGCGTTCTACGACCGTCGCGCACGCTGGCTCCGCTCGGTGGTGGCCCGGCTGCAGGGCATCACCACCGACCTGCCCGAGGTCCTGGACCTCAAATGGCGCATGCACTACCTGGAAGGCAACCTGGACGCCGCCATGGACGAGGCGGCCCGGGCCGTGGAGATCTTCCCCGACGACGCCGATCTGCAGCACGCCCTGGGCTGGTGCCTGCTGGAGTTGCGCTCCGCCGAGGAGGCCCTCCCCCATCTGAAGCGCGCCTGCGAGCTGCAAGAGGACCACGCGGACGGCTGGTACAATCTGGGGATCGCCCTGGAGCAGCTCTCCGATGCCGAGGGGGTGCGCGCCGCATTCACGCGGGTTCATCAGCTGGATAGCGTAACGCTCACCGAACCCTCGCACCTCCCGCCGGAGGAGTTCGAACGGGTCGTCACCGCGGCCATCGACGAGCTGCCGGGCCAGGTCCTGGAGGCCATGGAACACGTGGCCGTCATCGTCGAGGACTATCCGGGCGCCTGGATCCTGGAGTCTCCGCCCTACGACCCACGCCTGTTCGGCCTGTTCACCGGCGCGACCTACGCTGAATCCCGGGGCAGCTCCGTGGTCTTCATCGACGAGCCGACCCGTATCTACCTGTTCCAGCGCAACCTGGAGCGCCAGTTTGGCCATCCCCTGGATCTGCAGCAGGAGATCCGGGTCACCCTGATCCACGAGGTCGGGCATTTCTTGGGCTTGAACGAGGAAGAACTCGCACAGCGCGGCTGGCTGTGACTCGCTCGACCATCCTCGTCCTGTGCGCCATCGACGACGCGCGACCCCACCGCCGTTGTGTGGGTCAATCCCGCTTCCTCGGCGAGGCCGGCCTGGAGATGGCCCGACGGGGCGTGGACGTGCTGTGCGCCGCCCCCGGCGACGCGGTGGGCTACCGCCCCGTTCCGCGCACCTGGGAGCCGGTGGAGGTCGCAGGCATCGACGCCGTGTACGACCGGGACCACGGCCGGCGTTTCCACCAGCAGGGCTGGGAGCAACGGGGAATACCGGTGGGCAATCCCTCGTCGTTCAGCGATCTGTGCGACGACAAACTCCAGTTCCACGACTGGGCCCGTTCCCGGGGCCTACCGGTGCCCCCCACGGTGCCCGTCTCCGATCCCAGCTGGCAGGACTGGCCCCGGGCGTTCGGTAAACCTCGCGTGGGTGGACGCGGCCGGGGCGTGCACCTGGTCAGCAGGCATTCACCACCGACGGAGGGCATCGTCCAGCAGGCGGTCCGCCCCCGGGTCGCGGGCCAGGCCCTGCGTATCCTGTTGCAGCGATCGGCGCAGGGCGGCTGGGCCACCGCCGGGATGATGGATCGTCGTTCCAGGGACGGCAGCCCGGTCGTCTCCTTGTCCCAGGGGGCCCGGGCACTACCCGTCGATGAGGCGACTCGGGCAGAAATCGCCGGCCTGGTTCCCCGGATCACCGGCGCCTTTGACGCCCTCCCGGACGCGAACCGTCTCGTGGAAGCAGGGCTGGACGTGATCTTGGCCGAAGACGGCCCCTGGATCCTGGAGTGCAACGCCCGCCCCGGCCGCTCCTTCGACCGCATGGGCCAGCCGGAGCTACGGCGCGCTGCCGTACTGCGGCCGTTCGAGACCATCGTGGGTTGGTTGAGCTAGGGGGGGAATGAAGAATAGGCCGCCGTCCTGGCGGCCTGAGGCCGCAGAGACGCGCGTCCAGCGCGCGCAGAG
>CAZDDH010000462.1:0-3334 GCA_964504165.1 uncultured Rickettsiales bacterium | reverse complement strand
GGTGACCACAACATGTAGGGGGTGGAGGCGCTAACCGTCTACCCCCCTTTTTTTTTTGGTTTTTGAGATCTGGTTCACCCCTCAGAACGGCATGGCGACTTTGGTGGAATCTGCGGCGGAAAACAAGGTGCCATGGCGGCACCCCAGCGTCCTACCCCGCCCGGCTGACCAGGATCGTCGCCCCGGTGGAATCACGGGCGATGCGCAGGGAGATGCGGCCGAAGGCTTTCTGGCGCCGGCCCAGGCGCTGGACGCCCAGGATGGTCAGGTCGGCTTCCCGGGCCCGCATCACGATGGCCTCCCCGGGATCGTCGTGTAGCAGGATCTCTGCGCGGCCGAAGCCGGGGGCCTCCCGTCGGGCGATCCGATTTAGCTCCTCGAGGGCCTCGGTCTGGTCCCCGTCCGACGCGTCGGTGGGGAGCACCCGGATGAAGACCGCTTCGCGGTCGGCCCGTCGAACCATGGCCCCGAGCAGTCGCGCCCGCAAGACGTCCTGGCCGCCGCGACCGCCGAGGGGAACGAGGATCTGCGTCGCATTCGCCAGCCTCCATCCCCGTGGGGCGCGCAGGATGGTCACGTCGCAGTCCAGGTGGCTGATCAGCTGCTCCAGGTGCGGGCTCTCCAGCTGCTCGGCCAGATGGTTGAGGCCCAGCAGCATGCTCTCGCACTGATGGGTGCGGGCCACCCGGCCAATCTCCTCCCAGGGATCGTCGGCCAGGGTCAGCAGCGCTTCCGGTGCGAGCTGCACCTTGAACGAGGCCATCACCGCCTTGTGTAGCACCTGCTGGGCGGACAGCAACTGTTCGGGGGGGGGGCCCTCCCAGCCTTCGGCCGGCGGCCGGACCACGGTCAGCAAGATCACCCGGCCGACGGTGGCCGGCGTCATGGCCCGGGCCACCCCCACCATCGCTGCGGCGTGGGTCGGATTGGCGATGGGGACGAGGGTCAGCGGGTTGCGGCCCCGCAGCCGCATCAATGCCGGATCGTAGGCCTCGGCGTAGGCATCCACGGCCTGGGCCCGGCCGGCGAACACCGACATGTACAGCACCCCGCCCAGCCCCAGCCAGACCATTGCGATGAGGCCGGCGGACGGCACGGTGACGGCCTGGAAGATGGCCAGCGCGGCGCAGGCGACGCCGCCCAGGACCGGCACCAGCGGATACAGCGGCACGCAGAACGGGGGAGGGGTCCGGGAGCGCTTGCGGGTGAGCAGGGCGGTCCAGTGGGCCAGGGCAAAGGAGATGAGGAAGATCAGCGACGCAGCGGCGCCGGCGGCGGCCACGTCCGGCAGCACGAAGAGGATGGCCAGCAGCGCCAGCACGGTGGCGTAGATGGCGATGCCCGGGGTCTGTCGCTCCTCGTGGATCTGCCCCAGCGCGCCGGGCAACGTGCGGTCCTGGGCCATGGTCAGCGCCACGCGGGAGGCGGCGAACAGGTTGGCCTTGAGCGCGGTGAGGGTGGATAGGATGGCGGCGATGACCACCAGCCAGAAGCCGGGCCAGCCCATGAACCGTTCGGCGGCCCGGGCGATGAGTGTCTCGGGCTGGCCGGCGGCGGCGTCGGCCACGGACTCGCCCGGCGCCACGCCCACCGTGGACACCAGGAACAGCAGCGGCAGGTAGATGATCAGGGCGGCACCCAGCGACAGCAGCATGGCCCTTGGGATGGTCTTCTGTGGGTTCTTGACCTCCCCGCCCACGGCGGCGATGAGGTCGAACCCCTGCAGGGCGATGAAGGTGAAACCCATCGCCGTCACCAGGCCGCCCGCCCCGCTGGTGAAAAACGGGGTCAGGGACTGGGCGATGGTGTCCGGGGAGCTCTTCGTCAACGCCAGCACGCCAAAGACGATCAGCACCGCAAAGACGATCACCTTGCCCATCGTGTCCAGGTTCCCACCCCCGGCCGCCTTGCGGATCAGGCCGACGGTGTAGACCCCGGTGGCCCCCGTCGCCAGGACCAAGAACACGGCCCGGTGCTGCAGCCACTCGGGTGCCGCTCCGGTCGCCGCGATGGCGAGGGACTCCAGCAGCAGCACCGCGTAGGTGGCGAACCCCAGCGCGTACAGCACCGCCGCCACGATGGAAGCGAACCACAGCACCCAGCCCACGGCGAAGGCGGTGCGCACGGACAGCACCTTCTTGGCGAAGGTGTAGGCGCCGCCGGATTCGGGGAACTTGGAGGACAGCTCGGCAAAGCTCAGCGCCGTCAGCGTGGCCACCACACCGTTGACGGCAAAGGCTACGATGGCGCCGGGCCCGGTCTGGGCCAGGGCCACGCCGCCGAGGACCAGGATCCCGCCGCCGACGATGGCGCCGACCCCCACTCCGGTGGCGCCGAGCAGACCGATGTGGCGCTCCAGGGAACGGTTCTCGGGTCCATTGGATGAAGCGGGCACGTAAGAATTCTACGCGGTCGCTGCGACCGGTGGAAATGTGGGGCCGTGATAGGCTGGATTGGCCACGTTCAACGAGGGGAAACCATGAAGATTCGTGCCTGGCACCTTCTTGCCCCTGTCCTCTGCCTGACCCAGGCCGCCTGTGGCGCGGGCGAGGGCTGGTCCGACTGGGCGCTCAACGAGGAGTGCGTGGCCTACGACGAGTGTGACACCTACGCGCCGTTCGTCGACGCGGGTAAGGCGGTGTTCCACGTGGAGTACGTGGATGACATTGCCGACGGGCAGGCGCTGGCGGACGAGGTGTGCGGGAGGTCCGACCTGGAGGGGTTCTCCACGTTGATCAAGGAATGGGATCTGGAGTCGTGGCGTATCGCCTGTGACGGGAGCTGAGGGTCAGTTGCACTCCTGGGTGCGTGGCTCGGTGACGTCGTTACAGTTGCCCTGGCCGTTGCAGTCCGTGCCCCAGTCGTCGGTGACGCCGCAGGCAGCCACGCCGTTCATCCAACCCGCGGTGATGAGGTTGCACTGGCCATTCTGGCAGTCGAACTCGGTGGTGTAGAGCAGGTCCTCGGCGCCGTTGCAGTTGTAGTCGTAGCTGCCGTCGCCGCGGTCGGTGTCGTAGGTGTCGGTCTGGCCCGGGTACGCCTCATCGCTCCCGTCGTAGCAGTCGGTGCCGTCGGCCACGTCGTTGGGGGCGGCCGGCGCGCACAGGCACACGGCCGTGGGCGGGGCGCCGGAGGCCGCCCCCGCCCCCGGCGCCGGGGGTTGGGTGGCGCCCGGGGGACCCGCCTCGTCGACGGAGCCGTCGCAGTCCTCGTCCCCGCCGCCGCAGGCCTCGCTGGCGCCGGGGTGGATGGTGGCGTCGCTGTCGTCGCAGTCCCCGTCGCAGGTGGACACGCCGTCGCCGTCGTTGTCGACCAAGTGTAACGACGCAACGGT
>CAZDDH010000461.1:0-3351 GCA_964504165.1 uncultured Rickettsiales bacterium | reverse complement strand
GCCCACTTTGGCCTTAAACGACTCCACCCCATCTCGGTCGGTGGATGCCCCTGCTGGGGCCCGTCGTGATCGGCGCCGGGCAGCTGTGGCGCCCCGCGGTTGGCCTGGCTGCCGATCCGGCCGGCGCCGAGGAGGATGGCGGATTGATCGGCTGGATCAAGCAGATCGCCCCGATCCTGATCCTGCTGGCGGCCATCTCCATCGTGCTGGCCCGGCTCCCCAAGGTGGAGGGCATCGACCATTCGGCCGCCTTTGTCCGGCGACGAGTGATGAACTGGTTACCGTTGGGCCTGACCTACGCCTTCATGTACATGGGCCGCTACAACCTCAAGGTCAGTAAGTACGCCTTCGAGGAGATGGCTGGGCCCGACGGCACGACCGCCCTGATGGGCAACGACGCCTTCGCCACCATCTTCGGCGTGGGTACGATCGTGTACGGTATCTCGTTCCTCATCAACGGCCCCCTCACCGATCGCCTGGGGGGCAAGGTCGCGATCCTCGTCGGAACAGCGGGGGTCATCGTGTGTAACGTGCTGATGGGGCTCTGTTCGTTGAGCCTGCTGCACGAGGGCCCCATGGTCGGCCTGCTGGCAAACCGTTTCGTGCTCATCTTCTCGGTGCTGTACGCCTTCAACATGTACTTCCAGAGCTTCGGCGCGGTGTCGGTGGTCAAGACCAACGCGCCGTGGTTCCACGTGCGGGAGCGGGGGGTCTTCGGCGCCATCTTCGGCATCCTCATCTCCCTGGGGCTGTACTTCGCCTTCGACTGGAGTGCGATCATCCTCGAACACTGGGGGCTGGAGTGGGTGTTCTTCGCGCCGGCGGTGCTGCTGGGCGCCTTCTGGCTCCTCGATTTCATCTTCGTCCAGACCAATCCGGGCAAGGTCTCGGGCCTGACGGATTTCAATACCGGGGACGCCTCGTCCGGGGACGAGGGGCCGCAGCTGGGCGCCGTGGCCGTGTTCAAGATGATGCTCAGTAACCCGGTGATCCTGACCATCGCCGGTGTGGAGTTCTGCTCGGGATTCCTGCGCCAGGCGATCATGCAGTGGTACAAGACCTACGCCAAGCAGACCAACGAGACGCTGGGCCTGCTGGGAGATTTCGTCTACGAAAATTGGGGATTGCTGCTGTGCTGCGCCGGCATCCTCGGCGGCGTGGTGGCGGGCCTCATCTCCGACCGGGTCTTCCAGTCCCGTCGTGGCCCGGTGGCGGCGATCCTGTACGGCGCGATGCTGATCGGCGCCATCGCGTTGAGCTTCACCTACCAGATGCCCATCGTCAGCTGGCTGGTGGTCTTCATGTCCCTGGCCGTCATCGGGGTGCACGGCATGCTGTCGGGCACCGCCTCGATGGACTTCGGGGGCACCAAGAACGTGGGCATCGCCGTGGGCATCATCGACGGCTTCGTCTACCTGGGCACGGCGGTGATGAGTTTCACCTACATGTTCACGCTGCCCCAGGAGCAGCTGGACCAGGCGGGTAACATCGTCGGCCCCGCCACCGATCCCAATAACTGGTTGCCCTGGCCGGTGGCGATGATCCCCATCGCTGCGTTGGGATTGTTCCTGGCGACGCGGTTGTGGAACGCCAAGCCGAAGCCGAAGGCCAAACCCAAGGCCGAGTGACGGGGACGAGAGTCAGATCTTGATCAGGACCGCGATGATGGTCCCCTCCATGATCAACATGTAGATCTTCTGGATCGGCGCGTGATAGCGGTGGGCGCCCCGCATGTTGTTGCGGAACACGATCGTGGTCACCGCCACCACCGCCAGGTAGACCCCCATCCCCACCACCAGCAACGTGATGGGCCAAAATCCCATCTCCTTGTTGGCGATGTAGAGCGCAGCACAGCTCTGGATCGAAGCCAGGAACAGGAAGGCCGAATGGGTGAAGTGGGCCTTGTCGTAGGGGAACAGCACGATACCGATGAAGGATATGGCGCCGACGATACCGGTGATCTGGATCAGGCGCAGGTTCTCGTGCAGGTAGTGGTCGATGTTGGCCCAGAACACAACCATGGTGAAGGCGAAGTAAATCGTCGACGCGGTGAACAGCACCACCGAACGACGGTTTTCCGGCTTGGTCAGGCCCAGATCACAGTAGTAGTTCCACCAGTAGCGGTACTTCTTGTAGTAGGACCGCATCGCCCAGTGGGTCCCACTGAAGAAGGCAAGCACACCGGAAATTCCCAGGATCTTCTCGAGCATCATTCCCCGCTCTCGGTACCGTTCACGAATATCTGAAGGACCCACCGGGGTCTACCGAATTCGTTTCGATGGAAAAGAACTCCGATTCTTTTCCTGCTCTCCTACCTTCCTGCCTTCCTGAGAGGATCCCCTCTTCTCCTCCTCGGCCTCATCGGGCTGCGGCCCAGCGGACGACGGCCACGAACAGGTCCCGGTTGACGGGCAGCACATCTCCACCCAGCACCTCGGGGTGGGGTCCCCATAACACCACCGTCCCGTCGCCGTAGGGCTGGCGGAGGACCGCCGCGGCCCCTTGCTGCTCGATGCCAGGGGTGCCGTAGGTGGCGAGGACCACGCTATCCGGCGACGGGATCTCGAAGAACGGCCCACCGCCGTACCATAGGTCCTGCTCGAAGGAACCGGTGAGATAGGACTCGTACGACTCGTCGCCGGAAAAATCGAGCTGGACGATGCCCCAGTCGGGATAGCTGGCGATCTCCGCCACTGGACCGGAACAGACCCCGTCGTAGAGGTCCAGATCGTATCCGCTCTCCGTATCGAAGATCTGCCCCTCGTAATCCAGCGATGAACAGGCGGCGTAGGCTCCGGCGCAGATGCCCACGTATGCCCCGCCCGCGTGCACGAATTCCTGGAGCCTTGCCTTGCCCCCGGCGTCGATACCCAGGGTGTAGCCCGGGTAGGCAAATCCGCCGCCGAACACGATGGCGTCGAACTGTGGGAGCAGGCCGGGGATGTTGTTGAGCTGGGGCCGGTTGATGCGCTGGGTATCCAGCCCCTGGGCTTGGAGCGCCTCCTCGATGTAATCCAGCCCCGCCCCCCAGGCCGAGGCGTCCGGTTCGTCGGTGTCGTCGTAGATCGCGATGCGGGGCGGAGCGGTCGTGTCGTCGTCCCCCGCGCTGTCATCGTCCGGCGAGGTGTCGTCGTCCCCGCCCGAGTCGTCGTCCGCGTCGTCGTCCGCGGCGTCGTCGTCCGCCGCGTCGTCATCCGGCGGCCCGCCGTGGGGACCGGTGGGGCAGCCAACGATCAGAAACAGCAGTAACCAAAACCGCAGGAAGGCCGTTTGCATGGGCTGATGATACCAGGGGCATTGCTCAGCGACAATCAGTAATCCGCATCACCGACAACTACATCTCCCCATTCT
>CAZDDH010000460.1:0-3400 GCA_964504165.1 uncultured Rickettsiales bacterium | reverse complement strand
GGGACGACCGCTACCGGCGCGACAAGGAAGAGGACGACCGGGACGACCGGGACGACCGGGACGACCGGGACGACCGCTACCGGCGCGACAAGGAAGAGGACGACCGGGACGACCGGGACGACCGGGACGACCGGGACGACCGCTACCGGCGCGACAAGGAAGAGGACGACCGGGACGACCGGGACGATTACGACCGGGAGAGCAAGGCCGAGCGCAAGGCCCGCGAAAAACGAGAGAAGCAGGAGCAAAAGGAGCGGGAGCGCGAGGCCAGGGAGGAAGAGGAACGGCAGCGTCAGGAAGAGGAAGACCTCGCCGCGGCGAAGGCAGAGCGTGAAGCAGCCGCGAAGCGCAAGGCCGAAGAGGAGGCCAAGCGCCAAGAAGAGGATCTGCTGTCCACCTTCGACCGGTTCGACGAGGAAGCCTTCGACGAGACAGAGCGTGCCGGCAAGGCCGGTGACCTGTCGGTGGAGGATGCCCGAGAGATGGGCATGAGTGAGGCGGAGCTGCGCCGCTACCAGCAATCCCGAATGACGCTGGATGAATGGGGCCGGGAGCGGTACAACCACCACCGCAAGTTCCATATCCGCGTTGCCGGGTTCTACGCGCTGGGCGGTCTGGACATGTACTACTCGACGCGCGTCGTGCTGGACCCCGGGACGAACGAGGCCCTCCAGTCCTACTGGTGGCAGAGCCTCGGCGTCAACGCGACTTCCGGTGGGGCGACGGTCGGCCTGGGCTTCGGTGTGGCCTCCATGGTCGACCTGGGGCTCGACGTGTCGATCATGGGTGGCGAGCAATGGTTGCTGCGGGAGTACCGGACGACGGACTTCGACGAGAATACCTTCGGCACGACACCCAATCCGCCGCCGCGGGGCAGCGCCGTGTATTTCATGGTCGAGCCCAAGGCTCGTTTCCTGTTCATGCCCTACAAGAAGATCAAGCCCTACGCCGGGTTCGGTATCGCGATGATGTTCCTCCCGGGCTTCGAGATACCCGAAGACTGGGCCGGTGACCGGCCCGGCAGTTTCATCCTCGGCCTGGAGCCGACACTGGGGGTCCAGATCGACCATCCCCTGGGCTTTGGCGTGTTCGTGGAATTACCGTTCACCGGCTACATCGCCACGGACCACGCCATCGAGGAAGGGCTGGAGGGCGACGCGTCTTACCTGGAGGATGCCGAGATGAACGATCCCTATGATGCGGCACGATTCCTGTTGCGTGTGCAGGCGGGGGTGCAGGTCCGCTTCTGATTGGCCAATGCGGATTTCACCTCACTCGATAGACCCAGTCCCCTTGCCCTGTATCCGCTGAGTAGAGCCTTCCACCGTTGTCCACTCGATCCGGTCCGACGCTGTACAGGACGATGCCTTCCTTGTCCCAGGTGGGCTGGCCGAGCCTGAGACTGCCGCCGGCTGGATCCCAAGGATCCGGGGGAGGAGCCTCCAGTAGTTCGGGCACCAGCTCTTCCCAGCTGCGGGCGTATTGGCCACGCTCGGCCCGGTGAGTCTCCAGGGCCACCGCACCGGCCTCTAGGGCGGCGTAACACTGGCGGCCCAGTTCGTGGCGCTCCTCGGGATCGGCCGGGGGCTGTGGGCGGAGGTGAGCGTCACGGTCGGGCCACAGGGCCAGGGTGGCCAGCCCCGCCGCCAACACGATGGCCGATACGACGCCGATCGCGCGGCCGCGGCGGGCCCGGATGGAGGGGGCTTCGGCAGGGGAGGCGACGGCAAATCGACTAGCCGCCGGGGCACATGCTGGGCAGACGCTCTCGCCGGCCACATCCTCCAGGCAGTCCGAACAATGGTATTTGCCGCAGATGGCGCATTCGCCGCGGGCGATCCGGTCGGGGTGCTGCGAGCAGCGCATCGGTGATCAGCCGCCGGAGCCGCCGTCGAGCTCACGGCGGAAGGCTTCGAGCGTGGAAGCCAGCCCTTGAGCCAGGGGAATGGTCGGTTGCCAATCCAGGACCTCCTTGGCGAGGCTGATGTCCGGGCACCGCTGCCTGGGGTCGTCCTCGAGGCGTGGCTGGAACAGCAATTCGCTCCCCGATTGGGTCTGCTCCAGGATCTGTTCGGCCAGCTCCAGGATGGTGAATTCGCCCGGATTACCCAGGTTGATCGGGCCGGGATGCCCCCGGTCGATCGCCCGGATGATTCCGTCGACCAGATCCGTCACGTAGCAAAACGAACGGGTCTGGGAGCCGTCTCCGTGAAGCGTCAGCGGCTTCCCCTGGAGGGCTTGCTCGGCGAGGGTGGGGATCGCTCGACCGTCATCGATGCGCATGTAGGGCCCATACGTGTTGAAGATACGGATGATGGTCGTGCGCAATCCCAGCTCGCGGCGATAGGCGCTGACGATGGCCTCTCCATACCGTTTTGCCTCGTCGTACACCGCGCGCGGGCCGATGGGGTTCACGTCGCCGTGATAGTCCTCGGTCTGGGGGTGGATGGCGGGATCGCCATAGACCTCACTGGTCGACGCCTGGAGGAATCGGGCCCCGGCGTCCGTGGCGATGCGCAGCAGATTGTCCGTCCCCGCCGAGCCGACCCGCAGGGTCTCGAAGGGCATCTTGAAGTAGTCCACGGGGCTGGCTGGAGAGGCGAGGTTCACGACCGCATCGGGTGCGTCCGGCGGATCGAAGGGCAGGCAGACATCGTGCTCGATGAGCTTGAATCGAGGATTTGTGCGGTATTCCTCGATGTTTGCCGATGTCCCGGTGGCATAGTTGTCCACGCAGTCCACCTGGTCGCCGCGCGCAAGCAGGGACCCGCAGAGCCATCGACCGATGAATCCGGCGCCTCCAGCAATCAATACTCGCATCCGCTTCTCCGAAAGTTGTCTGGTCAGAGATTGTGAACCGGTCGGCCAATAATTGCCGGATCGGGACCCAAGGATTCACGGTAGGGAGGGGCGTGGGGAGTGTCAAGAGTTCGCGCAGAATGTGGAAGATGTTAAATCCTTGGAATCAAAGGGAATTCGGCGCGGAGCCTGATGGAACCTGACCGGGCAGCCGTTGGCTGATGGGGCTAGCGGGCGGTCCGCCGGCCAAACTTCTCGTCCAACGCCGATGAAAGGGCCTCCTGGCAGTTGAAAGGGGACCTCGATCCTTGGTATTTTTTTACTTCGCTTTCCACGGGGAGACCCCCGCCACAATCGGGATCCAGCCGCGGAGAAAAGAGGAGCGACTTTCCATGGCAAAAAAGAAGAAGGGCAAGAAGGCACCGCCTGCGCCGGCGCCTGCGCCTGTTGATGACGGATTCGGAGACCTGGAAGACCTGTTTTTCTCTCAGGATGCCGGGACGTTTACCCGTTCGTCCGCTGCCGATGATCCCTATGGTGCGCCGACCCCCGCGGAGGCCTTTGCCCCAGTCGAGCCGGGCGCAGTAGCGGACGCGGGAGC
>CAZDDH010000459.1:0-3443 GCA_964504165.1 uncultured Rickettsiales bacterium | reverse complement strand
GGACTCGTTGCAACCTGTAAAAGAGCATCAACCTTCGAGAGCCAATCTAGTACGGCACGGATATGTCGTCAACTAATGATGTTTTAATTAGTTACAATCGGCATAATACCTAATATCTTCTGCCACTTACGTCGTGTTTTTTCTTTAATAACCAATCAAATTACTCGCCCGCCCCTTCTTATTATCTCTCGTGACCACCCGATTTCCCTTTCGTCGCGGGCGATCCCGAGCGGCCCATCTGTCGGCCGGGTTCTTTTGATAACGAACCGATGCGTATCATTGGAGCATGGCAACCTGCCAACTGGCGGAAGTTCTTGGATTTTCCGCCCCCCGGTCCCGGCGAATGTAACCTGCCACAAGCCCCGAAGGCCTCCATGCCCCGTGGCGGATTCTTCTTGCGCCCAGCCGCCGCGACTGTACACTTGTTCAGTTCCAACTCGCTGACCACCGGGACCACCATGTCATCCGAACGCGCACGCATCCTCCTCCTCTCCGACACCCACCTGGGCTTCGACCAACCCCGCCGTCCCCGCGTCCATCGGCGCAGGAGGGGGCCTGATTTCTTTCAAAATTATGATCGCGCCCTCGCGCCCGCACGCGACGGCGCATTCGACATGGTCGTCCACGGCGGCGACCTGCTGTTCCGCAGCAAGGTCAGCGCCTCCCTCGTCCACCAGGCAATGGCGCCACTGTTTGCTGTCGCCGACGCCGGGGTACCGGTGTTCATCGTCCCGGGAAACCACGAGCGCAGCCGGATCCCCTACCCATTACTCACCTATCACCCCAACGTGTTCATCTTCGACCGTCCACGGACCTTCGTCGGCGACTGGCCGGGGTTCCCCATCGCCCTCAGCGGCTTCCCGTTCATACGGAACCTGGACCGCCGGGGGTTCCACCAGGCGCTCTGCGATACGCAGGCATTCTCATCAGACGTAGATGCCCGCCTGTTGTGCATCCACCAGGCTGTCGAGGGTGCCCAGGTAGGGGTCCAGAATTTCACGTTCCGCCCGGGGCTCGACGTGATCCGCGGCAGGGATATCCCTTCCGGTTTTGCGGCAATCCTCTCCGGGCATATCCACCGACACCAGCTGCTCACCGCAGACCTGTCAGGCCGTCCCCTCGCCGCACCCGTGATCTACCCCGGGTCCATCGAGCGCACGGCTTTTGATGAACGCCTCGAACCCAAGGGGACCGTCCGCCTGCATATCACCCCCGGCCGCGACCGCGGGGGCATCCTCGCCCACTGGTCTTTCCAGGAGCTTCCAGCCCGCCCCATGGCCGTAATCGAGCTCCATGTCACCGGGCGCGACGCTGTCTCGCTCCAGGTAGAAATACGGTCCAGGCTCGCTTCACAACCCGTGGACTCCGTCGTTCAACTCCGTCTGGAGGGTGAACTCGCTCCCGGCGCAGCCGAGTGTCTGCGCGCCGCATCCATGCGGGACCTCACCCCGTCTCGGATGAATCTTTCCGTCGTGATTCCCCGCACGGTTGCCCGTTCCCATGTGGCCACGTCGGTCTGATACATTGCGACCATGTGTTCTCCGTCGTCATGCGCTCGCGTTCTCTCGCCAATGGCCACCGTCTGGTTGTCATTTGCCCTTTTCTTGCCCCTGGGCTGTACGCCCGAGGATGAACCGGATCCCGGGGATCCATTCCACGCTCCGGACGCTCCCGGGCCCTTCACGCCGGGGACCGATCTGTTCGAGATGGCAGGGCCCGATGGTATCTCGATGCCGGTCCAGGTCTGGTACCCATCCAGCGACGCCCCGGGCGACCCCTACATCTACGATGAGTTGATCGAAGGTGGGGCGACTCGTAATGCCTCGCCGGACTGTAGCGCGGTTCGACCCGTTCTGGTCTTCAGCCACGGAAACAGTGGCATCCGCTACCAGACCTTCTCGACCATGGAGCACCTAGCCAGCCATGGATACGTAGTGGTGGCCCCCGACCACGTGGACAACACGTTCCTGGACATGGACGAAGACCTCTGGCCCGCACACGTTCTCCGGCGCCCACTTGATATCGCAGCTGCTTTCGATGGCCTGCTGGCCCTCAACAGCGACGAAAACACCGACGTACACGGCTGCGTCGACCCAGCAGCTGGTTACGCCGTGATGGGCCACTCCTTCGGTGGATTCACCACATACGGTGTTGCCGGTGCATCCATCGCCGTGGACCTCCTGGAACAGGACTGCCAGCAAGAGTTTGTCGATGGTTGTGAGGCGGTCGAGGCGTGGCTGGAAGCGAACCCCGGTCAGACCCAGGCCGCTCACTCCGATGACCGGGCCTGGGCCGCCATCCCCTGGGCGCCGGCCTGGCATGGGTATTTTGGCGGCGAGATCGCATCCATCAGCATCCCGACCATGGTCATCGGAGGGGACCGGGATACCCTCACGACCTGGGATTCCGCAGTATCCCCTTCCTATGCCGAGCTGACGGTGACCCCGCGCTATCTCGCGGAACTGACGGACACTGGCCACTACTCATTCACGGATATGTGCTCGCTGTTCGCAGGCCCCAGTTGGAACGGCTGCGGGGACGATTTTCGCCCATACGAAGAAGTATTGCAGTCCTTGAACATAGTATCCCTGGCTTTTTTGATGACAGTCCGAGGAGAAGATCGGGCGTTCGACTGGTTACCCCCGGAAACCGGATTCAGTAGCTGGGAAGTGGTGGAGGATTAACCAAGCATGGTGGCCCCGCCGGAGTACGCAGATGTGGCAGTTGCAATCAACCCGCGGTGATCTGCGTGAGGGAATGGCAGCACTCCACCTGGGGCATCAAGACGGACGCCGTCACGCGTGAATACTGCTGCCAGTCTTGTGGTGCCAGCCCTCGGATCCGCGAAAAGCGGGATTTCGTCGTCCTGATCAATCTGACGGTCGTGTTCCTGCCTGCCATCTTTCCCGCGCTGGTCACGGGCGGCCTGTTGCTCTACCGGAGGCACGTCAACAACAGCCACCCGGTCGTGCACGGGATCGATCCGCCGCCAATCCGCTTCCCCGCCGGTAGTCCCATCCATCTGTCGGTCATTGTTCTCCTCCTATTTCGCGTGACAGCAAGCGACGAAATTACCCTTCACCGAGGGCCCGGCCTGAATCACCCCAACAGGTATGAGGTGGGACGCGCAGGCTTGGCAGGACGGATAATTTCGGTCGAAGAGCGCGTGAAACGCGGAGGAACGTCACGAAGCCGGAGCCTCATGACGAATAAACCGAAGCGACCAAAACAATGCGAACCCCTCAAAACAGCACCACCCGCCACGCTCATTCACCAAAACTGAAGCGAGCAACGCGATGCGAACCATTCAAAAACAGCACGAATGCCCCCCACGATATCCCCATCCCCCCCCCGACACCAGAAACAACAATCCACCAGGTGTCGTGACGGGGGCGGGGGTTGCCGCTCAGGCGAAGGACTGGTGTTCTCTGGCAAGGCGCGAG
>CAZDDH010000458.1:0-3531 GCA_964504165.1 uncultured Rickettsiales bacterium | reverse complement strand
GTCCGCCTCGTCTGCCCCGGGAACCCCGTCGCAGTCGTTGTCGATGCCGTCACACAGCTCGGGGAAGCCATCGCCCACCACGTCGTTCCCGTCGTCGCAGTCACCGGCGCACTCGGTCTGGCCGTCCAGGTCCACGTCATGCTCCCCCGCTCCCAGGGCCCCGTCACAGTCGTTGTCCACGCCGTCACAGTACTCGTCGGCGCCCGGCACGGCGTCCGGGTTGAAATCGTCACAGTCGCCATCGCAGTTGGAGTAGCCGTCCCCATCGGCGTCCGCGGTCTCGTCCATCTGCCCATCGCAGTTCTGGTCGATACCGTCCTCGCAGATCTCCACGGCCGACGGATGGATCGCCGGATCGCCGTCGTCGCAGTCCCCCTCGCAGTCGGTCCAGCCGTCCGCGTCCGCGTCCGCGCCGGTGCAAGCCAGGGCGGTCTGGGCCCAGGCGATGGCGTTGATCAAGATGTCGCCGCCGGGCCACCCTTCGAACCAGCCCAGCTCCCAGGTGATCCCGGCACCCAGCATCACACCGTCCCCCTGGTTGAGGGTGTACAGCACGGTCTCGCCGGTGCCGCTGTTGGTCAGCAGGGAGTTGGCGTTGACCGGCAATCCGGTCAGATCACCGTGGCTGGCCCAGCTGCCGGTCACCGGATCGGGCACGTTGTCCAGCAGCGGGTGGGTGGGGTCGACCACGTCGTTGGAGCCGTCGTAGTCGTGCACGACCACCCCGCCGAAGGGGGGATCCGGGTAGGGCAGCTGGGTGTCGTCGATGCCGGCGGACCAGATGAGCACACCGCCGTCGCTGACGAAGTCCTCGAAATCGGCGATACGGGCCAGCAGGGCCGTGTTGAAGGCCGAGTCCTGGAAGCTGGCGACGATGATCAGGTCGTACAGCGCCAGGTTGGTCCCCGGAATGCCCCCCGTGCCGATCTGAGAATAGGTGACGCCAGCGGTGTCCAGTTCATCATTCCAGGCCGGCTGACCCCAGGGATCGGTGTCCTGGATCAACAGGGTCTGCTGGGCGCTCGCGCCGGGCGCCACCAACGACAAGGCAACGATGGCGAACAGGGAGGCCCAAAAACGATTGGTGAATGTCATCACACACCCCCTCGATGGTGGTTGGCGGCATTATGGCATTCCTGCCGCCCGGGGGGGAACGGTAGCGCTGTCCGGGAATCTAGCTTCCGTGCCCGTGCCCAGGCTGCGTCCTCTCAGCCGGTGCCCGATAGATGTCCGGGATACACCAGTCCGGGTCACACCATGTCTCCTGGCCGAAGACGTTTGGGTGAAACCGAATTCGGCAGACGAACTCGAGGTAGGAGTTCACGCGCATGGAGGGTTTTATGGACATCTATCGGGCACGGGCACGGGCACCGGGCTTCGGCGGGGCCGCCTCGCCCTGGGCACGGGAGGGCCGAGTTGCGGGCAATCCGCAACTCGCTTCTAGCAGCCGCCGCCGGGGTAGACCGCCGGATCCAGATCGTCACAGTCCCACCCCTGGGCGGGGTAGTTGGCGAAGTCGTAGGCACCCGGCTGCCACCACAGCGGGTAGGTATCTCCATCCAGATCCCACAGGGCGCCGCCAGCGCTGCCGTAGATGCCCATATCCGGGAGCGAGCCGTCCAGATCGAGGCTCCCGGCTGGGTCCCCCGCGTCGATGAGCGGGGAGGTGGTTTGCAGGTGCAGGTCCCAGTTCAGGGGATCGGGATCGGTGAGGTCCGTCAGCTCGGCATCGACGGAGACATTGCCGTCGAGGCCGGTGGGGTCGTCCAGGTTGCCGAATTCGTCGGGCAGGTTGCCGTGGACATCGCAGTAGCTGAGGTCGACCGTGCCCGAGCTCAGGTAGAAACCGCCGTAGTACTGGGCGTCGTTGTCTGTCACCAGCGTCTGATGCAGCGTGACCGCGGAGTTGAAGCTGCCCACGCCGCCGCCGTAATACGACGCCTGATTGCCCGTGATGACGGAGGACGTGAGGTCGATGGTGGAATTCTCGTAGGCCAACACGCCGCCGCTGTCCTGGGAGGTGTTGCCGACGATGGCCAGGTGCTCCCCGGTCACCATCCCGCCCCAGGCGTAGAGGCCGCCGCCGTTGTTGCTCGTTGCGTTGCCGGCGATCAAGACGTGGTCGGCGCGCAGGGTGCTGACGGAGACATAGATACCCCCGCCCGAGCCGTCGGCGATGTTGCCGAACACCATCGAGTTGGAGAGGTCCACATCGCTGTCATAGAGCTTGATGCCGCCCCCCGTCCCCTCGGAATAGTTGGACACCACCGAGACGCCGCTGATGGCCATTGTGGCGAGGGATATGCCCAGCCCACCGGCCCCCATCAAAGCGTGATTGTTGGACACGACGATGTCGCTGAAGTTGCAGGTCAGATCCGCGGCCAGCAGCACACCACCGGTGTTGTTGCCGGCGAAGTTGCCCGCCACGGAGACGTCGTTCCAGTCCAGGGTCATGCCGTTGCCGGTCACATAGACCGCGCCGCCGATGTAGGACGTGTTGTTGTCCATGGTGACGCTGTCCAGTTCCACGACGCCCCCATCGGAGTAGATCCACAGGGCGCCGGCGTACGTGTCGCCGTTGTTGCCGGAGATGTCGCAGTCGCGGAAGACCGGTGAGCCGCTGGGGTCATCGGAGATCCCCACGCCTCCCCCGCCCGAGTCGGCGTGGTTGAACTCGAAGACCACGCTCTCGACGAGGGGCGAGGCGCCCTCCTCCAGATAAAGGCCGCCGCCGGCCCATTCGCTTTCGTTGCCCGTGATGATCAGGTTGCGCAACGTCGGCTCGGCGCCGGTGATCCGGATCCCACCGCCATGCTCGGCGACACCACCGGTGATGGAGAAGCCGTTGAGCTCGGCGGCGACGCTCTCGCCGCTGTCGAACGTCACCACCGAGCCCAGCCCACCCCCGTCGATGGTGGTCGCCGCGGCCCCGTCGAGCCCCAGCACCAAGATGTCGTTACCCCCGAAATCCAGGTTCTCGTAGTACGTACCGGCGTAGACGCACAGCACCGGCTCCGCCGCGTCGATGCCCCCTTGGATGGTGCCGTGGTCCCCCGGCACGAAGGCGGTGCACTGTTCGCAGTTGTCGTCCACGATCCCGTTGCAGTCCGTGTCCTCCTCGTTGCACTCCTCCTCGGCGTCCGGGTTGACCCCGGCGTCGCCGTCGTCGCAGTCGCCGAACAGGATGGCCGTGTGATCGCCCTCCGGGCCACACAGGCAACGCTGCTCCGCCTGATCCCCCCAGCCGTCCCCGTCCACGTCCAGGAAGTACGTCACGCAATCGGCGGCGTCCTCGTCGTCGAGGGTCCCGTTGCAGTCGCTGTCGATGCCGTCACAGTATTCGGTGGCGCCGGGGTAGATGTCCGCGTTCCAGTCGTCGCAATCCCCGCCCTCCTCCACGGTATTGAGGATGTCGGCCTCGCACAGGCAGCGAGCCGATTCGGTGAGCCCGTATCCGTCCTCGTCGTCGTCCGCGTAGTAGTCGCTGCAATCGCTGGCGTCCTCGCCGTAGTGTGAGCCGTCGCAGTCGTG
>CAZDDH010000457.1:0-3620 GCA_964504165.1 uncultured Rickettsiales bacterium | reverse complement strand
ATTCTACAAGGTGTGCGTGGGGGTTCGGGGGGCGGACGAGGCGGACGGGGACGGCGACACGTTCATGGCGTGCGAAGACTGCGACGACGGCGATGCCGAAGTGTACCCGGGAGCCCCCGGGGAGGTCTGCGACGACGACGTGGACACGGACTGCGCCGGGGACCTGGAAGAGACCGAGGTGGACAACGACGGGGACGGCTACTCGGAGTGCGGTGGTGACTGCGACGACTCCACCGTGGACGTGGGCCCGGACGCGCCGGAGATCTGCGACGAGGGCGTGGACAACGACTGTGACCCGGCCACCGGCGAGAACACCGACGCCGATGCCGACGGGGCGAGCATCTGTGACGGGGATTGCGACGACTTCGAATCGGCGGTCTATCCGGACGCCGAGGAGGTCTGCGACGAGCTGGACAACAACTGCAACGACATGGTCGACGAGGGCTACGACCAGGACCTGGACGGCTATTCGGCCTGCGGGGGCGTGGACTGCGACGACAACAACGCCGCGGTGAACCCGGGGGCCGACGACATCCCCTACAACGGTATCGACGAGGACTGTGACGGCGAGGACATGCGCGATCTGGACGGCGACGGCTGGGATGGCGGCGAGGAAGGGGAGGCACTGGACTGTGACGACAACAATCCGGACGTCTATCCCGGCGCCCCCGAAGAATGCGGCGACGGCATCGACGGCGACTGCGATGGACGCGACGACGGCCGCGATCCCGATTGCGGTGGAGCCCAGAGTACCGGTGGCTGCGATTGCGATCTGACGGGGCAGCCCACCAGCCCAGCCTGGGCCCCGCTGGCCCTCGGCCTGCTACTCGTGCTGCGACGTCGGCGAGGCTAGAAAAGAGAAGAGGGGGCCGTCCGTCCTGGACGGCTCGAGGCCGCAGAGACGCGCGTCCAGCGCGCGCAGAGGTCGCAGAGGGGAGGGAGGAAGTGGGGGAACTCTCAGGAAGGCAGGAAAGGAGGCAGCGTCCTCGCTCTTCTCCTTCCCCCCCCAAAAAAAGCGTTGTCTGCGAAGGGCCTCAATAGACTCGAATAGCCGCGGAAGTCCTACTCTGCGCCCTCCGCGTCCCCCTCCGCGTCCTCTGCGATTTTTTCTTTTTCCCGGCCCGGCCGGCTAACTACAGCACCAGCGCGAGGGTCAGGAAGGCCTCACGGCTGAAGGATCCGACCATGGGGTAGGACGTCACGCTGGGTTCGAAGCAGACGCGCAGGCCGACGTTGCCGTCAAACTCCCTCACGATCAGCCCGAACTGTCCCCCGATGGTGAACGCCGGGGAGGCACCGACGGGAAGGCTGGCAAAGCCACCGCCCACCTTGACGCCGAACATGGGGTGCACCACCGGGATGGGGATATGGACACCCAGACCGCCCACGCCGACCATGGACAGGGGCATGTCTTCCATGCCCGTGATCTCCAGTCCGCCGGTGGCGTACAGGCCGAACGTATAGCCGCCGCCACCAACCACGAACCGCCCCACGGGCGCCACATACGGATTGTATTCGGGAGTGATCGCTCCCAGGCCTCCACCGACGTGGAACCACCGGGAATTGACATCGCCTACATAGGTGCGTCCGCCGCCCTCGTCATCGTCGGCGCTGGCCGGGATCGTGGGGACCAGAGCGACGGACAGGAGCAGGCCCGTCAGTGCAAACATGGATCGTAAATGCGTCATGATGATCATCCTCCAAAATATGTGATCATCATGATGACAGCCGCCCTCTCGACTGTCGGTTACTGCGCTATTACCCTCCCTGGCGTCGTTCAGAATCTGGACACTGTTCAGGTTGGCGTCCAGATTCTGAACAATCCCCTCATCCGCCTCCCTACATCACGACACCGAACTGGATGGCCACGTGCGGGTCCAGGCTCTGCCCTTCGTACAGGGCCGCGCGGGCCAGGCCTTTGATCAGGCTACCGTCGCCGTCCGGGATACCGTACAGTCCCAATCCACCCTCGACGCCCAGCACGAAGATGTGCTCGAAGCGCACTCGGAAGCCCATGCCCAGGCTCATCTCCTGCGTGCCCTCGGACAGCTCGGAGCCCTCCACCACCTTGCCGATGTCCAGGAACATGTAGAGATCCGGCGCGAGCCGGGACGGGATGAAATGCGTGGCCAGGCCACCGCGGACGGTCAGTCCGGAGCCGTCTGCCACCGATTCGCCCAGCAGGCTGCCCCGCAGGCCGAAGAAGGAAACCATCCGTAATTCCGCGGTGATACCGCCGAATCCCTGGGCGCTGGTGATGTTGCCGTCCCCGGCGACGAGGTTGGAACCGCGCAGGTTGACGCCGCCGATGCAGACCATCGCGAGCTGGAATTTGGGGTTGGGATCTTTGAGGTCGAGGTTGATCGCCGGCGTCGCAGCGACCGTGGAGACGGGGGTCGTGGATTCCTCTTCTTCGAGGATGTGGTCCGCGGACAGGCCATCATCGGCCTGCCCGGGAACCTTGGTTTGCCCGTTGGCGGGCAGGGTGGCCATCATGGCCACCACGCCGAAGGCGAGCAGGAAGAAATTGGGGGTGGTGTGATTGCTTCGTTCGCTCGCCGCGTGGTCCATCTTGTAACCTCTGATCGTCATGATGGTTTCCAGAGGTTTCAAGAACTGTGCCGGTTCGTGGACGGAGTGAAAACAATATGGGCAATCGCCTGACGGTATTGCGCGGCAGGATCGACGAGATGGACCGGGAGTTGGTGGCCCTGTTGGCCCGCCGGATGGAGGTGGCCCAACAGATCATCCGCATCAAGACGGATCGTGGGCAGCACCGTCACGCGCCCGCTCGCGAGCAAGAGATCCTGGCTGCCCGGCAGGCTCAGGCCGAGGAACTGGGCGTTTCTGTGGATCTGGTTGGGGATGTGTTGAAGAGGATCTTCAGCGAATCGTACGGCGACGCGGCAACGCCGGCCGTCGGCGAGGACTGACCGGAGCTACTTACGCTTGCCCTTGGGCGTGCGCATCTTGCCGCCGCCGCCGGGCTTGCCCTTGGGCGAACCGCCCCCGGATGTGGCCGAACCGCTGACCGGGACGTCCTTGGGAGCCTCGACCTTGAACTTGAAGCTCTTCTCGTAGGGCCCCCAGGAGCTGGTGGCGATGCCGTTGCGCTCGGAAGCAGAGTAGGACTCCTCGCCCGCTGTGAACATCACCCCGGCCGTACCCCCGGCTTCCTTGGTGGCACCGGCGTGGATGGCCGCCACGCAGACCTTGGAGTCGGTGGTGTAGATGTCCGAGCCCCAGACGAACCCGGTCTTGCAGCCGGCCGGGCACTGCACGTGGAAGATGGTGTCGATGCCCTTATCGGGGAGCTCCTTGGCCGGCGTCGTGCACTCCAGCAGGAATGGAGCGGCCTCGGTGCCCTCACCTTCAAAGGTGGGTTCCTCGGGTGTGGGCACCTCGGGAATCTCGACTGGTTCGACGGTGGTACCGCCGCAACACCCGGAGATGATGAACAGGACGGTGAACAGGATGCTTTTTCTCATGGATTCTCCCCGTAAGTTACGAACGCGCTTTGTTGATGAAGGCACCATCATACCGATTCCGAATCGGCAGGGCGATGCCCTGCCCAGCGTCAAGTTCATCTCTCCAGTGGCGACAATTACATCTCCCCAATT
>CAZDDH010000456.1:0-3620 GCA_964504165.1 uncultured Rickettsiales bacterium | reverse complement strand
CCGGTGGACAGACGACACCCAGATGGCGATCGACCTCGCGGAGTCGATTCTGGACGGCGTTGCCCGAAAAACCAGACCTGACCGAAAAACCAATTTCGTGACCCAGACCTTACCTGTAACAGCGTAAGTCGCTGTTATCGCACATGTTTATCTCGATTTACCCAACCTTACCTAATTCCTGACCGAAAAACAAGCCTTCCAGGTAAGGTTCTCAGAACCCGCAATAATCTTAAGATTACAATGGGTTACGGGAAATGCAAGGAATGGTAAGGTTTTTGCTTTTCTTCCGATCCTGACCCTGTTAGCCTTACCTTCATGGCACACGACCTCCGAGAAGAGCTTGAACGCTGCATCGCCGAGAAGCATGAAATCTCGGAACGGCTCGCCGCCGCCAAGACTCGCTACAACGCGATCTTGGAGGAAGACAAGGCCATCGACGCGAAGCTGAGGAAAGTACGGAGGGACATCGACCGGGCGCTGTCCGTCGCCGATGAACCCCCGCAGCCACGTAACGTTCCACGGGAATCTGATCCGGAGTTGCCGCCAGATCGTCCTCCGGTGCCAAGAATTCCTCCAGGGGTTCCACCGAGCCTATGGGACATCGTGGTCGCAATCCCCGTCGAAAGCGACGCGACGACCAAGGAGATCCGGGACGCTAACCCGGACGTCTCGAAGAGCAACATGTGGGCCCGGCTATCGAAAGCCAAGCAAGCTGGCCTGATCGAATCGGTCGGCCACGCTCGATACCAACTCTCCGAGAAGGCTAGGAAGCTACGGCTTCAACGGCTGCATGTGGTGAACGGAAGCAATTAGACGAAAGAACAACCATCAGACCTTTACCTTGGAATAATAACCTACAAGGTGTGTACTAGTAGGTAAAGGGAGATGGACAAATGGAGGCCAGGAAACTCAGAGGCGCAGAAATCGCTAAGGCTGGCGGCATCCGGAATCCCACACCGAAATTGTGGATCGTGCCGTCACAATCCCATCTAGGGAAATGGGTCGTCGATTACACCGACGGCGAGCCGAATTGTACCTGTCCGGACTACTCGAAGCGGGCGCGGTTCTGTAAGCACATCTTCGCCATCGAGATGTTGCAGCATCGGGTGGCCATGCCGACACAAGCTCAGAGGGAGCAGGTGAGGTACGTGACGGACTGGTCGTCCTATAACGAGGCCCGAAAGAACGAAAAGGGGTACGTCCTTGGGTTGCTGCATGCGCTATGCCAAGGCATCGAGGAGCCCCGCCGCAAGGGTCGCGGGCGTCCTCCGGTGCCGCTGACCGACATGGTCCACGCTTGTGGGATCAAGGTCTTTTCGGGGACTGCCGGTCGGCAAGCAACCTATGACCTGGATGAGCGATTCCGGCGAGGCTTGCTATCAAGGCGTATCCACTACAACACGATATCGGACTACATGAAGAAGCCGGAGTTGACGCCGTTGCTAAGGACTTTGCTCCAGGAGAGTTCCTCCCCGATGGCGGCGCTGGAGTTGGATCGGAACTTCGCCGTGGACTCCACCGGATTCGGGACGCAAACCTACCACCGCTACTACGAGAAGAAGCATGGTACGAAGGCGGATAAAAGAAAGAAGAGGGACTTCATCAAGGCTCACGCTATTTGCGGCACAGGTTCCTGTATCTGCACCGACCTGATTATAAGCGACCGGCACGACGCGACTCAGCTTAGGGAGTTGGTGGACCAGACCGCCAAGCGGTTCGAGATGGACACTGTTTGCGCTGACAAAGCCTACGGTAGCAAGAAAAACTTCGAGGCTATCGACAGGCACGGGGCCGTTCCCTACATTCCGTTCAAGAAGAACATCAAAGCCGTCAGGGGCCCCAAGATTTGGCGCAAGATGTTCCACTACGTCCAGATCAACGAGGACGAATTCAAGAAGCACTACCACAAGCGGTCGAACGTGGAGACCATGTTCTCGATGATCGAAGCAAGGTTCGGCAAGTATGTCCGGTCGAAAGATCCGGTAGCTCAGGCTAACGAAGTTTACTTGCAGTTCCTACTCCACAACTTCACGGTGCTAGTGACCGCGATCCACCAGTTCGGTCTCACCGTCGAGTTCTTCACTGAGGACGGCATGAGAATGGGGGCCCGCTAGCAATGGCGATCTTCCAGAAGCAGGTGTGGGCCTTCCGTTGCGAGCGGTGCGGTTACGAATGGTTGCCCCGCAAGCTGTGGGACGAGAGCAAACCGCCGCCCACGGTGTGCCCGAAGTGCAAGAACCCCTACTGGAACAAGCCAAAAAAAAAGCAAAAACAAGGATGAGCCGAGTGGCCGAGTCAGCAGTCTATCGTTGGGGCTCGATTGCGGGGAAAGATCATGTGCGGATCGGTGGTGCCGACTACGGGACGTTCATTGACCAGATGTAGGTAGAACTGTGTTCACTCAACCATAGGCAATCCCCGTCAAAAGCGATGCCCTGAGCAGACCGTCCCACGTCTAATGTATCAACGACATTGCAGGAAGAATCGAGCTTGTATATCGAGGTCTGGTAGCCTTCCGATCCCGATGAGGCCCAGAGATACCCGTTGATCCATTGAAGGTCAGAGGGACTCCAGTTCAAACTACAGGAAGACAACTCACTACCATTCGTCGAGTATTTGTGAATTCCCCAACTGCTGTCATTTCGTCCGTTTGCGACGAGTAGGTTCGTCCCATCATATGTGATGCCGTGCATGTACGAACCATCGGAGGCGAAGGAGTCGTAGATGTTGCCGCCGATGCCATATTCGTAGATTGTCCCCGACGGGTACGCAACGCTCCAGAAGTGGCTACCATCGTGGGTCAAGCCTGCTTCTCCATCCTCCGTTGGGCCATCGTCAGTGGACAGAACTGAACCCGAATTTGGGTTAATCTCCAGGAACCTCTGATTGCCCCAGTCCATCACCCAAAGGGAGCCGCTTACGAAAACCATGCTCATTGCTTGGTTGTCGATTTCCGCCACGTTGAACGATGCGTCGCACTGGGGAACGGTGTCGTCATCGTCATCGGTCACGTCGTCGTCATCGTCATCGGTCACGTCGTCGTCATCGTCATCGGTCACGTCGTCGTCGTCACCATCACAATCAGGCGAATTCGTGCAGTCGGGATCGTCGCAATCGAAGAGGCCATCCCCATCGTTGTCCGCTCCATCACCACACCCACCTGGCACCTCCCCCTCATTCTCGGAGCACCCGATCACGCAAAGAGCCGCGCCCAAGACGAACACGAAGTAGACCTTGATGACATCCATCTGGTAACCTCCGAAACGGAGGATGCCGCCTCCTATCCGGCCATGTCAAGCCGGATAGGATCAGGAGGGCGCTCTTCACCCCACTCGGTGAAGAACCTCAACGCCTCGGGCAGCCCGATAACACCTCGATAGACCCCTGCCTGAGAGCGGCTCGGAACAGGCGCTCTCCTGATGAAGTCGGGGTGACGTCGTTTGCTCCCCCTCGCTTTGGAAGGACCTGATTGACCGCAAAAAGAGTAGGAAGATCAGGCCAGATCACGCCCCGCGGGGCCGTTGACCGAAAAAGAGCCACGATTATGCACTTTTCGGGCAACGCCATTCTGGACCGTGGGGCCCTGGATCGCGACGACCTGGCCAGGCGGTTCGCGACCA
>CAZDDH010000455.1:0-3628 GCA_964504165.1 uncultured Rickettsiales bacterium | reverse complement strand
TCCTCTGCGCTTTTTTCTTCTCCCCCCCCGCGGCAACCCCCCTTTCTTGCGGCCCGCCTGACCTCATGCTAAACCGCCTGCTTGTGGTCCCCTGGCAGATGACCCGAGGCAGCTGATGATTCCCACTTTGTTTCGCATTCCCGGTATCGACCTAGGCTTGTTCGAGATCCCGCCGTTCCCGGTGGGCAGCTACGCGGCCATGATGACCTGCGGCTTCCTGGCTGGTTGGTGGTTCTTGAGGCAAGGCTACTCTCGCCGGGGGTATCCGCTGCGGCTGGCGACGGATCTGATCATCGTCGCCGCCCTCACCGGGCTCATCGGTGCTCGGCTGCTGTCCGTCGCCGAGAACTGGGACATCTTCATGATGAATCCCGTGGGTGTCCTGCTGGGCAGCGGCGGGCTCACCTGGTACGGCGGCCTGCTTCTGGCAGTCCCCGCCTGTTGTTACCTGGCCCACCGCGACGGCCTCAGCGTGATCCGCGTGTTCGACAGTGCAGCGCCGGGGTTGTCGGCGGGGTACGCCTTTGGTCGGCTGGGTTGCCACCTGTCCGGGGACGGCTGCTACGGGATCGCCACCGATTTACCTTGGGGTATGGCCTATCCCAAAGGGGCCGTGCCCGTCTTCGAGGCGGTGCACCCCACGCCCATCTACGAGGCCATCTTGGCCTTCGGCCTCGCCGCATTGTTAGGCTGGCGGGACACGGGCCGGCGGCTCAAGCCTGGGACGCTGATTTCGCTGTTCTTCATTCTCCACGGCGTGACCCGCCTGTCCGTCGAGTTCATCCGTCGAAACGATCGCTACTGGTTCGGCGAGGGTGGGATCAAGGTCATCGACTTCCAGGAGTTCCTGGCCGGCACCTTTGGGCTCAGCCTCAGCCAGTGGGTCTCCGTGGGCATGATCCTCGGGGGAGGTCTGTGGCTGTGGTACGCCCTCAAGGGGGATGCTCCCGGAATCGAAGAGGACTCCACCGAGGGCGGTGAGGAGCCGGATAACGGCGAGGAAACCCCGGAGGCGGAGCAGTCGGCGGAAGCTCCCGAAGGTGCCGGAACCTCTTCGTGAGCCGTCGTCCGCACGTCCGGCCATTCATCATCCTGGCAGTCTATGGCCCCGTCCTGGGGGTTGCCCTGGCCTGGTCGCTCCTCGCCGGAACACTGGATGGGTGGCTGGCCAGGGAGCACCTGGCGTCGATGTTGGCATTCGGCGTCGCGGTGGGCCTGATCATCGTGACCTTCTCCGCTGCGGCGGAACGAGTCTTCGTGGCCTATGCCCGCCTTGCCGACCGTATGGCCGATATCATCGGCCCCCTGGACTGGCCCGTCATCCTGCTGGCCGCGACAGCCAGCTCGGTAGCTGAGGAGTGCCTCTTCCGTGGCGCCGTGCAGGCGACTCTGGGGCTGGTCCCTGCGACGCTGCTGTTCGCGGCGTGCCATCTGGTCCCGGACCGGCGATTCCTACCATGGACAGCATTCGCCCTGGCTGCAGGTTTGGTGTTGGGGGTCTTGTTCGAGTGGAGTGGATCCCTGGCCGCACCCATCGCGGCGCATTTCACCGTCAACGCCATCAACCTGACGCTGCTGGCGCGGCGAGCTCGTAGGAAGCTGAGCCCTAGTTGACGTCCAGGCCGCTGGAGGTCGAGGTGCCCACACCACCCTCGTCGTAGACCGTCACGACCACGTCGTACTGGCCCGTGGTGAAGGTGTTGGACGGCGCGTTGATGGTCCAGTTGCCATTCACATCCGCGTTGGTGGTCAGGAAGACCGTCTCGTCGATTTCACTGCTGAGCACGACGACGAGTTCGTCGAGGTAGCCCGTATCGGTGACCGTACCGGAGAAGCTGACCGGGTCGGTTTCCAGCATGGTGTACGGATCGGCGGCTGGCGCCGTCATGTTGATCCCCGGAGCCTCGTTGGTCGCCCGGCCGATGTGAGCGACGTAACCCCCGGGGTAGGCGCCGTCGGCGTAGGCGCCGGTGTAGATCAGCGAGTACTGTCCGTTGTCCTCCAGCCAGTCGGTGGCGTAGACGTAGTCGTAGTCCCAGCGGGTCGCGTGGGAGCTGTTGCTGAAGGTCAGGCCCACGTCGTAGAGCTTGGCCGCCTCGGAGACGTCGAAGGGGATGTGGGCGACGGCCAGGTGACGGTTGAAATCGGGGTTCCCCGTGCCCACCACCGTGTGCCACAGCATGTCGGCGCCGTTGTTGTCCGCCATGATGGGGTAGACCGCCGCGATGTCGTCCTGGCTACCGGCGGCGCCCAAATCCAGGATCGGCTCGGGATCGTACCCGGAGCCCGGGGACGGATCGTACTTGGTGAAGGTATAGCCGGCGTTCGGCCCCGGCGAGGTGGCCATGCAGGTCCGGTACTGCGACGCCGAACTGGCCGAGTAATACAGCATCACGTAGGTCGAGCCGTTGACATAGATGTAAGGAGCCCCCGCATCGATGTCGTCGATGTCCCCGGTCGCACCCGCCGGCACGACCTGCATGGCGGAGAAGGGCGGGTTGGGATCCGTGAAACGGGTGAAGTTCGCACCGTCACTACTCAGCGCGAGGCCGATGTGCCGCTGGTTCGGTGAGGCGATGGTGTCCTGCGCTCCGTAGTAGAGCTTGTAGGGGGAGGCCAGGTCGTTGGCGTCGTAGATCGGGGCCGGGAATTCGACGGCCCAGTAGTCCCACTCGCCCGCGTTCCCCGAGCCGGCGAACACCGGCCCGTCCACGGTCCAGTTGACCATGTCCGTCGTGTAGTAACGCCCGAACTCCATCACGGCTGCTTCGTGACCGGAACGGAAGAACATGGACAGGGTTGTGCCGTCGTCCATGAACCGTGCCTGCTCGATGCGGTGGCTGTACCACTCGGTGTCGTCCAGGTCGCCCTTCAGCCAGACGTTGCAGTCCCTTTCCCAGCCGGAGGACGAGACCCCCTCGGGGAATACCCGGGAGTCGTCGTCGTCGCAGTCGGTCCCGCCGCAGCTGATGGCGTCGTAGCCGTCGCCGTCGAAGTCCATGTCCACGTCCGGATCCGCCGCGTCGACGGCGCCGTCGCAGTCGTTGTCCTGGGAGTCGCAGACCTCGGTGTTGCCCGGGTAGTTGGCGCCGTCCGCGTCGTCACAATCACCGGCGCAGGTAGACGAACCGTCGCCATCCACGTCCAGGCCCTCGACGGTGCCGTCGGTGTCGTCACAGTCCGTGCCGCCGCAGGCGATGGCGTCGTCGCCGTCGCCATCGAAATCGCCGACATAATCTCCGTCCAGGATGTCGATGTCGCCGTCACAGTCGTTGTCCTGGCTGTCGCAGATCTCGGTGTTGCCCGGGTAGTTGGCGCCGTCGTTATCGTCGCAGTCCGGGACGGCGTCGCAGGTGGTGACCCCGTCGCCGTCCACGTCGTTGATGTTGAGCGACGGGTCGCTGTCGTCGCAGTCCCCGCCGCAGGCCGACGTCCCGTCACCGTCGTCGTCGTTCTCGTTGGGATCGGTGGTGCCGTCGCAGTCGTTGTCCGCGATACCGTCGCACAGCTGGGGCGCGCCCAGGTAGATGTCGGGCTCCGTGTCGTCACAGTCCCCGTCGCACTCGGTCTGCCCGTCGCCGTCGTCGTCCGATTCGTCGGCGTCCGTGGTGCCGTCACAATCGTTGTC
>CAZDDH010000454.1:0-3651 GCA_964504165.1 uncultured Rickettsiales bacterium | reverse complement strand
CGACGACACCGGCGACGACGACTCCATGGATGACGATGACGCGGCCGACGACGACGACACATCCGACGATGACGACGCCACCGACGACGATGACAACGACACCACCGGCGACGACGATACCCTCGACAACACCACCGTCGGCTGCACCTGCGGAAACCCCGGCCTCCCCTCCGAGTTCGCCTTCGCCGGCGGCGCCTTGATGTTGGGCTGCCTCTCCCTGGGCTACCGCCGCCGGGGCTGATCCCCTAGCCGGCCTTCCGGACCGTGCCGGGCACGTCGACCTTCTCGTCTCGCCCGCTGGGCCTCAGGCCCAGTTGCTTGAGTGCCGAGCGTAGGAAATACCTGCCCAGGTACCGCGGCAACGCCCGCCGTATCGTCCCCACCGTGAAGTACCCGATGGTCTCGTCCCGGGGAGCGGTCATGCCTTCGATCTGCACGGTGGGCCCCCGGTGAAGGATCCGCATGAGCGGATCGATGGCCCGCTGGATGCCGGCCTTGCTGTTGTCGTAGCACGCCAGCGCCACCGCCCGGTCCGAGGTCGCCAGCAAGAACACGTGGCTGTACAGCCACAGCCTCGCCAAGATCGACGCGCGCCGCTCGAAGAACGCCCCGTTGACCTCCCGCAGCGGTCGGCCCCGGGTGGCCGCGGGCAACTCGGGATCCCTCCTAAGCAGCTGCAAGCAACGCAGGCGCTCGCGTTCGTACGCGACACAGATGTGTCCCCCCAGCTCCCCATCCCGCCCCTGCAGCACCACGCACGTCGCCCCCCGCAGATACTCCCGCGGCATCAGCAGCGACGAGTCCAGCTCGTGGTACCGGTACCGGATCCGGTCCAACCGCTCCTCGTCCTCCACCACCGCCAGCCGGTACCCCGCCGCGCGAGCCCACAGCCCGGACACCAGCCGGATCAGCCGCAGCTCCAGCATCAGCTCCCCTCCATCGCGTGACCGATGCGCGGTCCAAGCCGTGCCGCCGCCCGGGCCAGCCGATCGAACCGCCGCATCAGCGCCGGCCGCTGCGACACCCCCCGCAACCACTCGATCTGGGGCACCCCGCCCCGCAGCTGCTTGAAGTGCCCCGCCCCGGAGCTCAGGTGCAGATCCCGTCCCTCCTCCAGCGCTACCTGGAACAGCCACGCCACCAGCAGCCGGTACACCGGGAGCTGCCCCTCCAGCGCCATGTCGTGCCCCAGGTATGCCCCCACCAGATACGGCCCCGACCGGTAGTAGCTGACGAAGCCCACCACCTCGCCGTCCCGACGCATCAGCACGAACTCCAGCGCCCCGGTCTCCGCCGCCTTGGCAAACCACGCTGCCGTGTAGTGGATGTTCCCATCGAAGTAGCGGCCCACGTACAGCGCCCGGTACAGCGCCGCCACCCGGGCTGCGTCCTGCTCGGTCAACGTCGCCGGGGCCTCCACCGCCAGGGGCCGGCGCCGCAGCAGCGCCAGGTCCCGCTTGAGGTTGGTGCGCCGCCGGAAGCCAGGGCTCGACGTGGGCGCCACGTATACCTGCCGGTAGTACGCCAGCCCCTGCCGGGCCGCCTCCCGGGGCTCCAGATCGCCCCCCAGGTACCCCACCCCCAGCACCAGCCGCCGCGGATGCCGGTCCGCCAGCGCTGCCAGCGCACCCTCGTGATCCCCCACCTGCAGCGGCGGGTTCGTGGACAGCAGCGCGTTGTTGAAGTACGCCACCTCCCCTAGCCCCAGCACCGCCGACAGCCCCCGCGCCGCCACCCGCAATGCCCGCTCCCCCCGCCCCGTCGAGCGGGCCACCTCCCGGGCCGCGTAGTCGAAGTAGTGCACGTCGGGATTGACGATGTAGGCACCGGCGCCCCGGCCGGGCACGAAGCAAGGCCAGGCGCCCCCCGGCCCGTCGAGCACCTCGCTGCGGCCTTCGATGTTGTCGATCCATTGCTGGTGCTGCTGCCCGTGCAGCGTCAGCAGCTCGGCCGGGCAGGGCGACACCGTCGCGGCCCGAGCAGACCCACCCGTCCCGCGCACCGCCCCAGCCACATCACCCAGCCCTTGCATCACCAACCTCTTCCGTGGAAGGCCGGCAACATACCCCCCCGATCCACACCTGTCGACGGGGCCACCCATCCGCCGCTGCAGCGGCCGGGCCTTGCCAGCGCCCATGGCCGCGGTATGCTCCTTCACGGGGAGGTCCTGATGTTCCAGATCGACAGACCGTCGTTGCAGTCCGTACAGGGGAGTCATCGTGCTGCTGCACGCGCCGTACAGCTTGGGGCGCTGCTGCTGACGCTGGCCGTCGCCCCCCACGCCACCGCCGCCGTCATCGAGGTCTTCCCCGATGACACCCCCGAGGACAACTACGCCAAGATCGAAGCCGCCGCCCCCGGCGACGAGGTCGTCATCGCCCCGGGCACCTACCAGTTCCGCCTCTACCTGGAAGCCGAGGGCACCGCCGCTACTCCCGTCATCATCCGGGCCGCCGACCCCAACGATCGCCCGGTGTGGGACCTGGACGGTGCCACCATCGACCAGTGGCCCGGCAGCTACACCGGCGGCGACAACCACCGCGCCATCTGGCAGATCACCGGCTCCTACTACGACATCTCCGGCATCGTCTTCCGCAACGGCACCGATGGCATCGGCGACGGCGGCGGCGTCCGCCTCAAGTTCAGCGACCACGTCACCCTCACCGACTGCCTCTTCGAGTACAACGACAACGGCTTGCAGGGTTCAGGCGACGACACCCTCGTCGAGTTCTGCGAGTTCGGCTTCAACGGCCTGCCCGACAGCAACGAGGGCTCCCACAACCTCTACATCCACGGCGGCTCGATCACCGTCCGCTACAGCTACATCCACGACGCCCGCCGCTCCCAGAACTTCCACATCCGGGCCAACGAATCCGTCTTCGAGTACAACTGGATCACCCGCTCGGCCAGCTACATGGGCGACATGATGCCCTGCACCATGGATCCCTGCGGCCCGGTCCACACCATGCTCCTGCGCGGCAACGTCTTCGTCCGCGGCACCCCCAGCAACGACGGCCAGATCTTCGCCCTGTACAACGACCAGCAGGACCCGGACGTCGAGTTCCACCTGACCATGGTCCACAACACCCTCATCGGCAACCAAGACGGCGCCGCCCTCGTCCACATCTGCAACGAAAACCCCGCCCTCAACGCCATGCAGACCGCCACCCTGCACAACAACGCCTTCATCAACGTCGACCGCATCTTCCGCATCGACGACGACACCCTCACCAACTACACCACCGCCGGCACCAACAACTATCTCAACGAAAGCACCGACGACGCCGACGGCCTCACCGGCACCATCACCAGCAACTATGTCGAATTCACCAACTTCACCGACTACGTCCCCGTCACCAACAGCCCCCTCGTCGCCCAGGCCGACCCCAACGCCCCCCACCTCCCCGACCGCGAGCACTACCAAAACGAAGCCAACCCCATGATGTGGCGCTGGCGCCAAACCACAAACGACATCGGCGCCCACGAAAGCACTACCGACGGCACCCCCGTCGGCCCCTACGACGAGCCCCCAGACCCGCCCGACGACGACGATGACGACACCACCGACGACGACGATTCGGGGGAGAATTATCCGCCAGGTGTTGTGATGGTGGACTCCGAGGGCCACGCTGCACCCGAGCTGGTCGCGGG
>CAZDDH010000453.1:0-3710 GCA_964504165.1 uncultured Rickettsiales bacterium | reverse complement strand
GGAACGACACTAAACTCGAAATGTAACTGTCTCAAAGTCGTTGACAGGTTCCGCACTACCGTCCGTCGGTGCTCCCTCGTAGTTGTCATGGTATGTGTCCTGAACCAGCTCTTTCAGGTTTCCCGACATATCGCACAACCCCTGGTCCGTGTTCCCATCTGGTTTTGAGCATACAGGCCACGTGTGACCTTCACCGCAACCGTATCCACCGTCGTCCATCACGGCCAAATCACAATTCGCCATATGGTCGCCCCACGGGTACTTGATGTCCTGGCCTCCGCTTCTCGCCGCGTACTCCCACTCGGCCTCGCTCGGTAGCCGACCTCCGACCCAGGAACAGAAAACCAACGAATCGTCCCAACTCACCATGTTTACAGGGTGAGCTTCCCTGTCTGGGCGTTCCCAGTTGCACGTTTCCTCTGCCGTACCTGCAGGCTCGCATTCGCCCGCGCACCAACACCGTGCCAACTGTGCAACTGTTACTTCAGTGCGCCACATCTCGAACGACGGTACGTTCACAGTGTGAATCGGCTGTTCATGCTCACCATGGCTGCCCATCTCGAATGTCCCTCCCTCAATGAACACCCAGTCTGATGGGATCTCTGTCGCGTCGTCGCCTGAGCAGTAATCGACTGGCGCCTCATTCTGGCACCCGACGGCGAACAGCAGGACGCCCAGCGTGGCGATGCGGTAGATGTCTCTGGTTCGCATGCTGATGGCCTCTCCGGATTCAGGATACCACTCGTGCCCCGAAGCTCAGGCTCTATCCTCCGGGAATCCCACAGCACCTGCGGGTCGTGTTGGCCCCTCCTGCCGGACCTTCACAAAACCGTGAGCGTTCCAACCGTTTAGAGAAACACCACGCCCAGAGTGGAACCGCGCCGGGGATCAAGCGCGGAGTAGCGCCCAGAGAGACAGAAAAGCTCGAATCGTGCGGTATTGGAGAGCGTTATCTGTGAGATATAGATGAGTGTGACGGCGGTGAATGCTATTCAGGAGGTGCTCAGGCAAACCTCTCCATTCGGGGCGACGAGTTCGATGGTTTTAGGCGGATAGGACAAGAGGTCGTCCTACGTCGGAACAGGCTTGGGTCACCGCGATTTGCGGAGGTCAGCGGGGGTTTGAAGCAAAACAGTGGGAACTCAACGTCCAGGACTCCTGCGAGCCAGGCACGGGAGGACTCGCGGTATTCATCGAGGAAAGCGCGGTACTGACGGATGAAGGCTTTGCGTCGGGCTCGGGTTGAGGCGTGGCTGGACGGGGAAGGGCTCTTCTTGGACGCTTCGGGCTTGCTATGAGGGTGCTGGGCAGTGATCTTCTTTGTGTCCATCGGTCTGGTGCCAATTGCGCGGTGGCGGGCCTTGGTGGAGCGCGTGATCTCTTCGACCGTGTCGAGGATGCGGGCTTGGTACTCCTCGGCGGAGAGATCGGCCCAGCATGGAATGGGAGTGAGGGGGACGATGACCTCTTCGGCAAAATCGAACGTCCCGAATTCCTTCCCAGCCCGCCGTGCGTTGTACTCGGCGGTGCGGTTGAACCAGAACCCCTTGGGGGTCGTGCCATCGATCAGGGCATTGACGCAAGTAGCCCCCGGCCACTTGCGGGGATCATCGACCAGATTCTCTTTACATCCTTGCTCAAGGACATATTCCAGCCGCTCGACCAGAGCCGCATCATCGAGGATCGGGATCGGAGTATATCGACGCCCCCAGAATTTCTCCTTCCAACCAAAGATCTTCCCGCACTCCTTGGCAATGTTGCCCTTGAGGTAGTTCATGAACAGAGACAGGGACTCCACGTTCGGGATGGTGACGATGAGATGGAAGTGATTGGAAAGGAAGACGAAGCCGTGAAGATGGATGCCGTACTTGGCCGTCGCCCGTCCGAGCACGCCGAGGATGATCAGCGTCACCATCTTGGTGGGCTTCAGCAAGAACCGGCTCTGGATCGTCCGGGAGGTGATCTCCAGGGTGGTGCCGGGTTCGAAGTTTCGGATGCGTCTGGCCATGCGTGAATAAATAGCAATCGCTGTGCCAGTCGGTCCGCGAATTGGCAACGCATTGATATGATGGAAGAAATTCGACTAAACCGCGGATTGGGTTGAGGGTCGAGACGGGCCAACGGTCCGGAATCCGGACACCCCGTCCGAAAACCGGACTCCCTTGCTTATCGAGGCCTATCAAGGTGGTTGGCACATAGGGGGGGTTGGCACATAGGGGGGCACAAGGATCCCGGCGCCCATCAGCAGGCTCGAGCGGAGAATGGCGTGCTCGGGTTCAAACAGATCATCGGCAGCCGGCTTCGGGCTCGGTCACTGGAAGGACAGAGAGAGGAGGCGATGAACGGCGTGAACGTTCTTTGTCAGAGCTGGCCCAATTATCCTGGATTTATGGCCCATGCCGCCGCGCAACTCACGTCTTCTTGTCCTGTTCCTCGACCTCACCATCCGGCTTTTCGAACCGCCGCCAGCCGCATTCTGCAAGCCGACGACCGGATGCCGTTAGGAAGGAGCTGATGGTCGTTCACGTGGAGAGGTGGCCGCAGAAGGTGCCAAACAACCTCACGCTACTTTCTTGGAGGGCCACGGAAACCTTGACCTCACTGTACATATAGGACGCCACTGACTATTACTCGACCGATTCCCGTGAGGGACGAACCACCGGCCAGGCTCGTTTCCGTTTTCTGATAACACTCGACCGTCGGAATGACAGCAATCGCGCCGGTGTATGGGTTTGTATAGGATCCTGGGATGGACAAATCAGGCCCACCCGCGAAGTGGCAAAGAACGCTCTCCACATACGTCCCACCTTCCTCAAAAATATCCAGATTTACAACTGGCATCGGGCAAGAACCCTGAATCTGGAATGTGAGGCCAGACGCTAGGGAGGAGGTGGTAATGGCACCGGGGGCCATCTCCGGGGTAACTGTGAACGAAGGGGGTGCGACAAGCGCGTTTGGGATGGATTGAGCGACGACATCCGCCCCGCCCATGATATCAAGTCCGTAGGTTCCGGGTTGATGCTGTCCCAGAGCGAGGCTATCAACGGAATAGTAGTCGCCCAGGTTTGGCAACGTGAGATTCGTAGGTCCCTGTAGGTCAACAGAAGTTCCTGCTGCTAACAGATTGAGCGTCAATCCACTACCCGCCGCCGCGTCGTAGGTGACACACGCGTCCACCGCGGGAAGATTGCCGTTCCAAATGATTTCTTGGTACGCGTCCATTTCCACAGGCGTGTAGAAGTAGGCTACGGCCCAAACCTGTGAGGTCGGCGGTGGCGTGTACACTTCTGGATAGAGGTATTCGTGACGCACAAGAGATACCATTCCCCCGTTTAACGTCGTTGTGTCATCGTCATCATCTGACGCGTCATCGTCGTCGTCACCTGATGTGTCATCGTCATCGTTCATGCAGTCCGTATCGTCGGCATCGGTATCCCCATCGCAGTCGTTATCGATACCGTCGTCACAGATCTCGTCGGCATCGGGGTTCACGCTAGAGTCGAAATCGTCGCAGTCTTTGCCCCCCGGCTCCGTGAAGAACCCGTCGCCATCAACGTCGAGGCAGTCGGAGTCGGAGTCGTCGATGTAGCCGTCGCAGTCGTTGTCAATCCCGTCGAGGCAGTCCTCGTCGGCCCCCGGAAAAATCGTCGGGTCCTCTGGACACTCCCGTCATAGAGCGGAATTCCGTCCCTCACGCCTGACCTGACGAC
>CAZDDH010000452.1:0-3717 GCA_964504165.1 uncultured Rickettsiales bacterium | reverse complement strand
GTTGTCGGTCTCGTCGGCCTGGATCGAACCATCACATTCGTTGTCGAGGCCGTCTCAGAGTTCGGGGGCGCCCGGGTAGGCGGTGTCCACCGTGTCGTCGCAGTCGCCGTTGCATATCATCTGGCCGTCTCCGTCGGCATCCAGCTCATCCACGGGGACCAGGCCGTCGCAGTCGTTGTCGGCGTTGTCGCACAGCTCGAAGGCTCCGGTGTAGACGTTGGCGTCGTTGTCGTCGCAGTCACCGCCGCACACCAGCTGGCCGTCGCCGTCGTCGTCGATCTCGTTGTCGATAATCCCGTCGCAGTCGTTGTCGATGCCGTCGCACAGCTCCGGGGCGCCGTCATAAACCACGGGGTTGTTATCGTCGCAGTCGCCTTCCCAGATGGCGTCCCCGTCGCCGTCCGCGTCGATCTCGCTTCCGGAGAACAGGATCGCGCTGGACATCAGGGCTGCGCCGTCCGACGACGCATCCCAGTAGTCGGGGCGCGCGTCACTGGACGGGGGGTAGAAATTCAGAGAGACCACCAGCTGGTCGTCGCCCCCCTGGATCGGCACCACGGTGAACGCCCACAGCGGCAGTCCGTCGTCCCAGCGGGCCACCTCGTAGGCCCCCGCCACGACGTTGGAGTTGCACCGCCACGAGGCTGTCCCGCCGTTGAAGTTGCTCACGCCGGCGAGCACGGAGCTGTTCTCCCAGCCGGTGACCGGAACCAGCGTACGGCCGGACTCCAGAGGCGCGGCGTCGGCCACGTCGAAGGCCATGTATTCCAGGTCGACGATGTCGCCCGCGAGCCCGAATCCGGTGCGGTTGGAGAAGGTGGCCACTGTCACGCCACCGCTGCCGGCGTCGATGTAGGCGGCCAGGTTGTCCCCCAGGGCCGCTGGATCGTTGGGGATGTTCTCTGTGAACACGAAGATCCGGTCGTAGGCCTGCAGGTCCGCCAGGGACGGTGTAGACAGGTTGCAGCTCGTGCCATCGACCGTGGCGAATCCGCCGGTGGCGGCCAGCTTGTTGATGACGTCGTCGGCCCGGCTCTGCACGGGGACCGAGTGGACCACCAGCAGGGTCGGCTGGGCGAAGGCCGGGCCGGCGAGCGTGAGCGTCATGACGAACAGGATCACGGCATGGAAAGCAGTCTGGAGTCTGAGCTTCGAGCGCGGCATGACCATTCCTTGGCTACCAGACACGTCAATCGTTGACGCACCCAACAATTGTACCCGCTCGCGGGCATCCATCGGCATGGAAATGCGTCGTAACGAGGGCCTCAGTTGGGGTATCGGACGATTTCGTGAGGGCTGTAGCCGCGTACGGGTTCTTCCCGTGCCCGTGCTAACGCGCGATGGCGTCCCGGATCAGGCGGACCATCGTGTCCTTGCCCATCACCTGCACGAAGGTGCCGATGCGGGGGCCGCGGGACTGGCCGAGCAGGACCTCGTAGACCAGCTTGAAGATCTCGGCGGGCTTGCGCTCCTGCTCCCGGGCCAGGTCGAAGACCAGGGACTGGAGGGCGTCGATGTCTTCTTCGGGCGTGGCCTCCACCCGGCGGGCCAGCTCCTGGAGGATGGCGGCCTCTGCCTCGTCGGGCTTGCGGTAGGTGCGGCCGGGGGCCACCTGGTCTTTGTCATAGGCGATGGCCCCTTCGATGAGGCGGCCCATCATCTCGCCGGCGCGGTCGATGTCCGGCTCGTAGCGGCCCAGGGTGGCCTGGATGGCGTCGGCGTTGTCCGTCCCCACGCAGGCGGCGACGTTGCGGATGGTCGAGTAGTCGAGCTTGCTCTCGAAGCGGATGGGGGTTTCGTCGGCCTCCTGGAAGTACCACAGGGGGTTCCAGGTGCGCTTTTCGTCGGGTAGCTCGGGGTACTTGCGCAGGTGGGCGAGCAGGTCGTCGGCCATCTGGGGAATGACATCGTAGTGCAGGCGCTTGGCCTTGCGTGGATTCTGGTACATGAACAGCAGCAGGCTCTCCACCGGGGCGTAGCGGATCCAGGTGTCCACGGTGACGCCCTTGCCGATCTTCTTGCTGATCTTCTGCCCGCTCTCGTCGAGGAACATCTCGTAGAACAGGCCCACGGGGGGCTTGCCGCCCAGCAGCTTGACGATGCGCTTGGAGATGTTTGCGCTCTCGATGAGGTCCTTGCCGTACATCTCGTAGTGCACGCCCAGGGCGTACCAGCGCAGGGCCCAATCCACCTTCCAACCCACCTTGGCGCGCCCGCCGGTGACGGGGGCTTCCTCGGCGTGACCGCAGCCTTCGATACCCTCGAAGGTGTTGTCGCAGACGTAGTCCAGGGTGCCCTTGTCCGGGTACATGGCGGTGACGCGGGTGGTGTACACCCGGCCGCACTGGCTGCAGATGGGGAAGAACGGCGTCCAGGCCTTGCGGTTGGGCTCGCTGAGCGTCGGCACGATGATGCCGGCGATGTCCTCGGCGTGGTGCAGGATACGCAGCAGGCCGTCGTCGAAGGCCCCGGAGCGGTAGTTGTCCGTGGACGAACGGAAATCGTGTTCGAAGCCGAAGGCCGCCAGGAAGGTCTCCAGCTTCTGGTTCATGTAGGCGCTGTAGGAGTCCTCCTCCTCGAAGGGGTCGGGGATGGCGGACAGGGGGCGGCCCAGGTGCGGCTCGAGCATGTCGCGCTGCGGGACGTTGAGGGGCACCTTTCGCAGGCCGTCCATGTCGTCGGAGAAGGTGATCAGCCGGGTGGGGATGTCTGTCAGCTGCTCTAGCGCCCGGCGGACGAAGGTCGTGCGGGCGACCTCGCTGAAGGTGCCTACGTGGGGCAGGCCGGAGGGGCCGAAGCCGGTTTCGAGGATGATCTCCTCCGGATCTCCTACGCGCTTCAGGGAGTCGAGGAGCTTCTGGGCTTCGATGAATGGCCAGGGCTGTGCTTTTCCCATGGTTCTCTCCCGAGGACGTGGGTCCTCCTGATTGGGGGCGTAATCTACATCTCTGTTTGCTGTTGCGCCAGACGCGCGTCACCCAGCCCCTCCCAAAACCCGTGCCTGTGCCGGCATGCCGGACCACCGTGCCCGAGCTGAGTCATAGCCCCACACGATCATCCCGGCGCCAGCCAGCACAACGGTTCTGAGTACCAAGGAGAGTCGTGGTGAAAGTCAGTCGTCCGCCTCCAGCCTGAGCTGCGTGGCGGCGCAGCCTGGTCCGGCACACCGGTGGCACGGTCGTCGGGTGGTCCGGCATACCTGCGCGTCCGGCGAGTGTCGCCCAGCGCCCCTTCTCCCCAATCATCGAGCCTCCTCCTGTCCGTCCGGTGTGCCGGCCCAGCCGGACCCGGAGGCTCTCCGGTTGCCGGTATGCCGGACCACCCGGATACGCCACCACTCCGCTCTGTCGGCTGGAGGCTGCTTGGATGTGATTCGTGTGTTCGGAAGAAAAAATACGAGGGAGATGCTCGCATCGCTTTGCTGCGCTGGGAGGGGGGATGAATCCCCCTTGCCCCCATTTCTCGAGAAGGGAGAAGGTGTCAGACACTGTCACTTGGTTTCTGAGAAGAAACCCCCATCAAACGAGGCCATGAATCTTGACGAGTCGCCATGCGATCGACGTGGCTGCTTTTCGGCGGGATCCGTCGACGGGCTTCGACGACGACCCTTTGGCGGCCAGGCGCGCCGTGCGGCCGATCCGTCCCAAGTAATCGAGCCCTGCGAGGACACTCCCGTCATACGGAGGATCGGCTGAGCGACTTTCTGACCTGCGTGAC
>CAZDDH010000451.1:0-3731 GCA_964504165.1 uncultured Rickettsiales bacterium | reverse complement strand
CAAGAGGCGCCGCACCTTATATAAACCGCTCACTGGTTATGCAACCAGGGGGTACCCTCAGCTGGATTACATCCGCTCGGTGGGAGTGTCGGGCGTGGAACCAACCGAGAACGCGGTGCTCTTCCCCTCCTCGGGGCAGTTCGTCATGAGGTCCGGTTTTGGCCCCCCGGAGGAGTTCGAGGCGCAGACCCACATCATCTTCGACGTGGGCCAGTACCGAACGAACCACAGCCATTACGATGCGTTGATGATGCACCTCCATGCCGGGGGGCTGACCGTGCTGCCCGACTCCGGTTTGTATTCCTACGAAGAAGGGGCGGATCACGACTACTTCTACGGCACATCGGCACACAACACCGTGGTCGTGGATGGCCTGGACCAGGCCGAGGGAACGGCTCATCCGGGGGAGACCATCCAGCAGGACGGGTGGATCTACCAGTCGGGCTTCCACAATCTATATGACGGCGTGGTGCACCGCCGAGCCGTGCTGATGTTGGACCGTGAGCTGGTACTCGTCGTCGACGAGCTCGACAGTGCCGATCCGCACACCTACACCCAGACCTGGCACCTGTTTCCCACGGCCTCGGAGGTGCAGGGGGATGCCACCATGGTCACGGTCGTGGACGAGGATGGGAGCGACATGATGCGTATCCACCAATCGTCGCACGATCTGCCGGAATTCGAGATTCTGTACGGCCAGGAGGATCCGGTGCAAGGCTGGTACTCGGATGCCTACGAAGAAAAGGTCGCCAATTACGCCATCGAGTACACTCTTGACGAAGCCCACAGCCACTTCGCCACGCTGTTTGCGACGGGTGCCTGGAGCCAAGAAGAGGCCCATGTGGAGCTCGACGAAAACGGCACCACAGTGACCGTACAGCTGGCATTGGATTCCGTGCAGTACGCGGTGACGATCCAAGATATGGCGGGTTCCCAAGAACAGGTAACCGTGGCCATTCAGTAGATATCAGGAAGGGCAATCATGGCGCCGAGAACACAACCACCCGAGCATGGTTTTGGATTTTCAGGATCCATCTCGCGTATTGTTTGCGTGGGCGCCAGATCGATTGGTTTATTTATAGGTGTGTTCTTTGCATGTATGGGATGCCAGGATAATCGGACGGTCATCGCCTTGAGCTTTGACGACGATTTTGCCGAGCAATGGCACGATCATATCGAGCTGTTCGCAGAATACGACGCCACGGCAACCTTTTTTGTGACACGTTTTGGTGAGATGAGTTCCGACGAGATCGACATGTTGGTAGCGCTCCAGGACGCTGGACACGAGATCGGCGCCCACGGCCTGACCCACGACAACCCATCGGAATACATCAGCGGCTCGACGCCCGACGCGTACATCGACGACATCGTCGTCCCGGAACTGGAGCTGATGGAGCCCCACGGTTTTTCACCCACCTCCTACGCGTATCCCTGGGGTGGCGACACGCCGGAACTGGAAGACGCGCTATTGGATCATTTTGAGATCCTGCGCGACTCGGCGACCATCAACTTCCGATCGGCCATCTTCTACGAGGGTGACGGTGACCGGACCACCATGGGCGCTCGCATCGATCATGGCCATGCTACCCGTGATGAGATCCGATCCCTGATGGCCGAGGCCCGCGACGAAAAAAAGGGCCTGTTGCTGTACGCCCACTGGATCACCGAGGAGAGCGAGCAGGGGTTCATTCACCCCGACGAACTCGAGGCCGTCCTGGAGGACGCCGCTGAGTACGATCTGCGTTTTATCAACATGACGGACCTGCTGGATTGGGTACCGGAAGGCTCCTAGCCCGCACACGCCGTCAGTTCACCGACGTCGACGACCTCCGAGTTGCGGCCCAGTGCTTCGATTTGGATGGTCCGGCAGCCATCTTCCAGTTCAACGTCAATGTGTACGGTTTGATCCACCTGGGTATGGGACACCTGGGCTTCGATCTCCGTGCGCGGGCCAAAGTTCAGCAAGGTGACCATCACGGCATGGTCGGTTTCGAGGCCGTATTCCAGTGTCTGGCCCGGAAACAGGATTTCGTACTCTTCGGAGAGCCATCCCTGGATGGGATCCTCCTCGCCGAATCGCACGTCGAGGCTCATGGTTGCCAGGTCGGACTGGAGGATTCTGAGAACGGCGGCCCCATCCTCGTAGACCATCAGGTCCTGCGCCGTTCCCTGGGGATCGGCGCCCTCGAACAGGTGCCAGATCTGGTGGTAGTGGTGCACATCCTCACTGGTCAGCTCATCAATGACCAGCAGGGTGTAGGGATCCAGCGATAGCATGGCGCGGCCATGAACTACCCCTTCATACAACTCGTGGAAGCCCGACTGGTAGGTCCAATCCGGGTTGTGAATGGTCGAGCCTGGCGTGGCGGTGCCCTCGTCTTGGTCGAGCCCGTCCACAACCACGGTGTTGTGGGCGCTGGTACCCCAGAAATAGTCGTTGTAGTCACCCTCTTCGTAGGTAAACAGGCCCGAATCGGTGAGGAGGGTCCGGCCAGCCGAATACAGGTGAAGGCTCAAAGCGTCCAGATGACTGTGTGCCGTGCGGAACGATCCCACATCAAAAACGACGTGGGTCGGCTGTGCAAAATCCTGGGCCGGGCCAAAGGCCGAACGGTAGATGAACTGCCCTGACGAGGGGAACAGCACCGCCTTTTCTGAGGGTTCGGTGCCCTCCTCTCCCAAAGTGCGAATGTAGCGGAACTCCGGGTAGGAATCGGCGATCTGTTCCAGCGTCGTGGGGGACAGGCCATAGGTCTGGACATTGTCCGCCAGGCTCGATCCGATCATCGGGAAATCGCCGTTGGGAAGGGTAATCAAGGTGGCGTAACGGACCATCGGGTCCATGGCATCGGTGACGGAGCTGCCCAGGTGCACGTCGTACCGTTGGCTCCAGTGGTAGATCTCCCACACGAAGTTGAGCACATAAAAATGATACGTAGGAGACTGCTCGACCTCGACGCCGTCTTCGTCCACGGCCAGTTCCATCAGCAGGTCGATGCGCTCCAGGGCAACGGCTGCCCAGTCGTCGGACAACGCGCTGCTGCAGGCCGTCGATGTGCTGGGGCAGTTCTCAGCGATGAGCAGCAGGGTCGCGGCCTCTGCAAAGCCGTGATTGTAGTCGGCATCGAAATGGTCGGGATCGGCCAGAAATACGCCGGTCTCGTTGATGGCGGCTTCCAGCTCCCGGGCCAGGTCTTGATCCAGATCGCCGCGATGGGCCAGCTTCCAGTAGTTATTGACCAGTACCGCTCCTCGGAAAGCTGCGGTGTACTTTTTCCACGTATCATCGTGGGGGGACTCGGCCTCCAAGAAGCTCCAGAGGATCTCGATGAGCTTATCGCGGTAGGCGGGGTCTCCGGTGGTCTGGTACGCCCAGGTCAGGTGTCGGGTGTGGCGAAGGCTGTAGAAGATGAAGCGCCAGTAATTCTCGTCAAAAGGATCCTCGTCCCACTGGGGCATCCCGTCGAAACAGGCCTCGTCGTAGCGGGGCAGCTGCCAGCAGTCCAGGAGCAGCTGGTCCGCCGTTTCCAGATCCCCTTCGTCGAGAAAGACAAACAGGCTCTCTTTGCCCTGCACATGATCCGTCGCTGGATCCACACAGGCCTGCGCAAACATAAAAACACCGACGCCCAGCAACGTCAGCACAAGGAGTAGTCGTCGCGTGATCATTGGTTCCGTCTACCCCCTGGTTGCATAACCAGTGAGCGGTTTATATAAGGTGCGGCGCCTCT
>CAZDDH010000450.1:0-3745 GCA_964504165.1 uncultured Rickettsiales bacterium | reverse complement strand
CCCGCCCACCCCCCCCCCCGCGGCCCCCCCCGCGGGGGGGCCCGGGGGCGGGGGCGGCGGGCGGGGGGGCGGCGTACAGACGCTGACCGAATCCGTGATCGTCGGGAACGAAGCCAGCTCGGGTGGCGGGATCTACTTCAACAGTGGCGCGATGGACCTCACCGCCACCATCATCCACGGCAACGAAGCCAACGTCGGCGGGGGCATCCACGTCAACTCGGCAAACACTGCCTTCCAGTACTGCGACGTCCACGGCAATCTGCCCGACGATTTCAGCAACCTCGCCGACCCCACCGGGACCGACGGCAACGTCAGCGAGGATCCCCTATTCCTCGACATCAGCTCCCCCGACCCCGACGAATGGGACCTGCACCTGTCCGCCGTCTCGCCGCTCATCGGCGCCGGTCCGTCGGGCCAGTACGATCCGGACGGCTCCCTGGCCGACATGGGCGCCTACGCCGGGGCCGGAGCCGAGTCCTGGGATCTGGACTGGGACGGCTACGACGAGTGGTGGCTGCCCGGCGCCTACGATCCGGCCACCAGCCCGGGCATGGACTGCGACGATCTGGACGACGAGGTCTATCCGGGGGACGGCTGCTGAAGGGCCCTTGGGATCTCAGGGCACATTGAGCTGCTGCAAGTTGTTGTTCCCCCAGCAGGTGATGCTGCCGTCGGCGCGCAGGCCGCAGGTGTGGCTGTTCCCGCACGAGATGTGAGCGTAGGGTTCGGCCGGAGAGCTACATTCGCCGTACTGGCACCGGCCCCAGCACAGGGGATCGCCGCCCACGGTCATGCCGCAGGCATGGTGCACGCCTCCTTGCAAGAACTGGAACGACTCGGCGGGTTCGTCGTCGATGCTGTAGTTGTCCAGGCCCCAGCACTCCGGCGTGCCGTCCGTGTGCACGGCGCAGCCGAAGAAGCCACCGGCGGTGACCTGGGCCACGGTACCGGGGGGGGAGTCGATGTTGCCGTACTGGTTGTCGCCCCAGCACACCGTCTGGTTACTGGTAGTCAGCCCACAGTTGTGGTGGTGGCCCGCCTCCAACGTGAGGAAAGTCTCGTTGGGCGGAACGTCCAGCTCGCCGTAGCTGTTGGTGCCCCAGCAGGTGGCCGTGCCGTCGGTGCGCAGGGCGCAGGTATGGAACCAGCCGGCGGTGACGGCCGCGTAGTTGTTGCCCGCCGGCGGCGTGCTCTGGCCCTCGGCGTCGGTACCCCAGCAGGTGATGCTGCCGTCGTCGGCCACGGCGCAGCAATGGATCTTGCCGCAGCTCAGCGCCGTATAGGTGCCGGTTTGGGGGCAGCCGCACTGGTTGTCGGTGTCCCGGCCCCAGCACACCAGCGAGCCGTCCCCGCGGATGGCGCAGCTGTGGTCGCGGCCGGCGTCCAAGACGGCGTAGCACCCCTCGTCCACGGTGCCGTCACAGTTGTTGTCCAGGCCGTCGTTGCAGACCTCCTCGTGGTCGCCCACGGTGGGCTCGCTGTCGTCGCAGTCGCCGTCGCACTCGGTGAGGCCGTCCCCGTCCCCGTCCACCTCGTTGGCGTCGGGGGACCCGTCGCAGTCGTTGTCGGCGATGCCGTCGCACTCCTGAGGTGCGCCCGGATAGACGGTAGCGTCGTTGTCATCGCAGTCGTCTTCGGCGGTGTGACCGTCCCCATCCGCGTCCACCACCTCGTCCGTATCGTCGTCGGCCGAGTCATCGTCCGGCTGGGTGTCGTCATCGTCGTCGTCCGCGACGGCGCTGTCGTCGTCGTCGGGATCCTGTCCACAGGCGCACAGCGCGAGGGCCATGCCAAGGGCCACGCTCAGCCACAAGCGGTTCATACCTACCCACCCGACCGCATAAGGGCGCGGTCTTCTTTTTGATTGGTCGATCGGATTCATACGGTCCAACGGGTCCAGTGTACCAAGGGGGAAACGTATCAACAGCCGCTCCCGGGGTAGACGTCCACGTCCAGGTCGTCGCAGTCCATGCCCGGGCTGGTGCCGTCATCGTAGGCGCCAGGCAGCCACCACTCGTCGTAGCCGTCCCAGTCCAGGTCCCACGAATCCCCTTCCAGGCCGGCGTATGCGCCGATGTCGGAACGGGATCCGTCCGGGTCGATCATGGACAGGTGGCCGGCGTCGATCAACGGCGAGGCCGGCGACAGGTGGAAATCCCATCGAGCGGGATCCTCGTCGGTGAGATCGAGGAACAGGGGGGCCACGTAGACGTTGCCGTCGTCGCCGGTGGGATCGGGCATGTTGCTGAAGTCGTCGGGATGATTGCCGTAGGTGTCGCAGTTCTCGAGGGAGGCCGTGCCCGAGGCCGAAGACAGGCCACCTCCGTAGGACGCCCCGTTGCCGTGGATGACCACGTTGGCCAGGGCGATGGTGCCGCCGTTGAGGTAGATGCCGCCCCCATGATTGCCGGCCTCGTTGCCGTAGATCACCGCCTTGAGCAACGATGGCGCGGCGTTGTTGCCCGTCCAGATCCCTCCGCCGTTGGTGGACGCGGTGTTACCGGCGATGATGACGTTCCGCATGACCAGCGAGTTGGTGGAGGTGTAGATGCCACCGCCGTTGTTGGCCGCGTTGCCGGTGATGCGTACGTTACTCAGCGTGGACTGCCCGCCGGTGCTCAAGATCCCGCCACCCGTGGCCGACGAGTTACCCGATATCAGCACGTCAAACAGGTCCACCGAGCCGGCCAGATTCAGCCCTCCGGTGGAGGAGCTGGAGGTATTGTCGAGGATCTGGACCCGCGTCAACGTCCCGCTGCTGGCGTTCATCCCCCCGCAGTCCTGGAACGATGTGTTGTTGGAGATGACCACGTCCGTGAAGATCGCCGTGCCGCCGCTACGGAAGTAGACCCCGGCGCCCTGCTCATTGGTGGTGTTGCCCGTGACCGCGACGTTGTTCAGCGTCAGGGTCGCGCTGAGAGGGTAGATCCCGCCGCCGTCGTCGCCGGCGCTGTTCCCCGAGATGACCGAGTCGTGGATGGTCAGCGAGCCGCCGGAGATCTCTATGCCGCCGCCGTCGTCATAGACGTCGTTGCCGGTGATCCACATCTCGCTGAGCGTGGGGTGCGAGCCGTTGTACATGCCCAGACCACCGCCGTGGAGCCCCGCGTAGTTGTTGGAGACGGTCAGGCCGGCGATCAGGGGCGAAGCGTTGCTGAGATACAGGCCACCGCCGTTGGCGTTTGCGGTGTTGCCCGTGACGATCAGGTCGAACAGGGACGGCGAGGCCCCCACCATGACCACCCCCCCGCCGTTCATGGCGCTGCCGTTTTGAATGGTGAAGCCCTCCATGACGGTGTCGGCGGCCTCGTTGGCATCAAAGGTCACGACCGTATCGACGTTGCCGCCGTCCAGCACGGTCAACGGCGCGCCAGCGACACCCAGCAGGGTGATCGGGGCGCCGTTGAACCGGATGTTCCCGTTGTAGGTGCCCGGCTCGACGCAGATCGTGTCCTGCGGTTGGGACCAGTCGATGGCGTCCTGGATCACGGTAAAATCTCCGGGCACCCACAGGTCGCAGCCGACGCAGCTGCCGTCGATGGAACCGTCGCAGTCGTTGTCGATGTTGTCGTTGCACAGGTCGGCCATCCCCGGGTGGATCAGCAGATCCAGATCGTCGCAGTCCTCGCACCGGGCATACCCGTCCGCGTCGGCGTCGATGATCTCGTCCGCCCACAGGGCGCCGTCGCAGTCGTTGTCCAGCTGATCACACACCTCGGGGGCCCCGGGAAAGATGGTCGCGTCC
>CAZDDH010000449.1:0-3748 GCA_964504165.1 uncultured Rickettsiales bacterium | reverse complement strand
TTCGATATTTGGAAGGCTCCCCCGAGCATTTCCAAATAAGAAGATCCTAAGAATGTCTACCGGCGAATTCGGTTGAGCTTCAGATGAGATCAGTCCCAGTGGGTCGGATTGGTCGCTGCTCCCCAGAACGAGTTGCCCGGCGATGCCACCACCGCGGCGGCACCGGTGGCGCTGTCCACCGACAGGATCTGGCCGCTGTCGTTGAAGCCGAAGATGGTCCAGTTGGCGAACCCGACGCCGTACATGGCCCCCGAGCCGGTCGAACCGGCCACCGTGACCTGGCCGTTGTTGGGGTCGTACACGATCAGGGAGGTCTCCCCCATGGCGTCGGTACCCATCAGGCAATAGAGCAAGCCGTCGGGCAGCCCGACCATGTCCCCGGAGAAGACCCAGCCGGAGATGGTGCCGTAGACGCTGGAGGTCAGCCCGACCGGATCCAGCTCGTAGATGGTGTTGCCGTCGCCGGCGAGCAAGGTGCCGTCGTCCAGCGCGGTCAGCGCGTTGGCCCCGCCGGTGCCCACGGCCATCAGCCAGCTCACCTGGGCGGTGAAGGGATCCACCTCGTACAGATCGGTGAAGGAGATGGCGTACATCGTGCCGTTGGGGTCCATCGCCAGGTCGGTGAACTGGGCGCCCGCCTGGCCGCCAGTGAAGGTGCCGACGAGGGTCAGGCTGTGGGGTGCGGCCTCGTCCACCTCGTACAGCACGCTGCTGGTGTGGGCATACATGGACGCGCCGATGGGGGCCGTGTCGTCGTCCCCCGTGTCGTCGTCCTCCACGTCGTCATCCCCGGTGTCGTCGTCGCCGGTGTCGTCGTCGCCGGTGTCGTCGTCGTCCGCGGCGTCATCGTCCGCGGCGTCGTCGTCCCCCGTATCGTCGTCCCCTCCCCCGTATCCAGGTTCGGGTTCTGGGCATCCGGCCATCAGAAGTGCGCAACTCGCGAACCACATCAACCATCGCTGAGTCATGGTGTCCTCCGCAGGTGCAGCATGCCTCAACCCAGGCGCCAGGAAAACCCATTGAGGATGATTCAGTGGGCGGCAAACAGGGACAGCTGCTCGGCGGGGAACCCCAGCTCGTCCTGGGCCAGGTATCCACCATCGGCCAGCAGGTGCCGCACGCCGATGCCGGCCCGGGCCAGGTCGGCGCCGAGGATGCGCGAGCGATGGCAGCGGCGGGGGTCCTCCTCGGAGCACAGCAGGCACAGCACACCGCCCATGGCCGCCGCGCACTGAAGGCGGTGGATGTCCTGGCGGTAGTCGCCGCGGGCCCTCAGGCGCTCCACGATCAGCTGGCCGCCCTCGTACAGGGACCGATCCCTGGGCATTCCCCCCAGGGTCTTGCCGCGGAACCAGTAACGCATCCCCTGCATGCGTACCGCCCGCTGGAGCGGCCGCTTGGAGAACTCCGGCCGGTGACGGGAGAACGGCGCCGAGCGCACGTCCACGAGGATCTGCACGCCGTAGTGCTGCAGCTGGGCCAGCAGCACGTCCAGATCTCGGTTGCCGTAGCCGACGGTGTAGAGGGGGCTACCCATACTTCAGTCTAGCCCAAAATCAGGACGCTAGCTAAACAGTTGTTCAGCAGAGTTGGCCGGGGAAGACCGTCTCGTCGCCGTCGTCGCAGTCCAGGCCGGGGGAGGTGTTCTCGTCATAAAGGCCGGGGAGCCACCACTCGTAATAGCCGTCCCAGTCCAGGTCGAAGCCGTCGGCGCCGTCGCCGCCGTAGAGGCCGATGTCCGGGTCGGAGCTGTCGGGGTCGAGGTGGTTGGGATTGCCGTTGTCGATGAGGGGCGATTGGGTGTCCAGGTGGAGGTCCCAATCCGCCACGTCCAGGGGTGAGGCATCGAGAAACAGCGGATCCTCACTGAGGTTGCCGTTGTTGCCGGTGGGATCGGTGATCCCGTCGTAGTCGCCCCCGGTGTTGTTCCACACGTCGTTGCACACCAGCGTGGGATTGCCGCTCGATACGGCGATGCCACCGCCGGTGTTGGCGGAGTTCTCGACGACCACGCTGTCGGTGATCATCGGATACCCGCCATAGAGCCATAGGCCGCCGGCAGTGTTGGCCGAGTTGCCCACCACGACGCTGTGGTCCAGGTCTATAACCGCGGAGGTGCAGTAGAACCCTCCGCCGGTGGAGCCGCTGTTCCCGGCCACGACCAGGTTGGCGGCCCACAGCTCGGACAATGCGAGCAACGTGACGCCACCCCCCGAGTTGGACGCGGTGTTGCCGACGATCCGGCTGTTGTCGAGCGAGACCACCGACGCTCCGTCGATGTACAGGCCCCCGCCGTGCATGGACGACGTGTTGGACCGGATCTGGAGGTTGTCGAGGGTGGGCGTGCTGGCGTCGGTGAACTGCATCCCGGCGCCACGGGTCGTCGCCTCGTTGTCCTCGATGACCGCGCCCGAGATCACCGCCGAGGACCGCCACATGGAGATCCCGCCGCCATAGGCGGCGCCGTTGCCCGTCACGGTGAGGTTGGTGAAGGTGGAGTAGTCGTAGGTCAGGGCCAGCCCGCCGCCATCCATGGAGATATTGCCGCTGAACGTCACGTCGGTGAACGACGCCGTGGTCCAGCCCTCCGTGCACACGCCGCCGCCGTAGTCGTCGCCGTAGTTGTCCTGGAAGGTGACCCGCTCGAACACCGGCGCCCCGCTGGCGATGAGGGCGCCGCCGCCACTGTTCTCCGACGAGTTGTTGGAGATGAGGGTGTCGCTGATGTGGGCGTCGGAGCTGTTGAGCCACAGGCCGCCACCGTAGTTGTCGATGGCGGCGTTGTTGTCGATGACCAGGTGGCGCAGGGTGGGGCTGGCACCGTCGAGGAGGAACCCGCCGCCGTCGTTGGCGATACCACCCGTCACGGTGAAGCCCTGCATCACCGCGCCCGCCCCCTCCCCGTTGACGAACTGCACCGCGGTACCGAATCCATTGCAGTCCAAGACCGTACGGTAGGGCCCCTCCAGGCCCACCAGCGTCGCCTCGACGCCGAGGAAGTCGATGCACTCCCCGTAGGTGTCCGGATCCACACAGATGACGTCGCCAGTGCCCGCCAGTCCTAGGGCGTCGGCGATGCTGGCGTTGTCCGAGGGCACGTAAGTCGTGCAGGTCAGGTAGCTGTCGTCGATGGTGCCGTCGCAGTCGTTGTCCTCGTTGTCGAGCAGCTCGGCGGCGCCGGGGTTGAAGGCCGGGTCCGCGTCGTCGCAGTCCCCGGCGCACTCGTTGTAGCCGTCCCCGTCGTCGTCCTCGTCGTCGTCGTCGACCGCGCCGTCGCAGTCGTTCACCACGCACACGCAGTACACCACGAAGTGACCGGCGTGGATCGCCGGATCGGCGTCGTTGCAGTCCCCCGTACAGCTGCTGTAGCCGTCCAGGTCCTGGTCATCGAGGTTCATGGCGACGTCGTAGTCGTCGCAGTCGCCGTCGCAGGTATCGTAGCCGTCCCCGTCCGCGTCATCGAGGTTCAGCGCCGCGCTGCCGTCGTTGCAGTCCCCATCACACAGGGTGTACCCGTCCCCGTCCGCGTCCGCCTCATCGGCGTGCAGCGCCCCGTCGCAGTCGTTGTCCAGGCCGTCGCAGGGATCCTCGTAGGCGCCCAGGTAGACCGTCGGCGCGCTGTCGTTGCAGTCCCCGGCACAGGTGTCCTGCCCGTCCGCGTCCGAGTCATGGATGTTGAGGGCCGCGTCGCCCTCGTCGCAATCCCCCGCGCACTCCCAGGCGCCGTCGGCCGAGGCGTCCCCCTACC
>CAZDDH010000448.1:0-3758 GCA_964504165.1 uncultured Rickettsiales bacterium | reverse complement strand
CGCCGGGCAGCTTCTATGCCATGGACGTGGAGTTCAAGTTCGACGACCTGTATACAGGTGACGCCCCATCCCTGTGGGTCAAGCAGGCCCGGCCTCACCCCGGCTGGGCTGGCGAATAGCCAACACGCCGCCTCCCGCCCCCAACCATCCATTCCATTCGCCTCTGTATATCTGATACGATCTCCATGGTGTCGAACCGTGGAATGGAATCATGATGAGATATAACGGCGCGAAGGAAGAGACTTACATCGACGGCAACGCCGCAAAAAATGCCGCCACGGACCACGTTTTCGGTGTCCTGGAGATCGTCCTCGACGAGTTCGGTTTTACCCGCGACATCCTGATCAACAAAAATCACTTCACCATCGGCCGATCGCCGGACTGTGACATCGTCTTGGAGGACAACAGAGCGTCCCGTGTGCACGCCCACATCCGGGCGCTGGGCAATGAGGATCTGCTCCTCGAAGATCTGGGCAGTTCCCACGGCACCTTCATCGAGGGGATCCGGATCACCAAGCGGCTGCTGGAACCGGGCATGCAGATCACGGTCGGCAGTACGGTGATGCGCTACAAGAAATAAAAAAGGTGTGCGCCCCCATGGGGAGGGACGCACACCTGGTTCGCGGGAGGCGACGGAAGAGGACCCCTACAGGGTCCAGAGGTGTCGGGCTGGAGAGGGGTTGCCTCCTTCCATCCATATGGATTTCTGTCACAGGGGGTCGCTCTTGATGGCGTTCCGCCCGAATTAGCGGACGTCGACGACCACTCCCGTGACGTTGTCCAGACCTCCCGCGTAATTGGCAGCCTGGATCAGTTTTTCGCACGCTTCTTGGGGCGACTCGTACCGCGTCAAGACGCGGAGGATGTTGTGTTCCGCGAGCATCTGCCACAGCCCGTCGGAGCAGAGCAGCAGCCGATCGTCCGGATGGATCGGTATCCGGATGACCTCGACGTCCACCGCCGGGCGTTTGCCCAGTGAACGTGTGAGCAGGTGGCTCAGCGGGTGTTGCCTTGCTTCCTCCTGGGCCAGCAGGCCATCGAAGACCATCGCCGCGACCCACGAGTGATCGGACGTCAGTTGCCGCAGCACGCCAAAGCGCTTCAGATAAATGCGACTATCGCCCACGTTGGCCAGCCAGGCGTTGCGTTTGCAGTCGGTGACCATGGCGCACAGCGTCGTGCCCATGCGCGAGTTCAACTGGGTGCGCATGCCGAGCACCCGCGTATTGGCTTGCTGAACCGCCTGTTCCAGCGCGCAGGCGACCTCGCCCGCCGTGAGTTCGTCGGCCTCGGCGATCGCCTTCGTCATCTCCTGTCGGATGTTCTGGACCGCGATTTCGCTGGCGATCCCGCCCATCAGCGGGTCGCCGTGGCCGTCAGCCACTGCGTGGAGCGAATAGCCACGCCCGAGCTGTTCGCCGCACCAGACGTCCTGGTTCGTCTCTCGCCGCAAGCCGATGTCGGTCTGGCCGCTGGCCTCCAGCAGCCCCGTTCCCGTGTGTGTGGCGGTGGAGGAACGAGTCAGCTCGGGCCTGATGTTCAAGGCGGCCCCGCTCGTGTCCCAACTGTGCATCTAACCCTCCTGGCTCCGCTCACATCATTCATCGTAAACTCAGAACCGCCCGATCCGGGCTTACGCAACGATTACGTTTTGCCGAGGGGGTACGTAAGCATTGCGTAACCATGGCTGCGCAGCATGTGGGGTAAAATAAAACTCGTCACACGTGTCCAAGAAGGTGTCGGATCATGAAAATTCGATGTGTTACGTACGCCCTGACGGCGGCCCTGTGTTCGATGACCGGAGCGGTAGCGAGCGCCGCAGAAACGGCCCCGCCCACCGTCGCCTACACCGGCGCGCCGGCGACCGCCGAGGCAGCCGGCCAGGTTGCCCAGGTGATGGCGATGCTCAAGCCACCGGTCAACCTGGATGATGCGCCCGTACATCTGGACGGCCTGTTGCCGGGAGAGGCGCCGCTGGTCTTTGGTGCCGCGGCCGAAGAGCGGTGCGACGGCGAGCCTGTCGATGGGGAGACCTACCGGGCAAGCCTGGCTGTGCTGTACCAGGCGACGATATCGCTGGACCGGGACATCAACCGGCTGGTGGAGCTGACGCGGGCCATGCAGAGTTGCCTCACCGAGGTGGTCGATGCCAGCGAACTGGCCCGCCCGTCCTACCTGGGGGGAGTGGTGGCGGCGAGCGATGGGAACCTGGAAGGTAGCTTTGCGGCCTTCCAGGAGGTGTTCGCCATCCAGTCCGGGTTCCCCTGGGACAACGAATATCCTCCCAAGGCCCTCAAGCGATTCGAGGAGGCGTCCTCCATGGTGGAGGGGCTCGACCCGGCTCACGTGCGCGTCGTCGTGCCCGGCGGGGACCAGGTCTGGATCGACGGCAAGCCGGTGGACGAACCGGGGAGGGACCAGGCCATCGCGCCCGGACGCCACGTCCTGCAGATCGGTGGCGCGGACGGGGCGGTGACCTTCACCACGGTGGTGATCGTGGAGCCCGGCAATCCGGTGGTCGTGCTCGACCCGGCGCTGGCTGCAGCCGATCCCGCCGACGAAGCGGCGTTCGTGGTTTCCATCGAGGCGCTGTTCGTTTTGCTGGGGGAGGGGGGATTGGCTCCCGCCCCGGACTACCTGATGACCCTCGGCGGCACACCAGGGCTGTGGCGTTGGGACGGCGCCCAGGGTGCGCTGCATCCCGTCGAGCTGAGCAAGAGCGCGACCCGGGTCGCCATGGGCGACGTCAAGCACAAGACGCCCAAGGCCGGGGCCGGACAGAAATCACCGGTGGGGGCGGTTCTGATCGCTGCTGGGGCCGGGTTGCTGGCCGTCGGAGCGGTCACATCTGCGGCCACGTCCGCCGATCTTGAGGAGTTCAACGCCGAAGTCGAGAGCGGGGACGAGCGGCCGTTCCCAACTGCCGCCGATGCAGACCCGTCTTCCTATGAGGCCTACGGTAGGTGGGAGCAAAAGGTCGCGAGCGTCAAGGCTTCCTACGGCATCTTGACCGCCGGCGGGGTGGTGATGGCCATCGCTATTCCGATCAACATCGGCATGTCCCGCCGCAAGGCGGTCGTCACCTTGAACACCACGTTACTTGGCGATCCTGGACCCGATGCGGGCTCGGGGGTCCAGGGCTTCCAGCTGGGGGTGAGCATCCGATGAGACGTTTCACCCTAGTGATGATCCTGGCGACGTTGCCCCTGGCCGCCGGTTGCCCCGACCAGTTCGAACCGCCCGAACCGCCGGACGAGGCGGTGGACGGGGACGGGGACGGCTACGCCCCGATGGATGGTGACTGCAATGATGAAGACGCTGCCGTGTACCCCGACTTGGACATGGAAGAGGACTGCAACGGCATCGACGACAACTGTGACGGCGAGCTGGGCGAAGGCGAGGTAGACGCCGACGGCGACGGCTACATGGTTTGCGACGGGGACTGCGACGATTCCGCCGCCGCCGTCCACCCCTCGGCCGAAGAGATCGGCTGCGACGGGATCGACAACAACTGTGACGGCATACCCCACGACGACGATGTGGACGACGACGGGGATGGGCAGACGGAGTGTGACGGGGATTGCGACGACGACTCCGATGCGGTCTACGCGGGCGCCACTGAAGTGGACTGTGACTATCTGGACAACGACTGCGACGGGGCCCTCCACGCCGACGAGGTGGACGACGATGGCGACGGGGAGGACGAGTGCCAGGGTGATTGCGACGACAGCGACGCCAGCATCCACTCCGGCGCTACC
>CAZDDH010000447.1:0-3789 GCA_964504165.1 uncultured Rickettsiales bacterium | reverse complement strand
GTGCGGATTCTGGTCGTCGGAATCCGCGCGGTAGATGCCGCCGTCGTATCCATCGCCGTCGAGGTCGGCGAGGTCCGAGCCGTCGCAGTCCTGGTCGATGTTGTCGTAGGGGATCTCGGTGGCGCCGGGATAGACGTTGGAGTTGTAGTCGTCGCAGTCCTCGCCGTCGCAACCGCTGTAGCTGTCGTAGTCGTAGTCCAGGCCGTCGTCGATCAGGCCGTTGCAGTCGTTGTCGACGCCGTCACAGGACTCTTCCATGTCCGGGCTGGCGTTGGCGCTGGAGTCGTCGCAGTCGCCTTCGCAGGTGCTGTACCCGTCTTGATCGGTGTCCGCCGGGGTCAAGAAGGCATCGTTGTCGTCGCAGTCGTCGGTGCAGTCGCTGTAGCCGTCCCCGTCCAGGTCATCCGTCGAGCAGGTGTAGAACTGGATGGTGAGCCCATCGGCGAGCGCCGGGCTGTTGCAGCTGTACTCCAGGTAGTTGCTACTGTCCCCCTGGATGCCGACAGTCGCTCCAGCACCAAAATCGTAGCTGCCGTTGCCCGGATTGACGCTGTTGTACTGCAGCTCGATCGTGCCGCCGTTCTCGTACAGCAGGATCTGGAAATCATAGGGGTCCGACGTGCCGTAGTGGACGACCTCGCGGTAGTGGACGATGAAGACCTGGTTGGGAGCCGTACCCTGAGTCTCGGTATAGACCGTGCCGCCAGAGGAGGGGTTCATGTCGTTCCAAAATGGCGCGACGAACGCCTGGGGAGTGCCCGTATTGGGCATCGGGCACGGGCCGGAGAGGCTCATGTAATCGTTCGTGAAGGCGATGGCGCCGTTGGACCAGACGGTGACCTCGCTGTACGTGGTGCCGTAGAAACTGTAGTCGAACCCGATCGACACCGACTGCGACGAATCGTCACTGAGGCTGAGGGCCGAGCCCGTCCCCTGCAGATCGATCCAGCTGAAGACGGGCCCGTTGGGCTCATCGCTGTCCGTGAAGTAGTAGCCAAAGGCGTCCGGACCACCCGTGGTGGCCCCGGCCGGGGCCGAGCCGATGGCGAAGATGACCAGAATGATCGTACCCAATGTGGATGTAGAGATTCGCATGCTCACTCCTGTGAAAGATGCCGGGTGACATATAACCATTGTTGACGGGATCTTGTCAGGATTTTCCGACTCTAATTGGGAAAAGTGAGGGCGGTTCAGTCCAGCCCGAGCTCCTGGCGGAGGTATTCGCCCGTATGGGATGCCTGGTTCCGAGCCACCTGCTCCGGCGTGCCCTCGGCCACCAAAAGGCCGCCTTTGTCCCCGCCCTCCGGGCCCAGGTCGATGACGTGGTCGGCGCACTTGATCACATCGAGGTTGTGTTCGATGACCACCACCGTGTTGCCGGCCTCCACCAGGCGCTCCAGCACGGTCATGAGTTTACGAATGTCCTCGAAGTGAAGGCCGGTGGTGGGTTCGTCCAGCAGATAGAGGGTGTCGCCGGTGGCCACCTTGGCCAGCTCCCGGCTGAGCTTGATGCGCTGGGCCTCGCCCCCGGACAGGGTGTTGGAGGGCTGGCCGAGCTTGAGGTAACCCAGCCCCACGTCCACCAGGGTCTGCAGGACACGGCGGATGGCCCGGTGGTTGGCGAACAGCTCCACCGCCTGGTTGATGCTCAGCTGCAGCACTTCCGCAATGTTGAGGCCCTTGTACCGCACCTGAAGTGTGGCCTCGTTGAAGCGCTTGCCCCGGCAGATCTCGCAGGGGACGAACACGTCGGCCAGGAAGTGCATCTCGATCTTGCGGTAGCCGTCACCGGAGCAGGCCTCGCAACGTCCCCCGCGGACGTTGAAGCTGAAGCGGCCAGGTTTGTAGCCACGCACGCGGGATTCCTTGGTGCTGGCGAACACCTGGCGGATGCGGTCGAAGACCTTGGTGTACGTCGCCGGGTTGCTGCGGGGGGTGCGGCCGATGGGGCTCTGGTCGATGTCGATGACCTTGTCGAGCATGTCCATGCCATCGATGCGGTCGTAGTCGCCCTCCTGGCGCCCGGCACGGTAGAAGCGGTTGTGCAGGGCCGGAGAGAGGATGCGGTTGACCAGCGATGATTTGCCGGCGCCGGAGACACCGGTGATGGCCACCAGCAGCCCCAGCGGGATCGTGACGTGCAGGTCCTGAAGGTTGTTCTCCCGCGCGCCGACGACCTCGATGCGCCGGTCCCCGGGCGTGCGCCGCTCCCCCGGCACCGGGATCTCCAGCTCCCCCGACAGGTACTTGCCCGTCAGGGTCCGGGATGCGCCGATCATCTCCTCCGGCGTGCCGGTGTAGACCACCTCGCCACCCTGGATCCCCGCACCAGGGCCAAAATCGACCACCCAGTCGGCCTGCTCGATGGTCTCCCGGTCGTGTTCGACGACGACCACCGAGTTGCCGATGTCCCGCAGCCGCCGCAGGGTGGCCAGCAGCCGGAGGTTGTCGCGCTGGTGGAGGCCGATGGATGGCTCGTCCAGCACGTAGGTCACGCCGGTGAGCTCGCTGCCCACCTGGCTGGCCAGCCGGATCCGCTGGCTCTCCCCGCCGCTGAGGGTGGGGCCGGTCCGGTCCAGGGTGAGGTACTCCAGGCCCACGTCCATCAGGAATCCCAGGCGGTTGCCGATCTCCTTGAGTAGCTCCTCGGCGATGGTGGCCCGGGCCCCGGTGAGCTCCATCTCGCGCAGGGCCCCGTGGGCCTCCGCCACGGTCCCGGACGTCAGCTGGACGACGGACACAGGCCCGACCCGCACCGAACGGGCGGCGGCCCTCAGGCGGGTGCCCCCGCACTCGCGGCAGCGATTCTGGGACATGAAGGCCATGTAGTACTTGCGCATGTCCTCGGACTGGGTGGCGTGCAGCCGGCGGGTCATGGCCGGGATGATCCCCTCGAAGTTCATCGCGAAGCGCCCCTCGCCCCGCTGGGCCTTCCACTCGACGTTGAGCACCTGGTCACCCGAGCCGTAGAGCAGGAGCTGGCGGGCGTCCTCGGGGAGGTCCTTCCATGGGGTGTCCAGATCGAAGCCGTAGGCACCCGCCGCATTGGTGAGGATCTGGTAGTTCCAGCCCTCCCGGCGGGTCAGCGGGCCGTGCCAGGGCACGACGGCGCCCTCGTGCAGCGTGCGTGTGGTGTCCGGCACCACCAGATGGGGATCCATCTCGTTGCGCAGGCCCAGCCCGTTGCACTCCGGGCACATGCCTTGGGGGTTGTTGAAGCTGAACAGCTGGGGGGAGAGCTCGGGGAAGCTGAGGTCGCAGTCGTGGCAAGAGAGCAGCTCGCTGTAGATGCGTGGCTCCTGGCCGGGGAGGTCCACGATCAGGACCCCCTCGCCGAGCTTGAGGGCCGTCTCCACGGAGTCGGTGAGCCGCGAACGGATGCCCTCCTTCATGACCAGCCGGTCGATGAGTACCTCGATGTCGTGCTTGCGCTTCTTGTCCAGCTGGGGAGTGTCCTCCAGCGAGTAGATGTGGCCGTCGATGCGGACGCGGGTGAACCCATCCCGCAACATCTGCTCGAGCTTGTCGCGGTGCTCCCCCTTGCGGTTGTGGACCAGTGGGGCGAACAGCTGGAAGCGGGTCTCGTCCGGCAGGGCAACGAGGGACGCGACGATCTCCGCCGCCGACTGGCGCCCCACCTCCTTGCCGCAGGACGGGCAATACTGGACCCCGACCCGGGCGAACAGCACGCGCAGGTAGTCTAACAAACCGATGATCGTGCCCACGGTGGAGCGCGGGTTCTTGCTGGCGGCCTTCTGTTCGATGGAGATGGTGGGGGTGAGCCCACGG
>CAZDDH010000446.1:0-3794 GCA_964504165.1 uncultured Rickettsiales bacterium | reverse complement strand
CCAATGGAGAGGAAGGCGGCGACACGGCCGAGGCGATCCTGGACAAGGCGTTCCCGGTCCTGCAGGCAATGCTTGAGGCGTTCCAGTCCCGAGACGAGGCCGAGGAGCAGGATTTCATCCCGCCCGAGGCCGATCTCCACGAGGCCCTGCACACGGAGCTCGCCCGGCTGTTGACCGCGTCGTGGCGGCGCGCCCAGGTCGACAAGGGAAAGGATCCGATCTCCCAGCTCGCGCGGTACATGGACATGCCCGGCGGGCTGGTGCGGGCGCTGGCCGACGGCGTTGCCAAGGGCCAGCAGAGCGACGGAAAGCCACCGCTCACCGACGGGGACGCCCCGGGTAAGTACAGCAGCTACTTCGCCAACGAGTACGGCGAGCAGGCTGTCTACACGTACGAACACAGGACGGGAGACGCGACGCTGAGGATGGGTGACGCGGGTTGGGAGACCGTGTATACCGTCGTCAACGGCGAGGTGGACGGCCTGTCGTTGACGAAGTCCGAACAGCACTGGCTGCAGGCTTGCTGGATGGCCACGGGGGCGTTCGTGCAGCGAGGCCGCTCGCAGTAGGGGCCCGCACTCCGGCGCAGCCCTGGTCGCGCGATTTTCCGAACGATTGCATGCGAAAGCCCCCAACACGCCAACCACTTCCTCATCCTGGGATGGCCGCAGCGAACCGATGAAAATCCGAACCTTCACCCTCCAACTCGACCCGGCGACCGGACGATTCGACGACCGCGAACTGCAGGAGTTCCTCCAGCACCGGCAAGCCCTGGATGTCTCCGAGCACTTCTTCGTCCACGAACGTATCCCCACCTGGGCTCTGCTGGTGAGCTACCGGGAGACCGAGCAGGCGGGTGTCGGAACCCGGACAAAAGGACCGCGGACTGACCCTACCGCCGACCTGTCCGCAGAGGACCGCCCCCTCTATGACGCTCTGCGTCACTGGCGCAACGAGCGGGCGAAGCGGGAGGGCCGGCCCGCCTACGTGCTGTTCACCAATCGCCAGCTGGCCGACATCGCCCGCTGCCGGCCCCATGGCCTGCCGTCGCTGGAGAAAATCCCGGGCATCGGTGAAGGACGCGCCCGAGATCTGGGCGAGGAGGTCCTGGCGCTGGTGAGGAGCCAACCGCCGCGCGTCGAGGGCTCGCCAGGGGAGCCCACCGGAGCAGCCCAGGGGGACGGTACCGCGGGAGATACCCCAGGATCCGTGGAGAACACCAGTGCCCCCTGACGACCTCCCGCTACTCGTCCACTGGGAGCGGACACTGGGCGACCTGCTCGACCGCACGCAGAAGTTCCCGAAGTCCATCCGTTTCACCTTTACCACGCGCATCGACAACCTCGCCCTGGACGTGATGGAGCGGCTGGTGGAAGCCCGCTACGCCACCGCCGGCAGCAAGAAGGCCTTCCTCCGCGAGGCAGACTCGGCCCTGACCCGCCTACGGATCCTGCTGCGGCTATGCCGCGACCGCCGCTACCTGGACCGGGGCGGCTTCGAGCACGCGGTGCGCAACCTGGATGAGGCCGGTCAGATGCTGGGCGGCTGGATGCAGGACCTGGACCGGCGGTGAACGGGCATGGCGAAGCGGGTCGGCCACCTGTTCGAGCGGATCGTGCGGTTCGAGTCGCTGTGCCAGGCCGCGCACCTGGCAGCGCGGGGACTGTGGCGGCGCCGCTCGGTGGCGTCGTTCCTGCTGGACCTGGAGCCCGAGGTGCTCGCCCTGCAACGCGAACTGCTGGATGGCAGATACCGGCCACGACCGTTCCGCTCGTTTGTGATCACCGATCCGAAGCCGCGGGTGATCAGCGCGGCGGCGTTCCGCGACCGGGTGGTCCACCACGCGCTGTGCGCGGCCATGGAGCCGACCTTCGAGCGCTACGCGATCTTCGACAGCTACGCCTGTAGGCGGGGCAAAGGCAACCACGCGGCCGTTCGGCGAGTCCAGCAGCTCTCCCGGCGTTTCAAGTGGTACGGCAAGTTGGACGTGCGCCACTTCTTCGAGAACGTGGACCACGCCGTGTTGGTCGGGCTCCTGCGGCGGCGGTTCAAGGACCGCCGCGCGCTCGAACTGTCCCAGGTCATCGTGGACGCGGGTGGGCGGATTCCGGGCACCGGGCTGCCCATCGGCAACCTTACCAGCCAACACTTCGCTAACTACTACCTGGGGCACCTGGATCACTTCACCAAAGAGACCCACCGCATCCGCGGCTGGGTGCGCTACATGGACGACATGATCTTGTTCGGTCCAGACAAGTCGACGGTGCGCGAACGCGCCGCCCGCGTCGAGACGTTCCTGGCCTCTGAGCTGCGGCTGGAGGTCAAACAGGAGGCTTCGATCGTCGCCCCGGTCCACACCGGCGTACCGTTCCTTGGATTCCGGGTCTGGCCGCGGTTGCTGCGGATGGACGGTAGCCGTGTGCGGCGCTTCCGGGCCCGGTTCCGGGCGCTGGAGGCGTCGTTCACGGCAGGAGAGATCGACGAGGAGGCGCGGCTGCGCTCGGCATGCAGCCTGGTGGGCTGGGCGGTCCAGGCCGACACCACGAGCCTCCGCCGGTCGTTCTTCGAACGGCTCGACGCGGACCGCCGAGGCCGGGTTTGACCGCAGCAGCGATGGCGTGCGATCGTCACGCTGGCGAGGGGAGAGAGAGGCTCCAACCGGGTCAACCGTGGCGGCTCCTGGAACAACAATCCCAGGAACGCCCGGGTCGCTAATCGCAACAACAACGACCCCGGCAACCGCAACAACAACCTCGGCTTGCGTCTCGCGAGCTCACGACAAATCGGCCCGATGGGCGGCGTCCACGGACTCCGCCCCAGCGCCAGGGTCCTGACCAGCCTCCCCGAGCCCGCGCGGCCCATCACTGACTGGACCGCCGGAGAATGCAGCCCCCGTCCGATCTAGTAGGCGCTTGTCGCGCCCGAACGACCGGGCGAGGGCCATTTTGTGTCGATTGTCGACCGTTGCCTGAACCGCTGTGGTGTCCAGGCGGTTCATCATGGTGCATCTAGGGTCAGGCTACCGCGGAAGAAGCACCATCGGGTGCAGGCCAGCCAGCGCATTACCCTCGGGCTTGTCAGCTGACAAGCCACCCTGTGGAATCCGCGTGGAACTGCGTGGAACTGTGTGGAACCGTGTGGAATCTGTGGAAGCCGTGGAACCCACAGTGCGGGCGCCTGCCGCATGTGGAATCCGTGCGGGTAACGAATTCTGTAGGGGTTCCATGGACGGTAGGGGTAGAGTTGGAGGTGCGACAGCGGAAGGAGGCCAGTGACTGCTGACGCGTTCTTGAATCCATGGACCGAGTTCGAACAGGCTCGTAACCCCAACCCGACAACCACCGCGGAGATTCGCGCGCTCACCACAGCGTGCGCGGCAACCGACCAGGGCCACCGAAGGCACCACCGGATACCTGCGTTCGGCCGCCCTCCATGGCCCCTATCCGCTGCGGTGGCATCTCGTCGGATTTGCCACGGACTTTCGCCACGCCAGACCTCGTAGGACCGAACGGACTGGACGTTGGCATCGAGCCCCACCAGACCAGGCGCTGCCGGCCGGATGAGGACAAGGCACGGCATCGTCGGCGACTCGCCCGCCATGCGAGACGTGCTCCGCCGGACGAGGCGGTATGCGGTCACACCCGCGCCGGTGTTGATCCGCGGAGAACGCGGCACGGGCAAGGAGCTGTTCGCGCGGCTCGTTCACAAAGCCAGCGGCCGAAGAGGGGAATACGTCACATTGAACTGCTCGACGTTGCCATCCGAGCTGGCCGAGGCCGAGCTGTTCGGCAACA
>CAZDDH010000445.1:0-3820 GCA_964504165.1 uncultured Rickettsiales bacterium | reverse complement strand
CCCGGAGCACACTGGCGATCATGCTTTATGTGTGACGGTCTGCAACGTTGAGGTCCGCCTGGTTGATCTGGGCGATCCTGGGCAGCTCGCTGCCCACCCCGGAGATGTTGTAGCGGCCGTGCTGGAAGTGCTGGGTGTCGGCATTCTCGCCCAGGAAGTACCGCCACTCCGAGAACTCGCGCCAGGCCAGCTCGGTGTAGCTCTCGTCCCCCGCCGGCGTGCCCACTTCGTCGACCCAGTGGTCCTCGAGCCAGCGCTCCAGAGCGTCCATCCAGGTGTTGCTGTTGTTGCTGTCCGTCTGCACGGCATCGGACCAGATCTCGCGGATCGAGAGGCCCGTACCCTCGCCGTAGAGTTCGGACAGGTACTGCAGGAAGATGAACGAGCCGTACTGGGGCGGATTGGAGTACTCGAAGTAGTCCAGCGACCGGTAGTAGCCGTCCTGGTAATACGCCGCCATGTACCAGTTGTAGTCGTACTCCGGCACGACGAATTCTTCGGTATACGTCGCCGTCGCCTCGAAGAATTGATGGTCCTCGCGGCAGTCCATGGCCATCTGCAAGACGTGGTTGAACTCGTGGGCGGTGGTGGACTCCGTGTAGACATCCCCCAGATCCGGGTCGATGACCACGTGGGCGTTGCACACGGTACGGTCCTCCTCGACCCACCAGTCCTCCGGCGAGGTGTACCCCGCAGCCCCCTCGCACTCGGCGATGTAGATGTCCAGGGCGTCCGAGCCGCCTTCCCCGTCATCGGACAGCGGCGGGTACCATCCCCAGTCTTCCACCTGCATCCGCCAGGCGTCCTCGGTGGTTTGCATGATCAACGCTGCCAGATCCTGTTCACCTTCGATCCAGTGCACGCGGATATCGAAATAGAGGCTGTCATCGAATCCGTCCGCGGCTGGCCGCGCGCGGCTCCCCCCCTGGAAGACACCGTCGATGAACGGCGGCGTCGTGCCACACTTGCGGGGTTCGGCCGCGGACGGGACCACGGTGGCGATCAACGCCAGACAAGCCAGGGGAAACGGTAGAAAGCGCGCCATGCTGAGCCTCTTGGTTTGACAGGGAGGATAGCCGGAAGAGGAAAGGGGGGGAATCAGGAATCCAGGTAACCGTCGCAGTCACTGTCGATGCCGTCGCCGATGTACTCGGTGGCGCCGGGGTGGATCGAGAAGTCCGTGTCGTCGCAGTCCCCGTTGCAGCTGTCGAACCCGTCGCCGTCCGCGTCGGCTAGATTGGCCAGTGGATCGTTGTCGTCGCAGTCCCCGTCGCAGGTAGACTCCCCGTCGCCGTCCGCGTCCGTGTAGTTCAGGGCGGCGTCCGTGTCGTCGCAATCCCCGTCACAGGCGGAGAAACCGTCACCGTCCACGTCCGCAGGGCTGATGGTGGGGTTGGTGTCGTCGCAGTCCAGATCGCAGGTGGAGTAGCCGTCCTCGTCCCAGTCCTCGGGCTGCAGGGCGGGATCCGTGTCATCGCAATCCAGCTCGCACTCGGCGTATCCATCCCCGTCGTCGTCGCAGTCCAGGTCCAGATCCCCGCTGCAGTCCGCATCGAAGCAGTCCCCGCAGGCGTCCAGGGCCCCCGGGTAGACCAGCGGGTCGTTGTCGTCGCAGTCCCCGTCACAGGAGCTGATGCCGTCGCCGTCCGTGTCGTCCGAGCTGGCGTCGGGGTCGGCGTCGTTGCAGTCGCCATCGCAGACGCTCAGGCCATCGCCGTCCGCGTCCTGTAGCTCATTGGTGTTGGAATCACAGTCGTTGTCTATGCCGTCGCAAACTTCCGGGTTACCAGGAAAGCGCGTGTCGTCGTTGTCAGCACAATCCCCATCACAGGTACTGAAGCCGTCCCCATCCACATCCAGGGCATTGTCCACGATGCTCATGTCGTCGCAGTCCCCGTCGCAGGTGGTGTTCGTGTCACCGTCCACGTCATCGAGGTTGAGGGAGGCGTCCCCATCGTCGCAGTCCCCGTCACAGGTGGTGTACCCGTCGGCATCCGCGTCCGCGATGTTCAGCGTCGCATCTGCATCGTCGCAGTCCCCCTCACAACCGCTGTACCCGTCGCCGTCGATGTCCTCGGGGCTGACGGTGAAGTCGTCGTCGTTGCAGTCGTTGTCGCAGGGGCTGTAGCCATCCCCGTCGCCGTCCACCTCGTCGATCTCCACGTCGTCGTCGTCGCAGTCCCCCTGGCACTCGGTGAACAGATCCCCGTCATCATCCACGTTCTCGTCCGTGTCCGGATCGCAGTCGTTGTCCACGCCGTCGTCACAGACCTCGACCATGTTGGGGTTGACGTCCGCGTTGCTGTCGTCGCACTCCTCGCAGCCCGTGAAGCCATCCCCGTCGTTGTCATCGATCTCGTCGGCCGGGATCTCACCGTCGCAGTCGTTGTCTTCGCCGTCGCACTCCTCCACAGCGCCCGGGTAGGTCTCGTCGACGCCGTCGTCACAGTCGACCAGGTCCGAGTCGGGGGTGGGGTCTTCATCCTCGAGGTCGATGCCGCAGGTGTTGTAGCCGTCCCCGTCGTAGTCATCGAGGTTCAGGGCAGGATCGGTATCGTCGCAGTCCAGGTCACAGGTCGTGTAGCCGTCTTCGTCCTCGTCATTGAGGTTCATCTCGGGATCGTTGTCATCGCAGTCTCCCTGCGACGAACTCCACCCGTCGTTATCCGCATCGAAACTCCCCCCTGGAGTGAACGTGTTGTCGTCTTCCCTCTCGCAGCCCGCGGCGAGTACCAGGACGGCAAAACATGCCAGCAATCCTCGGTAGTACATGTGACCTCCCGGGACGAGGCGGTTTGGAAAAAACACCTCGCCCGAAAGAACAGTCTAACAAGCGAACGTACCCGGCCGAAACCTGGAGTCTCACGGGCCTTCACGCCGTCGCGAGAAATGAGTTCCTTTGCCTCACCTGCACGGGGTAGGTTGACCTGCTTGACGGTGCTTAATTAAGCTCTGACGGCAGGAGACGCTTTTGCCCAGCCATACCAGTCCATATCTCTCCGTCGGAAAGGTCGCGCGCATGTGCGGCGTTTCCAATCGTACCGTGCTCAACTGGATCGACCAGGGGCGCCTCAACGCCCATGCGTTGCCCAGTGGGCATTACCGCGTGCACGTGGACGAGATCCGTCAGTTCATGTCCGCCCACAAGATGGAGGCGCCGACGCGGCTTACCGAAGCCGACGCCATCCAGGCGAGCCTCTGCTGGCGTCGCCGGGATCTCACCGGCGCCCACGACTGCGCCAAATGCGCGGTCTTCGCTACCCAGGCCTGGCACTGCTTCGTGCTGCGCAAGCTGATGAGCGAGGAAGAAACCGGCTGCGATGCCGCCTGCAGCGACTGCAGCTTCTACCGTGAGGTCTACCGACCCATCGGGGAATCCCTGGAACTGGACGGACACCCTTGCGCCGTCAGCCGGGGCGGGGTCCTACTCGCAGTCAACAGCTCGTTCGTCTCCCTGATCCATCAGCCGGCCGCCTCCCTTCCGGGTACGCGGTGGCAGGATCTGGCCCAGGCGGATGACCTGACGCCCTTGATGGCCCGCTCCGTCGAGATCGGTGCGTCCGACGCCACCTCGATCACTCATATCCCCGGGTTGTTGCTGCGTCGCAGTGGCCTGGAGGTCCCGGTGACCTTCCTCGTGGCGCCGTTCCCCAGCGTGTACGGCGCGGTCCTCTCTCGTATCGAGCAGCGATAGCGCCCCCACCACCACCCCGGTCAACCCCCGCCCCAACCGTTCCCAAGCCGCAGGCCGGTGTCCGGGAAAGAACAGACTTGATTCGCCAGTGAGGTGACCTCCACCTCGGAAGCCCAGCGGCCACGG
>CAZDDH010000444.1:0-3845 GCA_964504165.1 uncultured Rickettsiales bacterium | reverse complement strand
GTCGCAGTCGCCGTCGCAGGTGGAGGCGCCATCGCCGTCGTTGTCGGCCAGGTTGAGCGACGCATCGGTGTCATCGCAGTCGCCGTCACAGGTGGAGGCGCCATCGCCGTCGTTGTCGGCCAGGTCGAGCGCTGGATCGGAGTCATCGCAGTCGCCGTCGCAGGTGGAGTAGCCATCGCCGTCGTTGTCATCCAAGTTGAGCGAGGCGTCGTTGTCGTCGCAATCCACGTCCGCGGTGTAGCCGTCTCCGTCGGCGTCCGGGGAGGAGTCATCGTCATCGTCGTCGTCGCCGGAGTCGTCATCGTCGCCGGCGCCCGAGTCGTCATCGTCGTCGTCGATGACGTCATCGTCGTCCCCCGTGTCGTCATCCTCCATGTCGTCGTCATCGGCCGGATTCCCGTACCCGAGCCAGTCGTCGCCGTCTTCGCGGGCCGCGCAGGACACGAACCACACCGACGGCAGCAACACGAGCACTCCCGCGATGCCCAGCCCGGCCCACCCGCTCCGGGTTCTCATAGGTCCATCCCCTCTCCGGCGATGCGTACGCCGATCACCACTCTCCCCGCGACGTAAGGGGCCACGGCGTAGCCCACCGAGAATCCACCGCCGAGGTACAGCGGTTTGTCCCCGAGCGGCCCGCGGATGTCGGCGGTGATGGCGCCACCCGCGTCCACGACGTCTTCGCCGCCTTGGTTACTGCCCAGCATCAACAGCTCGCCGCCGACGGCCAACAGCACCCGTTGGCTCAGCGGCACCGCCCCCGCCGAGATCCTCATCTCCGGGATGCGCAGGGCCCCGTCGATGCCCGGCCCGCCGCCGATGGCCACCCCGCCATCGATCCCCACGAACAGGAACTTCACCGGGATGAGCCTCACACCGGCCTGGATCTCGGAGAAGGTGGGCTGGTAGCCGGTGGCGATGTGCCCCGCACCCACGCTGACCTGGGACTGGAGCAGCCAGGCCGGCGGTGGCAAGGTTGGCTTGGGCAGGGGCGGGGTGCGTTGTTTCTTGGTCACGGTCGCCGCCACGCTGGCGCCGGTGGTGTTGGCGGGCTTCTTGACCGGCGTCTTCGCCGGCTCCTTCTCATGCGCTTGTGCCTGGAGGATGGCCGCGTACTCGGTGAGCAAGGCCTGAGCCTCGTCGTACTTCTCCCCGGGCGGGGAGCTGGCCAGGAAGATCTGCAGGTGCTGGATGGCCCCTGCGGTCTGCCCCAGCTCGTGGTAACACCTGGCCAGCGGCACGCGCACTCCCCGCAGGTTGGGATCCACGGACAGGGCGGTCTCCAGCATGTCCACGGCTTCCGTGTAGTTGCCGGCCTCGATGGCCTTCAGGCCCTCGCCGAGGATCCACTCGGGATCGGGGACCGCTGCCGCAGGTGGTTGTGGGACCAGGACCGCCGTTGCCAACAACAGGCCGAGGACCATAGCGAGCTTATTGGGACTATGCATGGCGTCATTATCGCACGGGTGCCGGATTTGGGAGCGGCCGGCATGCAACGGCTTGCCAAAACGGTATAATCAAAAAATCTGCAAATTCCGGTCTGCTGGAGGATGTACATGCATCACAACCGCCGTTGGAGTCTATTGCTGGCGCTGGCCCTGTTGTTCGCGGGTCCCGGGTGTGAGGATCCGGACGGGGACGATGACGACGATGACGCCGCCCCGTCACTGGACGAGGGGGACGTGGTGTTCGTCGAGGTGATGCACTCGCCAGCCTCCGGCGGTGGTACCCAGTACGAATGGTTCGAGGTGCTCAACACCACTGGGTCGGACATCGACCTGGCCGGCTGCACCCTCCAGGACACGGACAACGACATGCACACCCTGGGCACGCTGGTGGTGCCCGCAGGGGGTCGCGCGGTGCTGGGTGGCTCGGCGGATACGGCCCAGAACAACAACGTTCCGGTGGACTACAGCTACGGCTCGGACCACGACCTGTCGGACAACATCGACGAGCTGTACCTGCTGTGTGGCAACGAGATCGACCACGTCGAGTGGGACACCACCGTCGGCTGGGCCGGGGACACGGGCGTCTCCATGAACCTGGACGAGACCCAGGCCGAGGCGAATGACCAGGCGATCAACTGGTGCGATGCCACCAGCGCCATGGCCAACGGCGAGCTGGGCACCCCCGGCGCCGCCAACGACCCCTGCGAGGCGGTCACCGACAACGACGGCGACGGCTACCCGGCCAACGACGACTGCGACGACAACGACGCCAGCATCCACCCCGGCGCCGTGGAGGACACCGGCAACGGCGTGGACGACAACTGCAATGGCTTCGTGGACGAACAGCCCATCGCGGCGGGGGATCTGGTCATCACCGAGGTGATGAACAACCCGGACCAGGTCTCGGACATCGCCGGCGAGTGGTTCGAGATCCTCAACACCACCGGCGCCACCATCTCGCTGGTGGGCTGCATCTTCACCGACAACGGGGCGGACAGCTACGCCGTCACCACCCAGGTCACGGTGCCGGCCCAGGACCGCATCGTGCTGGGGACGTCGGACGACACGGGCGTCAACGGCGGCGTGCCGGTGGACCACGCCTATGGCGGCTACATCACCCTGAGCAACGCCGACGACGAGCTGGTCATCACCTGTTCCGGGGTCGAGATCGACCGCATCGAGTGGGACGACGGCGTGGACTGGCCCGATCCGGAGGGCGCCTCGATGAACCTGGACCCGGGCTCGGAGAACGCCTCGGACAACGACGACGGCACCAACTGGTGCGAGGCCAGCAGCGATCAGGGGAATGGTGATTCGGGGACGCCGGGGGATGCGAACGACAGCTGCTAGGTAGCCAAACCCGGTCCAATACACGGTCACGGTCACGGTCACGGTCACGATCTTCACGGTTCACGGTTCACGCTCACGATCACGGCTCTTCCCGGCGTACTACTCCCACGCCTGTGCTCGCCCTATTCGGTCCCCACTCGTACGACTACTAGATGTGGAGTTGGCGGAGATCGTGAACCGTGGACCGTGACCGTGACCGAATATGGAGAGAATGTGGTGAACGAAGGGGGTAGGAGAGGAGTGGCTAGCGACTAGTTCTCGGCGTCGAGGACGTCGCTGAGGGAACCCAGCGGGATCGACATCGTCCCCACGTTCAACTCCACCGGCGGTGAGACCGGGTTGCCGTCAGCTTCCACCAGGCGGGCCTGGTTGACCTCGGCCTTGAGGTTGCCCGTGGGGCCGCTGCCCGGGTCGCAGATGAGCCAGCAGTCGATGCGTACGATGACCTGCTCGCCGGCCTCCAGATCGTCCAGCTGGAACATCAGGTAGATCTCGTCCGCGCCGCCGAAGGGCTGGGTGCCGATGGGGATGAAGTACTCGTCGATGACCGTCACCGTGCTGCCGCCGTCGTCCAGCATGCCGGCGTCCGTGCCGCCGGGGCCGTCGCCGTTTTGCACCACGCCGTAGTTGGGGATGACCTGCAGCACGTCGGCGTAGGCCACACCCGGCTGGCCCGAAGGCTCGGCCTCGAAGCTCAGCTCCGCCTCGTAGGTGATGTTGTTGGCCGCCAGGCCGCCGTCCACCACCACGGCCATCAAGAAGGTGACGATGTCGCCGCAGGCGAACTGGGTGCCGTCGATGGACTGCACCACGTCGTCGTTTTCGCCGATGGTGCGGTCGTTGAAGGCGCCGCCGCCGGTGGTGTGGTCGTAGGTCATGGGGCCGGCCGCCACCCAGTCCGGGTGGGCGTCGCCGGAGGTGGGCGCCGTGTCGTCGTCGCCGGTGTCGTCATCGCCGGTGTCGTCGTCGTCGTCCCCCGTATCGTCGTCCTCGATATCGTCGTCGCTGACGTCATCGTCGTCGTCATCATCGCCGGCCGAGTCGTCG
>CAZDDH010000443.1:0-3853 GCA_964504165.1 uncultured Rickettsiales bacterium | reverse complement strand
GTGGTGACCACAACATGTAGGGGGTGGAGGCGCTAACCGTCTACCCCCCTTTTCCACTATATTGGCCGACAATGCCTTCGCTGAAACCGACGAACCGCCATCGCTGGTACCTGATCCTCGCGCTGGGTGCGGTCGCCCTCGGCGTGGATCTGCCCGCCGCCTTCCTCGGGCTGGGCTGGAAGTTCGGCGCCCTGAGCGCCTTCGTGGCCCTGGCGGTGACGCTGGCCTACCTGGCCCTCACCCGCGACCGGGTCATCGGGGCCCTGCTGTTGTTCGGGCTGCTGGTGGGGTTCGGCGAGCTGCCGGCAGACGCCCTGGACGTATCGTGGTCCAAGACGCTGTTCTACCCCCAGGACGAGCCGCTGCTGTGGACCTCGCCGTTCTACATGCCCTTCGCCTGGGCCATCGTGATGGTCCAGATGGGATTCATCGCCTGGTGGATGACCCAGCGCTGGGGTCTGCTCGTCGCCACGGTGATCCTGGGGGTCCTGGGGGCCTCCTACGTCCCCATGTTCGAGATGATGGCCAGCCACGCCAATTACTGGCACTACGACAACTGCTACTTGGTCCTGGGCACGACCCCGATCTACGTCATCGCCACCGAATCGGCGATTTGCATCAGCCTGCCGCTGCTCATCGGCCGCATCCATCAGCTCAGCTGGAAAGGGATCCTCCTCATCGCCGTGATCGAAGCCGTCTGGATGTTCGCCGCCGAATTCGTCGCGACGATCCTGACGGTCTGAGGCAAACCGGATGACCCACGGCGAAAACCAGGACCGCGTTACCCGTCGGATGCGCTCGCTGAGCGACACCTACGTGCGCATCCGGGAGAACCGCATGTGGATGGCGCAGGTGGCGTGGGTCATCCTCGCGACCATCGTGCTGGGGGCCTGCATCGCCGGGATCCCGCCCCACTACCGGGAAATGATGATCCCCGCCGCCAACCTCGACGAGACGGTGGATCTGGGGCGGCTGCTGCCCGAGGAGCAGGCAGGGTTGGCCGACCTGGGCATCAGCATGAAGGCCTATTTCATCGGCCTGGAGATCGTGGCGATGTCCGTGGTGGCGGTCTGCCTGGTGACGGCCGTCATCATCTACGCACGCCGTAAGGACAGCTGGATCGCCTGGATCGCGTCCATGTTCCTCATCTCCACCGCCACCACCTCCACATTCAACGTGGACGGACTGGGGCGGGCCTACGAGTGGGCGGAACCTCTGGTGACCCTGCAGGGAGCGCTGGGCATGCTCCTGCCGGCCCTGCTGCTGTTCCTGTTCCCCAACGGGCGCTTCGTGCCCCGCTGGAGCCGGTGGCTGGTGCTGGTTTGGGTGGCCTATATCGCTGCCCGCGCCCTGTTGCCCGGCCTGCTGGGAGAACTCTGGGTCCGCACGAACGTCCTGGGGTACATCGTGGCCATGGTGGTCTTCGTGGTGGGCGTGGGGGCCCAGATCCATCGTTACCGCAACACCTCCACGCCTGCGGAGAAGCAACAGACCAAGTGGGTGGTGGTGCTGGTGTCGGCCCATGTCGCCGTTGCGGTGGTCATCACGGTGACCCTGCAGGTGGTGCCCGGCATCTTCGAATCGCCGCTGACCAACCAGCTGTTCGAAGTGTCGATGTACTTCCTGTACGAGCTGACGCTGCTGCTGATCCCGCTGGCGTTCCTGTTCGCCATCCTGCGCTACAAGCTGTGGGACATCGATTTCCTCATCAACCGCTCGCTGGTGTACGGCGGGCTGACCCTGGCGCTGGCGGTCTTCTTCACCGGTAGCGTCTTCGCCATCCGCCAGCTGATGCTGGCCCTCACCGACGGCGGGCAGATGGGCATCGTGCTGAGCGTCTCGACGCTGGCGGTGGGGCTGGCGTTCATGCCCACTCGGCGGTTCCTCCACCGCTGGGTCAACCGCCGCATCTACGGCATCGGCATCGAGTACGACTCGGCTCGCAAATCGGGCCGAAAGGTGATCCCTGCTGGCGCGATGGACTCCCTGGAGGCACTGGCCAGCTACGAAGACGCGCGGCTCATCGGACGGGGCGGTATGGCGGACGTCTACCGGGTCACCCACGCGGAGCAGGGCATCACCATGGCCATCAAGGTCCTGCACGAGGACCTCTCCGACGACTCGGAGGAGTTCGTCGCCCGCTTCGAAAGGGAAGCCCAGATCATCGGCTCCCTGGACCACCCCAACATCGTGCGCATGCTGGACCACGGGGTGCTGCAAGACGGCGCGCGCTATATCGTCATGGAGTACGTCCATGGCCCGGACCTGTCCAAGCGGCTCAACCTCAGCGGTCCCTTCCCCCTGGACGAGGCGCAGCCCGTCCTCGAAGAGCTGGCCAGCGCCCTGGACCACGCCCATGGCAAGGGCATCGTGCACCGAGATCTCAAGCCGTCCAACGTGCTGATGGAGAAGCTGGAGGGAGCGGACGCCAACCGCTACCGGTCCGTGCTCACCGACTTCGGCATCGCCAAGATCTCGGAGGCTACCAAGCTCACCCGGACCCATCTGGTGGGCACCGTCGATTACATGGCCCCCGAACAGATCCGCGAGGCGACCAAGGTGGACGCCCGGGCCGACGTCTACGCCCTGGGGGTGCTCACCTACCGCCTGCTCACCGGCCACCGCCCCTTCGAGAAGGGGAGCGCCGTGGCGCTGATGCTGGCCCACCTGCAGGAGCCGGCACCGGATCCGCGCAAGCTCTCCCCCTCCCTACCGGACTCGGTGGCCGGGGCCGTCTTGCGGGCCATGGAGAAGACGGCGGACGATCGGTACGACACCGCCGGGGAGATGGTCGCCGACATGTTCGGTGGGGCAGCTCACTGAGCCGCGGCGCAGTCCTCGTCGTAGGGATGGAAGCGCACCCAGTCGATCTGATAGACGGCGTCCGTCTCGGGGGGTCCGTTGATCCAGTTCTCGGCCGTCCATGAGTTGAAGAACATCTCGTACGCGCCGGTGATGGTGATCGTCGCGTCGTAGGTGAAGGTGGCCAGCACCTCCCCGTCCACGTGCCACTCCACCCGGTCCGGCAGGATGTCGAAGCCCCACTCGTGGAAATCCGCCGATGGGTCGAAATCCAGCTCGACGTCCTCCACGAAGTAGTTGGAGTAATCCGGCCGGTGCACGGCGAAGTGCACCTCCCCCGCGCCATCGCCGAAGGTGTAGGTCAGGAACTCGATGTCGATCTCCTGGTGGGTGCCGTCGCCGTCCGTGTCCGGCGTGCTCATGTCGTCCCAGTCCATGGTGAACATGCTGTTGAGGGCGCCGGGCACGCCGGACGGCTTGAGCAGGCCGACCCAGCGTCCGTAGAGGTACTCGGCAGAACTCTGCATCGACCCGCCGTAATACGGTTCGCCGGCCAGGACCGTCTGCTCCAGCAGGCCCTCCTCGTTCGTTTCGCAGCGGTCCGGCGACATCTGGGTGCCGTTTTGCATCCAGCTGGCCCGGCGCCAGGCGGTCTGGGTCTCCTCCCAGTCCGGCTCGAAGGTGTCCTCGAGGGCCGGGATGGCCAGGAATGGCCCGATGCAATCGCCCGAGCCCGTGTCGTCGTCCTGGGCGTCGTCGTCACCCGTGTCGTCGTCCTGTGCGTCGTCGTCACCGGCCGCGTCGTCGTCCTGGGCGTCGTCGTCCTTAGTCTCGTTGCAGGCACACAATCCGATCATCACCGCCAGAACAAGCCATCCTCGGATACGCATGAGGTCCTCCCACGTACCAGGATTGGGGAATTTCGGGTTTTAGGCAAGGACTGCGGGAAGGGATCGGCGGGAAATGGGGGCTATTCCACCACCCACAGCTCCATCTGAGGCGGCGACAGGAATTCGCAGCCGTCGGCGGTGACCACCACGATCTCCTCGAC
>CAZDDH010000442.1:0-3854 GCA_964504165.1 uncultured Rickettsiales bacterium | reverse complement strand
CGCTGGGCTTCCGAGGTGGAGGTCACCTCACTGGCGAATCAAGTCTGATTCCGGGCACGGTCCAGTGCAGGCCATCGTCCGACAAGAGGACGGCCGGCGGGTGCTCCTGGGAGGGATCCAGCAACCCATCGGTGCACCGGTACCACTCGCCACCGGCCACGAACTGCTCGTTGGCGTACTCCACCACCTGCAGCCGGAGCTTCCGCTCGCCTGTGCACTCGTTCTCCGGCGTGGAGGCCACGGGATCGCAACCGGCCAACCAGGCCAGGACCGCGGTGGAGACCAAGGGAGTGATGAGGTGAGCGATGTGAGTCCAACGTTGTTTCATCGGTCCTGCCTTGCGCCAGTCGGGGCAGCTGCACCTATACCCAACGGGAGGCGATGCGGGCCAGTCCTTCTCGTCAGGCGTGACAAGGCCCGGGGCTCGAAACGCCAGTGATTCTAACCTCTTCGGGCGGCCACTGTGGCAACATTGCGTTGCATTCGATACGTACTGGGAGAGGAGGCGGTGAAATCCGTCACGTCACGTCACGTCACGTCCACGCTCCAGTGCTCCGGATACCGAGCGCCGGGGAAGACCTTCCTGGCTTCCTGCAGCATCTCGGCCCAGGCAGCGCGGTCGTATCGGTCGGAGAGGTGGAACAAGATCAGTTCTTCCGCCTTGGCCCTCTGTGCGAGGGTCGCGGATTGGACCGTAGTCATGTGGAAGTGCTTGCGGGCCAGCTCCAGATCCGCGTGGCGGTATTGCCCTTCGCATACGATGGTCCGGCAGCCTTGCAGCGCGTCGCCGAGCAACTCCATCGCTGGATCATCCAGCAGGAAGTCGGTCAGGTACGCGATGGAATCCCCGGCTGTCTCGACGATCAACTCCTCGCGGAGCGGGCCGAGTGGGTGCATCGCGCCCTCGATCTCGACGGTGGACGCCGGGGCCTCGTAGTCTGTAGCGCCCAGTTAATTTGTCACGGTCTCAGCGCGGTAATAGGTTGACGCGTTCCCCTTCCATTTCATGAGTCCGTAACTCGATAGTACGTCCTCGATTGCCTTCCTGGAAGCGGCATCCATCTCGCGACGTGACGCAGCCTCCTCCTTCAGTTCCAGTGTTCGTTGCTCCACCTTTCGGCGGAAGAGCTGTCGATTCGGGATCGGATCACAGCGGTCTTCGAAGACCTCGGTAGCGGTCCTACCGCCGAGCACGGGCCGAGGCCGATGCTCGTTGAGGTCCTCGATGGCGAGGTCTATCCGCTCCTCGAGCGTGCCCCCGGCGCCGTGTTCTCGCTGCGCGCGTTCATGGGAGCGCACATCACGCACGGCGCGTTCCATCTTGCCGTTGTAGCGGGGCGTCCCCGGTGGGCTGACGAGGGACAGGACGCCCCATTCATCCAGCAGGGCCCGGACGCTGTCTTCATCAAAGATGGAGCCCCCATCCCGCTTGAGGACGAGGGGGGCTCCGTGCGTCTGAAACAGCTCTTCGAGGAGTTTGCGGACGTCCTTCCCCGACGCCGGTCCAGAGCACAGCGCGTGGCCCGTTTTGTACCGGGAGCACTCGTCCTGGACCAGGATCATCTCACTCTTCTTGCCGCGCTCCTTGAAGCTGGCGCCGTCTTCACTCCACACCGCGCCCGGGGCCGTCACCTCGTAGTGCCAGGGCTCCAGCTTGGGTGGCTTCTCGGGCCGCAGATCCGCGATCACACCAGCTATCGTGGTGGGACTGTACCTGCCCAGGCCTTCGCGATCAGCCCAGCACGCCAAGACTCGGGGTCCCCATTGACCGTAGCTGTCCAGGTACCGTTGACGGAGCTTCCAGGCCACGGAAGCCGAGATGACCTTGGGCCGGCCAGGCTTGGGGCGCGCATAGCTGTCGCCGTCCTGCTGGTTGGCGTGCCAGCGAGCCAGCGAGGCCACCGCGATGCCCTGGACAGCGGCCATCATCCCGACTCCCCATCCTCGTCGCTGGCCCATTCCCGCCAGAGCAGTTCGTAGGGCGCGGGTTCTATCTCTTGTTTCGCTCTCGCTTCTTCTTGCGACGCTTTTTTTTCCGCACACCCGAGGGCTTCTCCAGGGATTCCCCCCTGTCGTACCTGCGGGACAGATCCAGGAAGGCTTCCGCCACCTCGTACTTCGTCTTCCAGTGTTCCAGTTCTTTGTTGAGGCCCTCCACTTGGCCACTGAGCTCGGTGATCTCCTGCTCGTTGAGGGTCCTGGCCTTGCGGCCCGGGGTCTTGGGTTCCAGGGCACGGGCTGCCGCCTCGTCCGCCGTCTTCACCGCCCGGCTCAAGGTCTGGCGCGACACCCCGAAGGTCTCGCACAGCTCCTTGATCGACACGTCCTTCGTCCGAGCCATCTCCACCACCCGGTACCGCTCCTCGCCGCTGAGATCCTTCCACTTCATCGTCGGCCTCCTCCCGGTGTCCTCGTCCGTCCTCGTCCAGCGTAAACGCTGCGCCCATTCGGATCACCTCGTGGACCTGCTCCCCGAGCTTGACCTCGATCTCCTCGCCCTTGCGGGTCACCCGCACATCCGTCCCACCCAGCTTGCCCAGCAAGTACAGCGGCGGCTCGGGCTCCTGGCCCAGGGCCAGACGGAGAGAGTTCTCTTTGCAGCCCTGGCCCACGGCAGCTTCCACGTCATCCGCCATCCCGTAGAAACGATCCGCTGGGCATGCACCCTTGATCCCCTGGTGCGGGCGCTGGTGGTTGTAGTAGGCGATCCAGTGCGCCAGACGCTGGGTCGCGTCGGCAAACGACGCGAATTGTGCGTCAGACAGAAACTCCGTCCAGATCGTCTTCCAAAAGCGCTCGATCTTGCCCAGGGTCATGGGGTGGTGCGGCGCGCTGCGCACATGGCCGATGCCCTGCCGTGTCATCAATTTCTGAAACGCCGATTTGCCACGCCATGCTACAAACTGTCGTCCGTTGTCGCTCAGCAGCTCCCGGGGCGCGCCCCACTGGCCGATGGCCCCCTTGACCACCTCCATGACCGCCTCGGCCTTCTGCTGGCGATACAGGCCGTGCCCGACGATGTACCGGCTGTGGTCGTCGATCATCCCGATCAGGTAGACCCGATACATCCGCTTCAGCTCGAAGGTGAAGATGTCGATCTGCCACATCGCGTTGGGTACGGCCCGCTCGAAGCGACGGATCTGTACGGGGCGACGTTTGGCCTTGGGCGGTGGCTGGCCCAGGTCTGCATCGTTGACGACCCGACGCACCGTCTCGGCGCTGACCGCCAGGTTTTCGTTGCGGCGGAGTTCGTCGCGGACGCGGCGTACGCCGTGTTCCGGGTGGGCTTCGCGATGCGTCGTGATCCGCTCTTCCAGGGCCCGGCATATCTTGCGGGTGGTTCCGGCACTAGGCCGACGGGCCAGGCCGTCCACGCCTTCCTTGCGATAGATCGCGCACCACTTGCTGATCGTCGATGCCGAGACATCGGCGAGTTTGGCCATCTCCTTGGCGGCCAGGCCAGCTTCACAACCGCGCACAGCCAGCAGCCGCACTTCCATCGGCGGACGCTTCCGGCGACGAGCCGGCTTCGGCCTCGGCTCCGCCTCGGCCTCCACCGGCTCGGGCAATGCCCGTGGCCGCTCCAGCCGCTCGACGACAACAGGCTCCTTTTCCTCGACTGCCTTCTTCTTCCAGAACCAACCCATTCGTCCCTCCTTTCCCGGTACGGGACCGGGGTTTCGGGAGGGGACGTGTCAACCTATTTCAGGCGGGGTACCGTGACGAAGGTTTCTGGACGCTGCAATGATGCGAGCCTCGATGGACTCCAAATTTTCGAAAGAAAAATCGTCGCTAAACAAGACACTCCCGTCATACGGAGGATCGGCTGAGCGACTTTCTGACCTGCGTGACGG
>CAZDDH010000441.1:0-3879 GCA_964504165.1 uncultured Rickettsiales bacterium | reverse complement strand
CGTGGACGCGCTTGAGGAGCTGGGCGCCGTCCATCTGGGGCATGCGCATGTCGGTTACGAGCACATCGACATGCTCGCTACCCAAGAAGTCGAGGGCTTCCCTTCCACTCTCCACGAACGTCATCTTCCACTTGCGACGATAACGCCGTAAACGGTTGCGCAGTCCAGCGAGGATCTCCGGCTCGTCATCGACGAACAGGATTCGCTTCTTGGCGACGGCAGAGTCGGACCGGACCATTAGTCCGCCTTCCCACCGACCGGCAGTTCGATAATGAAGGTCGTGCCCTGGCCTTCGGTACACTCGAAGGTTAGCGTTCCGCCGTGCTTGTCCACGATGATGGAGCGGCCGATGGCGAGCCCCTGTCCACTTCCCCGGCCCACCTCCTTGGTCGTGAAGAATGGATCGAAGATCCGATCCTGAACGTCTTTTGGGATGCCTCCCCCAGTGTCCGCGAACTCCAGCCTCACCATGTCCTCGCAGTGTGAGGTCTGCACACGGATGGTACCCCGATCGTGCGAGTCCCCCACCACATCTTCGATGGCGTGAGCCGCGTTGACGAGCAGATTGAGGAACACCTGATTGAGCTCGCCGATATGGCATACGACCGGCGGTAACGGTGACAGCTCGGTCTCGACATCAGCCACGTACTTGTACTCATTCTTCGAGATGGTCAACGTGGCCTGGATGGCCTGGTTGATGTCGGATGGAACTTGCTCGCCCCGATCGGGATGGGCGAACTCCTTCATCGCACCGACGATGGCCGCGATGCGCGAGAGCCCATCGGCACACCGGTCGAACGAGGCGGGGAGATTCTCCACGATGTACTCGAGGTCCGCGTCTTCTTCCGCCTCTGCGATCGTGGCAGCTAGGGGCCCGTTGCCGGTTTGTGCGATCAACATCTGGATCGCTCCGCGGTACCGGGTGTGCAACTGCTGCAAGTCATCGAATGCCTCCTTGATGAAGAAGACGCTGTCGCTGACGAACTGGGTGGGGGTATTGATCTCGTGGGCGATGCCCGCGGCGAGCTGACCGACCGCCTCCAGTTTCTGGGCGTGGGCCAGCTGGGTGTGGGTTTGCTGGAGTTCGACCGTCTGGATGACCAGCTTGTCCCGGACCTCGAGCATGCGGCGGCCCACTTCAACCCGCGCCAGCAGCTCTCGCCGGTCGAAGGGACGGATCAGATAGTCATCCGCGCCCGCCGTCAGTCCTTCGAGCATGTGCTCCATGTTCGTCTTGGGGGTCAGCATGATGATGTAGGGCGGTTGGGCCGACTCGTGGTTCCGCAGGCGCTTGACGATATCGAGGCAATCCATACCGCGTACATTGCGGTCGAGCACCACCAATCTGGGCGCACCGCCATTGCTCAGCACCTCCCAGGCATGCTTCCCGTTGACAGCCTCGATGATGTCGTAGTTCCCCCGTTTGAGGGTGGCGGAGAGGATGAGTCTCGAAGTCAGGTCGTCCTCTGCGATCAGGACCCGCATTCCGAAAACCCTCCGCCCTCATTTCCAGCGCTCCGACTCACCCATGGTAGCCATTCAGATCGCCTGAAGATGGCCAAACGCAAGGTCAACCATACGTTGGTTGCGGCCCGCTCCCCAAAACGATCCTAAGATCTATGGTAACGCGCATGCGTCATCAGCATCAAATGACAGGCCAGGATCGACCCTCAGCTGCTGTCCCAGAGCTTTGCGTGAGCGTGTTTGCCAGGTCTGGAAATCCGGACCGAGGGTACTCTTGGGACAATCCGCCCAATGGCTCCAACACCGCCCATCTGTCCGATATTCGCACCGTTGCATCGAACCAGTTTTTTAGGCAAAGGCTGCCAGGTTTTCTACGTCGCGGTGGTGCGAGAGTTCGAATTTGGTGATGACACGACGGGTGAGCAGGAGCGAGGGATTTCGGTGATACATCGGGGCTTGACCACGTGGCGGGACTCCAGATACGATCTTGAAAGGATCGTTGAGGGGTAGCCGTCATTCTTCAAAAATTTCAGTCTATGGCCCGGTCCTGGAAACCCCATTGCCGATTGAACCCCTCGTGATCTCGGCAATCGCCAGGGCCGGGTCACCCCACGTTCTACACGCCATGCTACTGAGACGGGATTTCTCGTGAATTTGCTGGGTAGAGGTTCTCGGAAGTGTTGGCGGTCCGTCCAGATGCTCGCGGATCAAACCTCCGAGGAGATGGCGTCAACCAACCGCTGTTTGCTGAACGGTTTATGAAGGAACGCATGGCAGAGAGCCCCGTTGTCGTAGTCGTTGCGTTCTTCCCTAAAAGAGCCTGACATCAGGACGCGCCTGACTTCAGGAAACGCCTCGCTTGTCTTTTTCAGGAGCCAGATACCATCTCTGACTGGCATCTCCCAGTCGGTCAACAATACATCGACATCGCTCTTGGAGAGTAGCTCCAGGGCATTCATGGCGCCGTTTGCCACCTGGACGTCGTAACTATCGCCTAGCAAACGAGGCAAGAATGTCCTGAAGAATGGCTCGTCGTCGACGATGAGTAATCGTTGTCGATTTGTGCTATCGCTTCTGCATCCAGATTCATCGGTCATTGTCTACCTCCCTCCAAAGACGGCGAACTGCCGTTGTCCAGTAGCATGTACGTACCAGTGCGTCCGATTTTGCTGTATACGTTGAGCCGGCAATCGTTTTTCATCACGCACGAGTGGTGTGAGATGAGCGCAGTCGTGAGGCACCCTATCCTCATTCCACTACGTGTATAAACGACTGCTTACCCGGTTGGAGGCCAGCAATTCCCACCGGACAGACAGCCGGTAAACCGAACACCCTGTCGAGAGACAGTCGTCAGAATTGGCGCTCAGTCTCGGCACACCATTTGTATCGGACAACGCTTCGCAAACTTGAGTTCAAATAACAAAGTGCCATACCCACACTTCTCACCAGATACCGTGATTCCGAACGCAAAGTCATTTGCGTTGTACTCATGCGGAAGACCTCGCACGGCAACCGATCGGACCGCGGTCGGCGAGACCAGCAAATCTTCATGAGTTTGATCCGGACCCTGGACCTCCGTGGGCAAGACTTCATCCGATTTGCGGCACAGCTCGCCGCATGGGATCCCAGGGACAGCCCACTCCAACTGCCGGAGACGCACGCAGCCACAGCCAGCTGATCCCAGAGATAAAGTCGGTCTTCCCGTCGATCGATCTGTAGTGATGCTTCCTGAGCCTGAGTAGTTGCCAAATATCCACTATCTAGCGTAATAGTTTGATATTGTTAAATAATTTTAGGATAGCATGGCGTCTCTGTCTGCGTTGTTGAATGCCAACGGACCGAATTCCGGTCCCCCCGTCCGATTTCCGGACAGTGCTCCCGGAAACGTTGATGGACCTCCAGGCCTACGGCTGGATGACCAACCTCCAGTGGGGTTCGGGCATCGGTGGCTGGGATGACCGCAGCATCTACATCACAGACCGTGGCAACGCAGCTTTCTATGAGGTGGCGGTGGGGGTCCCCGCCAAGGGCTACTGACGCACTAGCGCTGGCGGCGGCGGATCAGGGCCAGGCCGGCCAGTAGGGCGAAGACGAGGGAGCTGGAAGTGGCGCCACGGCCGGTGGAGTCGCAGTTGCAGTCGTCGCCCACGTCCACATCGTCATCGTCCGCGGCGTCTGTCATCATCATCGTCGTCGTCGTCGTCGTCGTCGTCGTCATCGTCGTCGTCAGCCGTGTCGTCGTCGTCGTCGCCGGTGCCGCCGCAGTTCTCCTCGTCCTCGTCGTCGATGAGGCCGTCGCAGTTGTTGTCGATGCCGTCCTCGCAGTCCTCGTCGGCGTCCACGTTGACATCAGCGTCCGAGTCGTCGCAGTCGTCGTCGCAGGTGCTGTAGCCGTCGCCGTCCGCGTCGTCGTAG
>CAZDDH010000440.1:0-3915 GCA_964504165.1 uncultured Rickettsiales bacterium | reverse complement strand
TTTCTCATGACATCGTAGGCTACCAACTCCGAGTCGAGCAATGCGCGATTCCGGCGCGATTCCGGCCACCGACATGAGCAGACAGGCACTTTGGCATGCTTGTTTGTTTTCGGCACCGGGGATTTCGATCCCATCTTCTGGAGCCGAAGGCCTTCCACCAAGGAATGATGGGCTAACCTAAGCATTGAGCAGTGGCCGCCCCGGGGCCTCGGCGGTGCGACAGCGTTTCGGCCCCGAGGCGACCACTCTCAACCTTCACTCCCCCCTAGCGGGCTTTCGGGTTCGGTGACGACGGCCAACTCGACCTGGTCAACTTCCACCAGGTCTTGCAGTCCACTCGGCACCGTTCGATTCTCGTTGGGGACACTGGGTCGTCCGGCAGCGGTGAATGTGGGTGAATACCCGTCTCCGGACATTCACCCACAGCAAACCCTTGTCCCGCGGGCGTTTTCGAGGGGTCGTGTGAATATGGGTGTATGTTCTGGCATCCCTTACGTACACGTACGTGATCCCGATCTGAAGAAGACCCCTCTCGTGCATTCAAGATGTTGTGAGAACATTCACCATATTCACATGAGAGCGATTCAGTTCTTCGGAAAGTCCCGTCATTGCTGGGTTTCCGGGGAGGTGAATGTTTGGGTGAATGTTCTGTGGATAACTTGGTGACATTCACCTTCTTGCGGTTTGCCTGGGCTACATCTACGAGTCGCCACATCTTCACGCGCCTCTTCACGCCGGTGTTGACGACCTGGAAGTCGCCGAAGACGCGGTCGTGCTGTTTGCCGAGCTTCTTGCCGAAGGTGATGCGCTGCGACCGCTCGCTGCCGCGCTGGGAAACGAGGCCGTCGATGTCTTCGGCGATCTCGAACAGGGCCGAGGAAGTGACGTCCCGGTCGCGGTGGAGGTCCCACCACGCGGCGACGAGCATTCGCCACAGCGCGCCTTCATGGTCGGCGGCCTCGTAAAGCTCGTTGGTGTTGGCGAGGAAGCCGGGGATCTGGGCGTGTTCGAGGATGCCACCGACGACACCCGACCAGCGTTCGTAGCCACCCAGCGGTTTGCTGGTGGCCTTCGGTGAGCCGGCAGAGAGCCAGCCTTGCGCGAGCACCAGCGCTGCCCAGACGAGCTCGGCACGGTGGCGGTGGACCCAGGTCCGTAGAGGGTTGTGACGGAAACCCTCGCGCTGGAACGGGCGGTCCGTACGGGGGTCGATGCGGATCCGGATGAAGCGTCGGGCCAGCTCGGTGCTGAGGGTGACGTTGTTACCCGTGGCGACCCACACGCACCGTACGGGGACGCGGACGGTCTCGTTCTTGCCGAGGATCCGGTCCTCCCACATCGCGGTGGTGAGGGCGGACGCCAGCGCACCGGAGTCCAGGGGGCGCACGAGGTTGTCCAGCACGATGACGGCACGGCGCTCCTTGAGTTGGGCGGTGAGGCGCTTGCGCCACTCGTCGTCGTCCTTGGCTTCGGTGACCGTGGCGACGGCGCGGCCGGCGAAGGGGTAGGTCGCCGCGTCGGCGAGCAGGCTTTTTCCGGAGCCCGGGGTGGGCGCCTCGATGAGGTGGCCGGGAGTCGGGTCGGCGCCGATGAGGTCGCGGACGTAGGGCAGCACGAACAGCGCCACGGCGTGGGCCCTGTCCGCATCGGACACGAACGGGAAATCGACCAGGAGTTCGGCGACCCACGCCTTGGCCCTTTCGATCTCGTGAGGGCCGGGACTCTCCGGCACGCCGGGCAGCTTGAAACCCGCGCGAGGGGCGTAGAATGTCCGGCCTGCGGGGTGATAGCCGGGCTGTGTCTGTAGCGTGCCGTCCGGCGCGAACACCGGCACCTCGACGATGCGACGCAACCGCGGAACGGGTGGCGTCTGGACAGCCAGCACGTCGTCGACGAGCGGCCGCGGCGGCAGCACCTCCATCGCCCGGTCGTTGACGTGGATGAAGAAGTGAGCGGCGCGAGCGAGTTCGTGGCGCATCCGCGGGGGTGTGAGTTCCTCGAGCCGCGGTGTGTCGTCGTCGTCCGTGGCGAGGCGGACCGGTGTTCCGCTGCACAGGAACAACCGAGGAGGGTCGTTGCCCTCCTGCACGGCGTGCCATGCCTTGGGGGTGATCACGGTCAGATCACCCTCCTGTGCGAAGATCCATGGGCGGTGATCGCCGTCTCGGTTTCCTGGGCTCGGACGACTCCGGGGGATGACAACCGACCGGACGGCTGCCACGGCGTCCCGCTTGAGACCTACGTCAGCCAGGCGGAGTAAAAGCATGTCCCAGCCATCGCGACCGACTCGATGTAGGGCTTGCTCGACGTGCTGGTCTTGAAGCAGGTCGGTGAGGGTGGCGTCTTCAGCGGTCAAGGCGCGGGCGATTCCACGGATGCTCGGCCTGGGCCACCGGACCCTCTCTCGTGCCCAACTCCTCGTGGACGTGAGCATGCGCCGGATTTCAGTTTCCCGTTCCTCTTCCTCCCATGGAGGCTGCATCCGTTGGGTGGCGAGAAGGTCCAGGGTTGCTTCGATCGTGTTGTCGGTTGCCCCGGCACGCCGGAGTAGACCGGCTAGTTTGATGCACAGCTCGTGGCGTTGGCCGTCGGGGAGGACCGTCGGTAGCGGTCGGTCGCCGGGCTCGTACAGGGCAGCAGCGCGGGCCCCGTGTGGCTTATCCAGATGCTTGCCGATCGTGGCGATCTCGTCCGGTTCGAAGCCAGCCCGGCGCAAAACCGCCCACCACGGAGGGCCCGATCCAGGGGCCGCCGGCTTGTTCTCGGCTCTCTCCTTTCGCTTTCGCACGCTAGTCAGCCGTAGTGCCAGGTCTTCGGGAAGCTCGGCCAGCGGCTCGTCCTCGTTCACGTCCCAGAAATACATACTGCCAGAGGCATGGTTCGACGGCGGTGCGACGACGTAGCCGCCGTCACCGCGGTGGTCGATGCCGGGGCCGAGCACACCTGCGCCGATGCGAATGTTCTTGCCTTCCGGGTAATGAAAGTAGGCGTGGACGCCGCCGCCGCCCGTCCGGACCTCCCAGGTGGTGGGCACGTCGAGATCGTGCTTGAGCGTCTCCCAGGAGTCGTCCCCGCCATGCCGCGGGTCGACGTCGATCACGACCAGGCCGCTGTCTTGACCGGTGGCGACGGCGACATTAGCGTCAGGCCAGCGTTCCCACCATCGGTGGATCTGGGATTCCTCTGCCGTGGCGACCTTGCAGCCCCGGTGGACCCTGGGATGCTTGCCAGGGCTGGGGCACGATGCGTTGCCACAAGAACAGGCGCCGTTCCGCATGGCGTGAAGAGGGAAAACCGGCCAGCCAAGCCCGGCATAGAGCAGAGCGAACTCCAGCCTTCCCTCGGTCTCCGTCAGCGCCAGGGGCGCCGTGAGGCTCATCTCACTTCCGGTAGGCGCGCCAGACGCCGCAAGAAGCGGGTCCGACAGTGGCGATCAGGAAACTCCAAGACGACGGCCACTCCACCTTCCTCGATGCGAACGGCCGGAACCTCCTCACCCACCCCGACCAGACGCACGTCCGGATCTTCGAAGGTGGCGGTGGCCGTCATGGTCCCCATCTCCAGCATCGGTGCCATCCACATCCCTGGCTTCATTGCTCGTCTCCCATGTCAGCGAACGGGAGTTGGGAGGCCACCTCGACGACGGCCCGTCCGTGTTCCCGGTCGATCTGTTCTTCGTCCACACCGATCTCCGCGGCGATCTCACGCCTGGCCCTGGCGATGCAGCGGTCCGCGATCAGGTCTGCGATCAGATCGAGCGCGGCGCTGAAATCGCGGTCTGCATCCGGATGAGGGCGGGCGATGACCTCGGGTTGGAGTTTCGGCTTCACGATCCAGTCCTCGTTGTTCATCGAGCCGTTCGTTGGGCTCGACGACAGCTAAGGCAAGGACGGTGCCAACTCTCGGAAACGCAGG
>CAZDDH010000439.1:0-3945 GCA_964504165.1 uncultured Rickettsiales bacterium | reverse complement strand
ATGTCGAGGCAGACTTTCGAGCGGCTGGAGATCAGGGTCGTGGTGAGGGTGCCGACCGTTTCGCCTCCCCGCCCTGCCCGCCACACCGTGGGTGACCGTGGTCCCGAGCCTGATCACGGGGCTGAGCTTCGGGACCGTCGCCCTGGATTCCGCGCTCGCCATGGCCACCCCTGGTGCGTGGCATTGGGGGTACAACGCTTCATGGGCGTCGGCTGCCGCGCCCGTACTCGCGTTGTCCATGCAGGCCACAGCCTATTCGGCAGGAGCGACGTCAGCCAGGCTCTCGTCGGGGAATCCCATCGCCCCCAGCGGCCCCCGCAGGTCATCCGGCAAGGGGGCCACGAAATTCCGCGGTTGCCCGTCCAGCGGGTGGTTCAGCTGCACGGACGACGCATGCAGGGCCAGCCGCTTCAAGCCCCAGCGGCGGGTCGCCGCGCGGTTGAGCTTGCCCTTGCCATAACTGGTGTCTCCGAGGATGGGGTGGCCGATATGCTCCAGGTGGCGGCGCAGCTGGTGCCGGCGGCCCGTCGAAGGCCAGCACGCCACTAGCGAAAGGGGGTGCGGCACCAGGCCGGCTGTATGGCGCAGGGCGTAGCGGGTCCGGGACGGTACCGGCGGGCCGTCCGGCTGCCGCGGGAGCGGGTGGTCGATGAGCCCCGCTTCGGAGGGAGCCCCCCGCACCAGCGCCAGGTAACTCTTGTGGACGGCCCCGCTGTGGAACTGCTCACCCAGCTGGCGCGCGGTCCCGGCATCGAGGGCGAAGACCACCGGACCGCTGGTACCGGCGTCCAGGCGGTGGGCGGGATGGACCGTGGCCACGCCCAGCAGCTCACGCACGAAATCCACCAGCAGCCGCGTGGGCCGGCCCCGCGTCCGGTGGACCGCCCAGCCCGATGGTTTGTCGATCACCAGCAGGTGGCCGTCGCGGTACAGGATCTGGGGTGCTTCATCCATGGATGGAACAACCTGCCTGGTTTGGGCGGGACGGCGCCCTACTCCACGTACCCCAGCGACTGCAGCGTATCCATCGACTTGCGATCGATCTTCTTGTGCCGGCCCTGGCCGGCCTCACCGTGGATGCGCGAGTTCTCCACGGCCTGCTGGTGCATGATCTCCGACAGGTACTCGAACAGCTCGGGCTCGTCCTCGGCCAGGTTGTGCAGCTGTCCCGGGTCCGTGCTCAGATCGAACAGCCAGTCCGAGGTGGGCTTGGATAGCCGCCGGCTGACCATGTAGTCCCCCCGGTACATGCCGATCTCGTACCCCTTCTTGGTCTTGAGGGAGACGTGGTGCTTGGACCACACGGTCTCGGTCAGGATCGGGCGTTCGGGATCGCAGGTGGTGTCGTCCCGTACGAGCTCCAGCAGCGAGCGGCCCTGGAGCTCCACGCCCTCGGGTGGGGGTACGTCGGCGAATTCCAGTGCGGTGGGGAACAGGTCGACCATGGCCGTGCGGCAAGGGACCCGGACCTGTTCTTCGAGGCCTGGGACGTGCACGATGAACGGCACGTGGACCAGCTCCAGGAAGTTGCTGTGGTTGTGGCAGGTGAGCCCGTGTTCGAAGAACTCCTCGCCGTGATCAGCGGTGAGGATGACCACCGAGTTGTCCATCAAGCCCCGCTCCTCGAGGATCTGGAAGAAGCGCCCCAGGTAATGGTCGGTCCAGGCGATCTCGCCGTCGTACTGCGAGATGACGTACTGCTTATCCCGATTGGAGATCCGCTTGCGGACCTTGTCGTTGTAGACCCAGTGGAAGGTGTTGAGATTGCCGGAGTACTCGGGGTCGAAATAGTCGTCGTAGGGGTGACGCGGGTTGTAGTCGTAGTGCACGTCCCACAGGTGCACGAACATCATGAAGGGGTCCTGCTGGACGTCGTCGAGGGCCGTCACCGCTCGCTTCAACATCCCGTTGTTGGTGACGACGCGCCAGGATTTCCACTTGCGCTCCGTGGAGAGTGAATCGTCGTACACGTCGAAACCACGCTGCAGCCCGTAGCTCTTCTCCAGCAACGGCGCGTGGGACATACCGCGGGTCTTGAACCCCGCCTGCTGCAGGACGTACGGAAAGGTCGTCGCGTCCTCTCGTATCCGCTCGAAATTATGGTCCACGCCGTGGGCGCTGGGATTCTGCCCCAGGAACATCGTGGCGTGGCTGGGCAGGGTCCACGAACACTGGCTGATGTGGTTCTCGAAGACGATGGCGTTCTGGGCGAACTTGTCGATGTTGGGGGACGTCTCCGGCACGTATCCATAGGTATTGAGGTGGTCGGCACGCAGGCTGTCCACGACGATCAAGATGACGTTGTAGCCCCCATCCGGGATATCGACCTGGGCGGTCATCGGTGCGCCGCTGGGGCCACGCCGGGGTGGGGCCACGCGCTCGTTGCACGAGGCCAGTAGCTGGGCCGCGGCCACGCAGAGGGCGGCCACGAAAAGGACGGTAATGATACGGGGATGCCAGGTGGACATGGAGCGGCATTATACCCATGGCTCGGGGAAGTATTTGCCACCGTGCACCCGGCGGGGGGATGATCCGCCGATGCGCGCGGCGTACCTTCTACCGATATGGCTCGTGCTGGCCGGCTGCTCCACCCCTGGAGAACTCCGGCTGGAGCTGGCCGAAGTGGACCCGGATCCCCTGCAAGGCGGCGCGACGATCCGCCTCCAGTACCACAACGGAACCGACACGCAGGTCATCGAGGTCCCCCTGGAGTCCACCATCCCCGAACCCACCACGGGGGCGGACGGAGAACGGATCGAGGCGCTGCAAATCGAGATCCTCGACAGCGCGGGCCAGGTCATCGCCCGGGGATCCCGGCCGGGCGATCTGACGCCCGAGGAGGGTGAGATCCGCACCGAGCGAATCCTGCTGCTGCGCACGGGGGCCTTCAGCACCGTCGAAGGCCTGGAGCTGTCTGTCGGGCGGCGGGGGGCGTGCGTCGTGGAAGCGGACGGCAACACGGTCCTGCTGGCCGGCGGGGGCTCTGCGACCACCGAATGGATGGATCTGGAACTCGGGGTTGTGCTGGACACGGACACCGTACTCTCGTCCTGATTCGACGGTTGCCAGGCCGCCGCGCTGAACGACGGCACCTGGATCATCGCCGGGCACCGTCCGGGGGGACGGCGCCCTGGTGGCTGAATTCCCAGATTTTTCGTGCGAATGGAGCTTGAATGCGAATGATCCCATCACTATTTAGCTTGACAAACGGTAGATTATGACACATGATGCTTTTTCAAAATCTCAATCAAGGAGTATTATAACGGCCGAAAGTTTTCAGAAAAATATCTACAGGCGGACTCTACGATTACTGTTAGTTATTTCAGTAGTTATTCAGGCAACAGCATCAACCTCGGGTGCTGGCGCGGACCCGAATCCACCGGACTACGATGATTTTGTGTACGATGCAGTTACAACCGCACTGAACGAAGCAGTATCAATAGATATTGAAGTGGTAGGCATACACACAACCGCAACATGCGACGATTCCTGTGCAGAGGAAAATAGAATATGCGTCGCGGCGGAAACCGTCTCAAACAGACGCGGCGACATTCCTTACAATTTCACTGGACTACGAGGAGGATTTGGCGGTGGAATTAACTGCTCAACAATAATTGGACACAATTACAACGGAAATGATTACGTATTTCGATGCAAATGCGTAACAGAACCAACTGGATATGAAGTCTGGGATTTCGCAGCACGACAGACTCTCACTCAAATAGCAGAATCTGAACAGGTATTTAGCGTTTCCGGAAACACATGCCGCGAAACCTGCAATGATCTCGGATTAAAGTGTATACACCAGGAACGAATCACAAACCACACCACTGCGAACATAGTTAGGGCTGGCTATCTTGAAGAAGTCGATAGCCGTGTAACTCACGGACTAAACCTCAACGTTGCAGACCGTCACACATAAAGCATGATCGCCAGTGTGCTCCG
>CAZDDH010000438.1:0-3971 GCA_964504165.1 uncultured Rickettsiales bacterium | reverse complement strand
CCCCACGGCACCGTGCCGAACAGCCCCTGCAGGAACACGATGCGGTTGGTGCGGTTGGCGAACAGTTCCAGCAGATCGGCCGGCCGGATGCGCCGGGTGTACCGGGCACCCCCGGCGAAGAGCTTCTGCAGGGCCGCCTCGCTGCGGCCGCGGCCAGGCTCCCGGGCGACCCACCAGAAGATCAGGGCGAGGGGGAATCCGGGGGCGGCCACCAGGATGAATGACAGCCGCCAGCCGTGGTCCGGCGTCACGAACCCTGCCAGCGTCGGGCCGGCCATCATGCCGATGGTCCACGCCACGCTGATCCAACCCACGGCGGTGATGCGGTGCTTCTCGTGGAAGTAATCGGAGATCAGCGACAGCGTGATGGGGTAGACGCCGCCCACGCCGATCCCGGTGAGCACCCGCAGCAAGGTGAAGGCCTCGATACTCCGCGTACAGCACTCCAGCCCCGACAACAGGCAGGGGATCTCCCCCACGAGCACGGTGATCAGGAGCAGCTTCTTGCGTGAGTAGCGGTCCGTCAGGTAGCCGAACACGACCCCGATCCCGACCCCGACGAGCACGAAGGCGGAGCCAACTCCGCCCAGGAACATGCGGGAGACGCCGTACTCCGCGGTGAGCTCGGGCAGGATGGCGGTCATGATCTTCTGGTCCGCCATCAGGAAGACGGAGATGGCCACCAGCAGGGCCAGCGTCAGGCGGTCTCGGGGACCCATGGTGTCTTCTCTGCAGGGGTTATCGTCACCACCGCGCGGGTGACCGAAGTGGGGAAGGACACCAGCAGCCGATCATTGGCCTCGTCGCGTACGTGGTGGCCCGCGCTGAGCGTGACGGCGTACCCCCGGGGATAGGGGTGGCGGGGGATACAGATCTCCGTGGGCGCGTCCACGGACGGATCCGGATCCATCACCAGCGTGAAGCGCCGGCTATGGCGGTCGTAATTCATGCGGCGGGGGGTGCCGGCGATGGCCCGCGCGTAGGGGCGGCAGAACCCCTCGACGGCGCGCCCGCCGGAGTGGATGTCGGAGGGGTCGTGTTGCTGATCCCGGCTGAAGATGGAGAGGTCTTCCCCGTTCCAGCCGTCCCCGTCCCGGTTGTTGTTGTCCGGGGTGTAGTTCCACAAGGCGCAGCCGGCGAGGTTGTGATCCATGGCATCCAGGTAGGTGGACAGAGCCGCGCTCTGGGCCGAGTAATCGCCGCTGCGGTAGGAGCGCCCGTTGCCCATGTCGAAGGCCACGCCGAACTCGCCGAAGAAGGTGGGCAGGCGCCGTGATTTGCGCTGCGCCAGCTGGCGCGCGAACAGCTCGGCCACCCGCCTCCGGCCGAGGACTAGGTGCCCCCGTTTGCCGTCGAACTCCGCTGTTATCCTGGGGTCGAATCGTTTGAGGAACAGCTGCATCACGTCATACCAGTGCGACGCGTCCACGACGTTGGGGCCGTCCTCCACGGTCCATGCGGGGAACTCACCCCTCGGCGGCCCCTCCGCAAAGAACAGCGCTTGTGGCGCATGACACCGGAGCTGCTGCGTGAACTGCACCAGAAACGGTTTGAGATAGTCGCGGGAGAACTGGACCGGCTGCCCGAGATAGCGGGCAAAATAGTCCGGCCTGAGCAGCTCGGGGCGTCCGTTGCGGTACCCCCACACTCCGTGGCGCTCCCAGGGGCAATCGTGGCCGTCTCGCCACAGGCGCTCCTCGCCGGGGTTGACGGTGACGCGGCCGGTCTTGCGGGGGCCGGTCAAGGTCAGCTCGTAGTAGTCGGCCCGGCGAGCGTGCCCGGCCCCACAGAGCATGGAGTCCAGGGGTGTCGGGGTCGGCCCGCAGCGCAGCAGGTAGTCGTCACAGGAGGCGAGGTTGGGGCGGGCGATGTAGCCGGTGCCCGGCTCGTTGAGGGTCCCGAAGCCCACCACGGCCGGTAGGGGAGCCAGCCGGCGGGCGATGTGCGCCATGGCAGCGATGTAGTGCCTCTGCAAGAACGCCTGGACCGGCTCGCCATCCACCTCCAGCTGCGGTGCGTAGTGATCCCCGCCGAAGAACAGGGTGAACATCGTCGCCGCGGCGAGGCGGTCGTAGTTGGTGGGCCAGATCTTGGGGGGCAATGGGTGATCCACCCGGTCGGGGGCGATGGAGGCCCCGGTGGCCTCCAGCCGGGTGAGATCCATCCCGACCGCCTCCAGGGTCCAGGCCGGCGCGCCGTCCCCGCCGGTCCAGCGGCTCCACACATCCTGGTGGGGATCGATGAAGACCTGGAGACCGTGTTCCCCTGCGCGGGTGACCACCTCCTCGAGGTAGTCCAGATAGGCCCCGTCGTACTGGCCCGGCCCGGCGTGTTCCACCGCCTCCCAGGTCACCACGAAGCGCAGGAAGGTGAGCCCCCAGGAGCGGAGCCGGGCGTAGTGTTCGTCTGCCTCCGCCAGCGGCAAAGGCCGCCCGACGAAGGACACCTTGCGTGGGTCGGCCGCCCGGATGGACGGGACCTTGGCGCTACCCCCCAGGTTGGCTCCCCGGAGGATCAGCCTGCGTCCGGCCTCGTCCTTGATCCATCGTCCGTCCGTGTGCATGACGCATCCTCCTCAGCAATCAACGTGCCAACGGGCATCCGCCCTTCCTACCGCGATCAAGGCGGGTTGTGCACCGTGCCACGTCTCCAATGGAACGTTCCACTCGGAGCAATGATCCCCGGGATTGGAGCGTTCCCAGAGCCCGAGGAACGGCGTCGGGCCGCATCCCCGGTGGATCACGCCGGGGAGATGACGTCTGGCATGTCCTTTGCAGACCGGCCGCTGTAGCAAAAAAGGAGGATCCGATGCTCTCACCGACCCTTAAACTCACCCCATTCTTTGTTCTTTGCCTGGCCCTGGCCTGGGGCTGCGAAGCCGGAGACGACGAACAACCCAATCCCCCCGGACCCCAGGGGGACGACGACGACACCGGCGATGACGACGATGCCGCCGACGACGACACCACAGGGGACGACGACACCGAGGGCGACGACGACGCCACGGGGGATGACGACACCGAAGGCGACGACGACGCCACGGGGGATGACGACACCGACGATCCCTACGGCCCCGATCCTTCCGTTCAGATCGATCTGATGAGCGGCACCATTACCGATTGCCTCCCCGGATTCCTGTCTGGCGGCGCGCGGGGAGCCTATTCGGGGTTCGCCGGCTCCAGCTTTGGCGCCTACGTCGTGTGGAAGGACGCCTGGTCCGGCTCGACCCTGAACTTGCGCCTGGAGAGCTGGGACAACTGGGGTGGACCCACCGGTCCCGGTGTCTATACGGTCACCCAGGCGGACACCAACTACGCCGACTGCGGGCTGTGCTTGTTCTCGGAGAACGACGAAGGAACTCAGTTCTGGCCCTCCCCCGGCGACACCGTGGACTTCACCTCCTGGGATACGGGCACGGACGGCATCGGCACGACCCTGTCGGGGACCTATTCGGGCACGCTGTCCGACGATTTTTGCTCGGGGACCGCGGTGATCTCCTTCAGCGGGCTCGCCCGCAACATGGACTACGGCCCCTTGTAGACAACGCCTGACCGAGGAGGTCGTCATGGACGGTTCGAGAATCGGGGGATTGGCCATACAGCTGCTGCTGGTCGCGGGCCTGCTCGCCGCGGCGGGTGCTCTCCTGGAAGGGTGTGAGCTGGATGTCCCACCGGACGATCCGGGGGATGATGATTCGGCTTCGGAGGTGGATGCCTGCGCCGGATCCGAACCACGGATCGTCGCCATCGGCGATCTCCACGGCGATCTGGTTGCCGCAAGGGAAGCGCTGCGGATGGGTGGTGTCCTCGACGAGGAGGACCGGTGGATCGGCTGCCAGACGACGGTCGTGCAGGTGGGCGACATCCTGGACCGGGGTGACGACGAACGGGCGATCCTGGACCTGTTGACCCGTCTGGACGAGGAGGCCAGCGCCACCGGCGGCGAGGTCGTTCACCTCAACGGCAACCACG
>CAZDDH010000437.1:0-3977 GCA_964504165.1 uncultured Rickettsiales bacterium | reverse complement strand
CGGTGTTGCTGCTTCACGCCTTGGCGTTGCTGTAGTTTGATGTTGACTCGTTCGACGAGGACGACGACACCGGCGACGACGACACCGAGGAAGCGTGGGAGATCCCCGCGGCCTCCGGCGTGACCTGTGAAGACACCGAAGCCAACGACTGTCTCTTGGACGGTAAAGACACCGATTTCAGCCTGTGGGAGGATTGCCGTCAGACCTGTGAGGGCTTCGTCTCTGGTGATGGTACTGCCGACCTCATCACCGGCATGCTCGACCCCATCGTCGCGGAGAGCTGGGACGGCGACAACGACACCTTCTACTTCACCACGACCGCTGAAGGTTACCTTTATGGCGTACTCGACTGGGACTACGAACCGGGTGACCAGGACTGGTACATGATTTGCTATTACGGAGACGAGAATAATCCCGAGGATTGGTACGTCATGAGCGGGGACACGGTGGACCTCACCAAGCCTGAGCAGGGAAAATCTGTGGCGGTCTTGCCGGCCGGCACCGAGTGTTACGCCTGGGTCGTGGGTTATCTGTCCGATGATGACACGGAGCCCTACACTCTCTACCTGTGGACGAGCGAGACCTGAGCACTGAGGGAGCGGCTGCTCCGTTAACTCACCGCTGACGCCATCCATGGCCCAGACTCCTTCCTCCCGCATCTTCATCGTCTTCATCGTTTTGACCCTGATCTGGGGCACGACCTGGGCGGCGATCCGCGTAGGCCTCGAGGGGATCCCCCCATTTACCGGCGTTTCGGCCCGGTTTGTCATCGCTGGTGTGGTGTTGATGGCGGTGGTGCTGGCGCGGCGGGTGCCACTGGGCCGCAAGCCCCACGAACGATGGCTGTGGGTGGTCCACGGAGTGCTGTCCTACTGCGTGTCGTACGGGGTCACCTACTGGTGTGAGCAGTGGCTGCCGTCCGGGCTGACCTCTGTGATCTTCGCCACCTTCCCGCTGTTCACCGTGCTGTTTGCCCACCTGCTGGTGGCCGGCGAACGGATGCGTCTGATGTCTGCCTTGGGAGCCCTCACCGGGTTCGCCGGCATCGCGGTGATCTACTCGGAGGATTTTGACCTGCTGGGCGGTCCGCAGGTCATGATTGCGGCGATCGTGATGCTCGTCTCTCCGGCGGTGGCCGCTCTGGCGAGCGTGCTGATCAAGCGTTTTGGAGGCGATATCCATCCCCTGTCGCTGACCGCCGTGCCGATGCTCATCGCCGGCGGCGTGATGGGGGGTGTGGCCGCGGCCACCGAGCGGGCCGAGCCGGTGAACCTGAATCTGCCCTCCGTGGCGGCGCTGCTCTACCTGGCCATCATTGGTTCGGCGGTGACCTTCACGCTGTACTTCTGGCTGCTGCGGCGCACGACGGCCAACAAAGCAGCGCTCATCGCCTACACCACGCCGGTGATCGCGGTGTTGCTGGGGGTGGCGGCCTTTGACGAGCCCTTCACCGTCCGTACTCTCGTGGGCTCACTCTTCGTTATGGCTGGAGTGATCGTAGCTTCACGGGCGGGGAAGGCATGAAAACCGCGCCGTCCCAGCAGCGGCTCGCCAAGCTCTACAGCGGCGTCACATTACTGGGCCCACCCCTCGGAGAGCCGCTCTCCCGGCTGGTGGATCACCTCTTCGACCCGGACGAAGCGGAACTGGCCATCCACCTGCCCCTGTACCTGCCCAAGCCCATCGAGGAGATCGGGCGCCGCTGTGGCCGGGAGGTAGAGGCCATCCAACCGCTCCTGGATGGCATGGCCGACCGAGCCGTGATCTTCAAGGGATACGGCGGCTACTCGCTGCTACCGATCCTGCCGGGCATGTTCGAGTTCGTGATGATCGGTGGTGGGGACGACGAATGGTACCGCCGCTACGCCCGGCTGTTCCTGGACCTGGTGGCCACGGGCTATGTGGATGACTACACCGGCACGCGTCTGCCCGCAGTTCGTACGATCACCGACACGAAGAGCTTCCGCAAGCGCACCCATGTGGTGGACGACGACCTGATGGAGGAGATGCTCCAGGCCCATGATGAATTCGGCGTATTGAATGCCTGCGCGTGCCGTCACGCAAACGCGCTGGTGGGAATCCAGTGCCAGCAAGCCTCTCCCGAGGACGGCTGCCTGTCCTTTGGCTCCTTCGGCCGTGGATCCGGGGGGCGTGGCACAGCCCGCAGCGTCACCCGCGACGAGATGCGGGCCATCATCGATGAGCGGCGACGCAAGAAGCTGGTGTTCCTCACGGCCAACGTCGAACCATCCAGCCCGAACATCATCTGCACCTGTTGCGAGTGCTGCTGCCACCTGCTCGCGGTCGTGAACGACCACGGAGCCCGTGGCTGGGTCGCGCCACCGAAATACATCGTCGAAGTGGACCGCGATCGGTGCGAACACTGTGGTCTGTGCAAGCCCGCGTGCAGCACCCGTGCGTTCACCGTCACCAAGAAGGTCCATTCGTACGAACCCAGCCGATGCATCGGCTGCGGCAACTGCATCGATGTGTGCCAGACCGGCGCGCTGAAGCTGGTCCCCTACAAGCCCTACCGGCGCCCCCCCAAGAATTTCAAGAAGCTGATGCTGAAGTTGCTGCCCGCCGTCGGGTTGGTCCTTGCGCGAGCCAAGATGGCTCGGTGGGCCTGAATTCCCGGCACACCCCAGCCGGCGCCGCCGAGCCGATCCTCACGCCGAGCCGATCCTCACGCTCCGCTCGCGCTAGCGGGTCTCAGGGCGGAGTCGCCTGCCCGTCCGTATCGGTTCCCCAGCATTCCGGGACGCCCTCCGTGGTCACCGCACAGGAGTGGAACTTGCCCATGTCGAGCTGGACGAAGGTGCCCGCCGGCGGGGTCGCTTGGCCCCAGGTGTCCACGCCCCAGCAAACGAGGGCCCCGGTCATGTCGATGGCGCAGGTGTGGTAGTCCCCACAGGACACCGCCTGGTGGGGACCCGCAGGGGGAGTGGCCTGGCCGTAGTCGTCACGTCCCCAGCACTCGATGGAGCTGTCCGCCAGTAGGCCACAGCTGTGCCCTGCCCCGGCGCTGACCGACTCGAACTGCTCTCCGGCCGGGGCGTTGCACTGGGCGTAGGTGTTGACTCCCCAGCATTCCACGTCGCCGCCCTGGGTCACGCCGCAGGTGTGGTACAGGCCCGAATTCACGTCCGTGAACGTGCCCGCGGGGGGCGAGGACTGCCCATAGTTGTCGTATCCCCAGCACTCCACGCCGCCGCTGGTGTTGAGAGCGCAGCAGTGCTGGTTCCCGACGGAGACCTTGTCGAAGGTGCCGGCGGGCACGCTCAGCTGCCCGTAGGAGGAGGTGCCCCAGCACTCCAGGATCCCGTCCGTGCGCACGCCACAGCTCATACGTAGGTCCGCGCTGACCTGGATGAACTCCGAGCCGGGCTCGTCACACTGGCCGTAGTCGTTCTCCCCCCAGCACTGGACCAGCCCATCCCCCCAGATCCCACAGGAGTGCGATTCTCCCCCCGTGATGTACTGCATGCAGTCCTCGTCCACCGACCCGTCGCAGTCCGTATCCCCCAGCCCGTCGCAGATGTCGTCCTGGCCGGGATGGACGAGGGGGTTGCCGTCGTCGCAGTCGCCGTAGCAGGTGCTCCATAGATCGCCATCCACGTCCAGCGTGTTGAGGCTCGCGTCGCCGTCGTCGCAGTCCAGATCGCAGGTGGAGGATCCGTCACCGTCCAGGTCCTCACCGCTGAGCTGGGCGTTGCCGTCGTCGCAGTCGCCGTCGCAGGTGCTCCAGCCGTCGCCGTCCAGATCCATCCCGTCGAGCTGGTTGTCGGCGTCGTCGCAGTCGCCATCACAGGTGCTGGACCCATCCCCGTCAAGGTCGTCCATGTTGAGGGATGGGTCGTCGTCATCGCAGTCGCCGTCGCACAGGGTGTACCCGTCCCCGTCCAGGTCGTCGAGGTTGAGCGCCCGAACAAATTCATAGCAGTCCCCAGCGCAGGTGGTCTACCCGTCGCCGTCGA
>CAZDDH010000436.1:0-4015 GCA_964504165.1 uncultured Rickettsiales bacterium | reverse complement strand
CTTACGTCAAACCTGACGCGGCTTTACCAGCGCCCCCTTTCCGCCGATGCGCCCACCCTGATCTTCCGTCCCTCGAGATCGGTGACACGAGGCAGATTTTCCTCCAGCATGGTCCCCGGAGTACGTGGGGGATCACCGACCTCTTCCGCTCAGAATTGAACCGCCCAAATGGATGAATTTCTACCAATCCCCGTACGGCCCGCCAAATGGCGCATGTAAACCATTCCATGCGCATGTTTCCAAGAGTATCGTATCCATTAACAGGCCGCGGGCTACATTGCGAACGGGCATCAAACGACCGCCGACCAGCATCCTACTGCCAACCTACCTTTTGCCCACGAATTCTCGAGGATCGTTTTTTGAGGCGACCACTTTGGGGTGCACTGCCGCATCGGTATAATCGTCGCCTTCGTCATCATTTCGTTTCCTGGTGAACCTCCAGGAAGCGAGGTACTCTCTGGCATGATTCGCGGTCCAGGATTGGAGAGAACAGTGGACTCCATCGACAGCAGCGGATGGACACAAGTAGGACAAACACCTCACGGGCGCTTGTTTGAAATGGAGCCGAGCGTCCTCGTCAATTGGCCCGATGACGGAGCCATCGAGACAGTGGAAACTGCCCAGGAGACGGTGCGCGTCGTGCACCGAGCGATTCGCGCGAACTATACGCGCGCCGCCCTCATCGTCCTCCTCGATCCTATCACCAGCATGGATGGCGCCTCCCGCCGCGTCTACGCCGACGGAGATGCCGGGCTGGTCAACGGCGTCGCACTGGTCGTCAGCTCGCTCCTCTCACGAGCTATCGGCTCATTCTTTATGGGAATCACGAAACCCCGGACACCTGTGACGATGGTCGCTTCACTGGACGAGGCGCGGGCTTGGTGCCGGGAGATGAACCATGCAACCAGCGTTCCCACCAAAGGCTGACGAAAGAAGACGTCCATGAACGGGCAAGACCATGGACCGAAGCTCGCGCCGTTCATCGACGCCATGATGCAGCTCGCGCGCGCCGAGTTTGGCGCCCGAATCCATCGCTCCTACAAAGGCGATTCCATCGACGTGCTGGGCTTCTTGTTCAACTCGCTGGCAGATGAGTTGGGGACGGTCTTCGGGGATCTCGAGCGTCAGCGTGACGAGATGCGGACGCTCGTGGACTGCATGACCGAGGGTCTGATCGTGCTGGACGAGGCGGGCCACATCCAGTCGCTGAATCGCTCGCTCCGCGTCACTCTGGGAACGGATTCCCAGGCCGTCGTGGGCCAACCCGTCGATGCGCTGTTCGGCCGGGACGATTTGCCTGGGGAGGGGATGACGATCGCCCGCATGATCGAGCAGGGCGAGTTTCGCAACGTGGAGAAGGCCCTGCGGACGAGCGCTGGCGAGGAGGTACCGGTGCTGTGCTCCGGCTCCGTGATGCACGACCGTTCCGGAGAGCCGGCGGGCGCGGTCTGTGTCTTGACCGACATCCGTGAGTACAAGTCCGCCGAGAAAGAACGGGCTCTGCTGGTCAGCGCCATCGAGACCTCCATGGAGGCCATCAGCATCGTTACCCGCGACAAGACCATCGTGTACACGAACGAGGCCATGGACCGGCTGTTCGGGTACGAGCGAGGTGAGCTGCAAGGAATGCATATCGAGGACCTTGGCCTGGCACCACCAGAGTCGGCGGTGCTGGGGGAAGATCTTGCCGATATCATCCAAACCCACGGGCACTGGACCGGCGAGGTGTTCAACACTCGCAAGGACGGCACGACCTTCCTGAGTCGCACGAGAATCAGCGCTGTGTCCACCCCTGATGGCGTGGTCGAACACTTCATCTCCACGCAGCACGACATCACCGCTCAACGGCAGGCCGAGGAGAAACTCCAGCAGAATGAACGGCGCTTCCGCAGGCTGTTTCAAGACGCGCCATACCTCCTCTTCCGCCAGCCCATCGAGAGCGCGGCTCATAGCGACGAACTGCAGCCCCGAATCAGTGAATCAGTGGAAGAAATCACAGGGTATTCCGCCCGCGAGTTCCTCGACGATCCTGGCCTCGCGCCGCGCATCATTCATCCAGAGGATCAAGCTGTGCTCGCGGCTATTGTGTCCACGCCAGCTCTGCTCTCCTCACCTGTCGTCATCCGGTTTCGACACAAGAACAACGAACAGCGGTGGATGGAGGTGCGCTTCTCCGAGGTGACGGACGAACACGGGACCACCACGGCCATCGAGGGGATCGCCCGGGATACCACCGAGTCGATGCTGGCGCAGCGAGAGCGGGAGCAGTTCGTCGAACAGATGCTGGTGGCCCAGGATCAGGAACGGCGCCGCATCTCCAGAGAGCTACACGATGAGGCGGGCCAGTGGATCGGTTCGATGATCGCCGGTCTTTCTACGCTGGAGGAAATGACCGACGAGAGCGCGGTGAAGACAGCCGTCAGCGAGCTTCGTGGGCTCAGCGCCGCCACCCTGCGCGAGATCCGTCGGATCTCCAAGGGCCTCCACCCCGGCATCCTCGACAGCCTGGGCCTGTCTGCGGCGCTGGAGCACCTGGCCACGGAGGCCACCGCGACCCATGATGTCCAGGTTAGCTGCTGGGTTCACGGCATCCAGGAGGGCGACCGCCTCCCGCAAGCCCTGGAGTTGACTCTATATCGCATCGCCCAGGAAGCGCTGAACAATGTGGTCAGCCATGCGGATGCCCGCTCGGCTAGCGTATACGTCACCAGGAACTCCTCCACGGTACGTCTCGTGATCGAAGACGACGGGGCCGGATTCCCCCCGGACATGGTGGTCCGGACGCGGGAGAATCGTGTTGGCCAGGGCCTGAGATCCATCCGGGAACGTGCTAACCTCCTCGACGGTGATGTCTACGTTGAATCGGCACCGGGCCAGGGGACGACACTGGCGGTGCGCATACCTCTGGGAGAACGGCTGAAATGAGCCGAAAGATCCGCGTCTTCATCGTGGACGACCATGGGGTGATGCGCTCGGGCTTGCGCGCCCTGATAGACGCCCAGGCGGACATGGAGGTCCTGGGGGAGGCCGCCGACGGCGAAGAGGCGCTCCGGGAGATACCCGAGACGGCCCCCGATGTGGCCATCCTGGACATAGGCCTCCCGGGCATGAACGGTGTCGAGGTCGCCCAGGTTCTGGCGGTGTCCGCCCCGGCAACCAGGCTGCTGGCGCTGACCATGCACAGCGAGCCGGCCCTGGTCCGCGCCGTGATGGACGCAGGCGGAGCGGGTTACGTGGTCAAGGATGCGCTGGGTGACGATCTGGTGGAAGCCATCCGCACGGTACATCGTGGGGGCCATTTCATCGACACGCCGCTCACCCGCGGAGAAGCATCTCCTGCCATCCAGCTCCCGTCCCGAGGGGAGACGGATTCGGCTGGTCCGTCCATGGACGCGCTGAGCAAGAGGGAGCGGCAGGTGATCGAGCTGTTGGCCAAGGGCTTCACCGCCAGCCAGATCGGTGAACAGCTCGGCGTGAGCGCCAAGACGGCGGGTACCTATCGCTCTCGATTGGCCGACAAACTTGGCATCAAATCGCGCCCGGACATCGTTCGCTACGCGCTGGAGGTCGGGCTGCTGAAGCCTCCGGGGGCCATGGACTGAGCACTCACACCGCAGATCTGACATGTTACGTTGTGATGAACGAGGGGAATCCAAGGTTTCATCGTGCCGAATTCCAAGACAAACCGGACGAACGATGGCTCTCCATCACGGCACGTCGACGACGCTTCAGCGCGTCTCTCAGAAGTGCGAGACCACATCTCCTCCCAGAAACTCTTCGATCTGGCACGTCTGCGCGACATCGTTGCCGCTCCATCGACGCTCACGGAAGACATACGCGACAGGTGGCAGGATTCCCTGCAAGGACACGGCTCCTTGGACTCCCTGCTAAATCTCACCGCGAGATATCGGCAGCTCTTCGAAACGATTCCTGACGCCGTGCTGGTATTCGAGGGCAAGACAGCTACGTCCCGTCAAGTGGTGTAAGAGCCGCGGCTCCTCCTACCTCAGTTCGT